>NZ_JBBHLB010000007.1:0-154194 GCF_037572415.1 Flavonifractor porci
CATGGGCCGCAGCTTCAGCCGCCGTATGGATAACAAGGCTGTGGACAAGCTGTTCTTCTGGCTGCTGCTGGTCATTACCGGCATCAGTGTTTACAACCTGATCCGCTGCTTTGTGTGATAAAAGGTCTGATTCTCCATGTGCAGTCGCTGGCCAGCCTTTTGACTGCGGCGGGATTCCTGTCCCCAGCTTTCGTTTTTCCCGCCGCTCCCGCTGGGTTTTGTCTCTGCCGGTATAGCGTTAATCTCAGGCAGTAGTGCTTGTATGTGTGTGTAATTCCATTTTCCCATGACAAGGCCCCCTGATGTAGTCTATTTTCTACATCAGGGGGCCTTTTGTCATTGTCCGTTCTTACTGGACTTGTTCAAATTGGTTACAAGGGCGCTTCTTGATACGTCCAGAGGTTCTCAGTTCATATGCAGCCTTAACCCAATCCCGTCTCCAGTACCTGGCAGAAATTCATCAGGATCTGCGCCACTTCAGCCCGAGTGGCAGTGCCGGTAGGATCCAGTATGTTGCCACCCTTACCGGACAGCAGTTTGGATCCTACCGCCCACTCCATAGCCTCTGCGGCCCAAGCGGAAACATCAGCACTGTCGGAGAAGGCTGTCAAATCGCCTGCGGCAGATACATCATAACCCTTACCCTGAGCATAGCGATACAGGATGGTAGCCAGCTGCTCCCGGGTCACGGTGTCGTCGGAGGCAAACACAGTATCACTGTAACCCTTGACAATTCCCTGAGATGCCGCCCAGTTTACCGCGTCGGTGTACCACATACCGCTTTCCACGTCGGAGAAGGGCAGTGTATTCTCAGCCTTGGGCTGGCCCTCCAGACGCCACAAAATCGTGACGACCATACCCCGGTTGGTGGTCATAAAAGGAGCGAAGGTAGTGGCGGAAATGCCGTCCATCAATTTGTTGTCGTAGACGTACTTCACCGCATTGTAGAACCACTCGCCGGCCTTCACATCAGCGAAAGGCAGCTCGGGCACTACAGGGGCGTCATCCTTTACAAAGGCGGCTTTCACAGTGACCGCAGCGGCAGGCATGGTAAAGGTATACTTGCCGTCACCCTTATCGGTAAGTTTGACCTTGCTGCCATCCTTGGCAGTGATGGTAAGGGTGTCCAGCTTGTAGCCCTCATCAGGAGTCACTGTGAGAATCACGGTCTCTCCCGCTTCCGCAGTCTTTTGATCCGCAGCCACAGAGCCGTTGTCGCTCTTTGTCACAGTGATGCTGTATTTGCTGACGGTGGTGCCGCCACCGCCGCCACCGCCGCCGCCGGAGGTGGTAACTTCAATTCTGACAGCAGCGGTCTTGGTGATCTCGCCTTCTGTATAACTGACGGTTACCTGGGTCGTATTGGTGCTCAACGGACCATCCGGCGCAATGGTGTAGTCTGTAACGACTGCGTTGGTACCGTTATTGTAGTGTGCTGTCACTTCCATACCCTTGGCAGAGAAGGTCTCGCCGGAAACATAGGAGGTCTTTTCAGGCTGCTTGGTAATGGAAATGGAGTCCAGCGACTTCTTTTCCACTGTGACAATCCATGTGGCCGTACAACCGCCCACGGTGATGGTAACTTCCTGCTGACCCAGCTTTGCCGGATCGTAGCCAGAGAGCATTTCGGTGCTCAATTCCAGAACACGGGTGGTATTGTCGTCATAAGTAATGGTCACTTGGCCGCCAGTGGGATCCAGCGGCTGTCCCTCCAGATAAAAGGACCGGACAGGCAGCATGGTTAGGGCAATGGACACCGGCTTCCGCACATCAATAACAACCGTCGCTGCAATCCCGCAGAAGGCAGCTTCTGTTGCAGCCTGACGAACCTCATAGCTGCCCGGCCGCAGGCCATGAATGGAAGTGCTGCCCGCCTCTACTGTCGTCCAGCTGTCTGCCCCGCTCACCCGGTATTCATAACGATTCTCAGCAAGCAGGCCGTTGATGGCGCCGTCAGCCGCACTATCTTCGGTCGCTTTCAGAGTCGTCAGCGTGGGCGCGATCGGACGGGCGGGAACGGGAATGGACTGGGGCTGGCTGTCGATCGTCGTAGTGCCGTTGCCGGCAGCAATCAGCTGAACAGTGGTACCCAGCCAATCCTCCTCCAAATCGATCCGTCCCTGTTCATCCGCGCTCACAGGCGTACCGTTGACACGATATTCCCTGCCTGCCTCCAGGCCAATGAGCATTTCCTCCTGGTAGTCGATCCGGGCTGCCGGCGTGGGTTCCTGATTGGGATCATACGGCTCAAAGGTGAATTCCGCGGCCGTGCCGGCAAGATAATATTCCGTTTCAGCAAGACGAATATAGAGCGTCTTCGGAGGTTCCACAACCATACCGTTTGCCGCCTCATCCGCGGTAACGGGGCTCCAGCTTTGCTGATCGGCGCTCCACTCCATTGCAACAGTCAGTCCGGTCAGTTTGCCGCTGCCGTCAATGACGGAAGGCTGCTCTGCCATGATACCGGTGGGAACATCCTGTTTTGCCTTATTGACAGTGAGAGATACCGACTGCTGAACGGGATCCTCCATTCCCTCGTAGTTCTGCCTGGAGAGATCCGAAGGAGTGAAGATCACATCATATTCCGAAACAGCGGGAGTAGGAATCATATCTGGATTGGCCCAGGCAAAGGTTCCTAATGTGGTGCTGCCGCCAATCAGCGGAACAGAGGACAGTACCTGCTTGGGATTATAAGTCGCATCCTCGGCAGTGGGGAACGTAACCTCCGGTTTTGCAGCCTTTCCAATGCTCCATTTCTGAGAAAGTCCAGAGCCACCGTCAAGTGTGTAGTTTCCACTGTCCGCGCCGGTCAGCCCGGTGATTTCCGCGGTATAGCTGCCCGCATTGGTGGCAGACGCATTGGACAGGGTCGTCTGCACCGTATCCCCGGGTATCAGGTTGGTAATCTGCGGTGTGACCTGGTGGACAGTGCCATCATAGATAAAGCTGTCTGCTGTCCAGGTGACTTCAACCGGTCGCGGGGTAATTGCCACGATGTTCTCAAATGTCTGCTCATACTCCGTATAATAGGCGTCGGCAGGACGAGTGATTTTCACATCGTAGGTCCCGGAATCCGTCGGGGCGTCACCGGTCCAGGCGTTTTCGCCCGCAGGGCTATACTGGATCTGGAGCGGATTGCCCGGAACAGGTTGTGTCGTTACCGTATGCGGAGTTCCGTCATAGGGTATGGACACAGGTTCCAGCGTTACGCCCGGGAAGGCTTCCTGCTTGATCCACTTTCCTTCCGCCTGCAGATAGGTGAGCATCGTACCTGGCGCCGCCCCGGCGGTGGCGGTCACGGTGCCGTCACTGTTTTGCAGGATGGCGGGTGTGATGGAAATATCCCAATAAGTGACATCGCTGCCGGACTGGGTCACTTCGTACAACTTCTGAGCTTCGCTGGGTGCGCTTTGCAGAATGAGTGTCCCCGTCCCGCTGCTGCTGGTAATATTGGCACCGCCCGCCGTGGTGTATATTCCGCCGGCAGTCACTATAAGAGTTCCATTGAGATCCAGCGTGACATCAGTAAGGTCTGCCGCCGTGCGGGTATAGCTTCGGGTAGGCGAATAGTTCACCGGGCGCAGGTCCGCATTGGAAAACACATATTTTTTGTCTACCCACTCTTCCGAATCATAAAGGAAGAGATTGGAAGATAGGTTGAGCCGGGCCCCCTCATCTACCGTTAGTTCTGCGCCCGGTAGCAAGGAAATGTCGCTGTTAAAGGATGCCGTACCGTTGTGTATGGTCACCGACAGTCCTCCATGTAGGGGAAGAACATAGGCGCTGGAACCAAAGCCCTGGATATTGATCTCATTTAAGGTCAAATTCCCGGAGACCTCTATCTCCATCCTATCCTTCTCTGGCAGATACCGTTTGGTAAAGGACCCTCCCTCCCCTAACTGGAACAATCCGCCGTTACCTACAAAAGGAACCTCAACCGATTCAGTGGAAACACTGCTGTACACCGTAGTGTACAGTATCTCAGAGGCGCCTGCAAATATAGTCAGTGGCACCTCGACGTTCTGAACATAATACTGTGAGAAGGGAAACACTCGCTCTTGTCTGCCCTTCATACTCAGAGAAGCTCTTCCGCCTCGCCACCCATGAATCTGGAAGTACTCTCGCACCTCTGAACCGCTCTGCGCCGTAACGGAGCCGCTACCGGTAATAAAGCCGTAAGCGTATAGTTTACCTCCGGAATTCAGGGTGATGGAACTGCCCTCTTCCATCTGAATTTGTCCATAGGGGCCGGTATTGGAGCCAGGGCCTGGATTCTGAAGGCCAGTATGCTTGCTCCCCACGGAGATTGCGCCTCCGCTCTCCACCGAGATGCTTGTTCCGTTGGAGAGAATAAGATTTCTGTAGCAACTAGGCTTGGTATAACCCTTGCCTGTAGTCTCCGGCTCTGTCTGATAAATCGTATTGGCACTGTCGCAGGGCACCAGCAATGTAACACCGTTAGGAATAGTATACTCGCCCGCCGGCAAAATGCCGTCCTGCGCCACCACCACCAACTTACCCCCATCCTGCGCCTTTTCAACAGCCAGGTTCAAGTCGGTATAATAGGCACCATCCACCGTAAAGGCCGCCGTACCAACCGGTATGAACCAGGGGGTCACCGCTGTATCTGCGTCAAAATACATCTTGGCAGAGGCCTCGGTGGAGATAACTGCACCATCCCCGTTTTTCCATCCCAGGAACTGGTACCCTTCCGCCGGGGTGGCGGCCAAAGTGTAGGCATGGGATGTTTTGTTTGTCTTTGACAGGCCATCTTGGCCTACCGCTTCGCCGTCCACCGTATAGCTGCCGCCCTGTGCCGGCAAAAAGGTAACGGTAACACTGCCGTCCCGCACCAAATACAAATTGGTCAGAGCAATACTGGTAGTATGTGCCGCACCTGCCTGACTGGTGATGGAGATCGTTACAGAACCCCCGGCAGCCAGAGAGGTAGAATAATGGCCATTCTCTGTAACCTTACCGCCGTTGATCTCAACCGAACCACCGTCCAGCGTCAGCGCATAGTCAAAGGATAATGCGGCCTCCGTACCCTTGTTGTTGCTGATTTTCAGAGAACCCTGTCCGGGAGAAGCTGAGCTACACCCCTCTTTATCTTTTCCGCTAACCGAACCATTGACGCCGGTACCCTTTGCGTTCCATGTCCCGCCATTACTGTCCAGCCCGATGCTCGGATCGCTCAGGCCAGAAACAGGGGCTGCATAGGCGGGCAGCGCTACTGCCGGCAGCAGGCCCAGCACCAGCACCAGCGCCAGCAGCATGGACGTCATTCGTTTGAGTATGCCTTTTCCCATCAGGCATTACCTCCTTCTCTTGGCGCGGGATGATTTGTGGTCGTTCCGCGCCTTCAGTTCAAAATAAAAGCTGCATCCGATCACGATGGACAAAAGGGACCAGAAGTGGGCCGGATGCAAGCCCCAGAACAGGGCTTTTCCCTCCCGGAACCACTCTTCCACAAATCGGAAGGTCCCGTAGGCCATCATATAGAGCGGATAGATGGTTCCCGGCTGCTTCTGCCGGCGCAGCCGGCGGTAAAACAGCACCAGCAGCACCCCGTGAAAGACCATCTCCACCTCGCGGGTGGGCCAGCACAGCGTGCTGCCCCCCGGCAGAGGAAGCCCCCGGCAGCAGCCGGACAGGATGCAATTCATCCGGGCAAACAGCAAGGTGGAAATCATGCACAGGGTAAGCACATCAAACAGTTCAGGAAGGGAACGGGAAAAAACCTTCCCCACCGCAACATAAAAAAATGGCAGGAAGAAGATCCCTCCATACAGGCTCATGCCGCCGCTCAATGTCAGCTGAAAAGCCTCCAGACCGGCAAACAGCTTTACACAGAGCACTCCGGCAACCGTGTGCAGCACCGCCGCCGGTATGATCGCCGCTGCGGGCAAGGCCAGCTGTTTGCGAAAGCGCCACAGCCACACCACGCTGCACAGCGTACCGGCGGCCAGGCAGAGCAGCAAAGCCGGTTCCATAGGTTCGCTCCCTTCTTGATGTGGAATAGAAAAGCCGGGGCGGGCAGTTTGCCCGCCCCGGCCGGGTGGTTGTGTACAATTACGGAGTCTCGGTGTTGGTATTGGCGTAGGCGCTAAAATCAATGTGCAGCACCACAACCACAGTTTCGGTGGCGGTGAAGCCCATGGAGGACTCCAGATCCACGGTCACAGTCACAGGAACGGCGTAGTAATTATCCTTGCTCATGGAACCATCAGCATCCTTAAACTGACCGGGCGTCATTTCCTTGATCCCGTCGCTGGTCATTCCAACAACGCCGCTCATGAAATTCTGCCAGGCAGATCCCTCCGTACCGGGGGTAAATACGCCATGGTCACCAGTGAAGAAGGGGGTATCATTAACCTGAACCGTCAGCTTGCTCAGGACCTTGTTGATCACATTTGCATTGCTGTTCACGGTAGTAAGAACAGAATTGATCTCGTCGGCGCCGCTGCCCAGGATATCGTTCAGATTCAGCTTTGCCAACTCATTCAGCAGCCGGCCCACAGTAACGCTATCAAAGGTATTCTGCATTTGCTCCGCGCTGATGCCCTTCCCCTCGGCAATCTCCACAGCCTTCTTCATCAGGGCGTCGGGCATCTCCATGGTGACCACAAAGGCCTCGGTTTCATTGACGGTGATCCCGTAGCGGTTCGTGATTTCATCGCTGCTCAGCTTCTCCATGCTCAGGTGGTCGGCCAGGCTCTTGGCCAGCTTCTGCACCTTGGCAACGTCCTCTCCCGTCATCTTTACGCTGATGTTGAAGTTGTAAGAATCGGTGCCCTCAGCTTTGGCGCTCACAGTCTTGTAGGTATAAACACCGTTAGCGTCGGCTTCCATCTTGCTCAGATACTCAAAGAAACCCTGGGATACGGCAAACAGTGCGTTCTTCAGCTCAGTGTTCTGGAACGCACCTTTGTCATAGACCTTCTGATCGGCTACGGTGAGAACATACTGGCCAAAATGATCATCCAGCGCCTTCTTCAGCCGGGTAGCCAGGCCATTCAGCACATCCTCGCCCACAGCGGCATTGCCGGCCATAATGGCGTCCACGTTCAGGGTCAGGGCAAACTGGTCACCACTGCGGGTAGCAGTCACCAGCTGAGCACCGTCATGACCCTTGAAATCTTCCAGAGCCTTATTCAGCTCATCCCAGGCCCCCTCAACAGCCAGCTGAGCCTCATTTTCATCGGGAACCACGGTTCCGCCTCCACCGCCGCCGGTGGAACCGGAAGGTGTGGTAACGCTCCCACCGGCAGCCACGTTCTTGTTGCCGGCCTTGGTACCGGTGGTCTCCTCACCGGCGGTTACCTTGGTGTTTTTGGTGTTGATGGTATTGTTATTGCCGTTGGCCAGTACGTCCTTTACAGTACCGGTACCACTGACGGTGTTGCCGCTGCCGTCCAGCTGCAGGTGCTCCACCACAGCATCCTTATTGGCCACGATCTTACCGTCGTCGGACAGCACGATCACCTGCTCAAACTGGCCCTTATCCAGGTTGACGTTCTGGCCCGTCACCACGACCAGATCAGCCTTACCGGTCAGGGTGGCGTTGTCGCCGGTCAGCAGCACCACGCCGCCGTCACAGGTCACTTCAGCCTTGTCTGTGTTGCTGTAGACGGTTACGATACGGTCCAGCAGGGACATAACACTGCCCCGGGTGATATCATCCAGAGGAGCAAAACCACCGCCGCTGACGCCATTGACCCAGCCATATTCATTCATGGCTGCCACATAGCCCAGCGCATAGTCCGAAACAGTATCAGCATCGGCAAAGGGCAGTTCCTTCTCCACGGGCACAATGCCAAAAGCACGGGCGATCATGGTAAACGCCTGTTCACGGGAGATAGGAGCCAGAGGAGACATAGTGTTGTTGCCAGTGCCGTTCAGGATACCGGCCTCCACGCACTGAGCAATGGGAGAGACATACCAGGCGCCCTCCTCCAGATCAGCAAAAGCGCTGACGTCAGCTTTCTTTTCAAGGCCCATAGTGGTAGCCAGCACCTTGGCAAACTCGGCGCGGGTCATGACGCCGTCAGGATCAAAAATACCGTTCCCCTTGCCGTCCACAACATCATAATCAGTCCAACGCTCAATGCTGGACTCCGCCCAGTGTCCTTCGATGTCTGTAAAGGCATCAGATTCGGCAGCAAATGCAGGTCCTGTCATAAGAGACATAGACATACACACAGCGAGAGATGCTCCCAAAATTGTTTTCTTCACGATGAGATTCCTCCAATCCAATAGAATGTGGGGTACAAAACGCGCATGGAATGTATACTTGGGCGCTTTCACCTCCAATGTTACAGCTGTGCATATCAAGGCAAAACGGCTGTATCTGTACTGGCATTGTAGCACCAACAGTCAAAGAAGGCAAGTCCATAATTCCAATGGAGGAAAGTTTGTCCAAAACAAATATTCTGATAATTATATAAAATCCTGTATTTTCCTCTTTTCAGCAGCCAAAAAATACATCACATTTATACAAACCTGGATTCGACTGGAAATATTCTTTTGTAGCAGAGCAATTCCTATGTTGGAAATGCCCACCGCTATTCCGATAAAAAAAATTTTTCCAGTCTCTTCCTGTAATAGAGCAAAAGCGTATCTTTTTCTCAGGCGGCGTCAACGGGAAACCTCATTAATATGAATGAAAACCAAAGTCAATTCAAACCGCCGCATCCCAAGCCCGGCTTCTTGACAGGTTCTTCCGGAAACGATAAAATAATAAAAATAAGAATTAAGGCGTGGGAAAAATGAAGGTTACACCACAGGAAAAAATCATACTGGACGCGGCCCTGGAGGTCGTGGCGCGGGAAACCATCAGCCGCACCAGGATGCACCTGATTGCCGAAGAGGCCGGGATGTCCCAGTCAAACCTGCACTATCATTTTAAAACAAAAGATGCGTTAATGAAGTCCCTCTTCTGTATGATTCAGGATACATTTACAGCCCGGCGCAAACAGGATACCGCGGACCAGAATACCCCCGTTGAAAGTCGGATCGCACATTTCTTCCAGGAACCCAGGCGTCTGTTGGATGAGGACTGGCGCTATGAGACGGTACAGATCGATTTCTGGCTGTACGCCCATACAGAGCCGGAAATGCAGGCGCTGTTTGACGAAAGCTATGAAGGTTGGCGGGATCAGGCGGTCCGTATGATTACTGAGGCATACCCCCGCATTCCCGCCAATACGCAGCGAGCCCTGAGCTACATCATGGTATCCATGTTCATCGGGGCTGTCATGCAGATCATAAACCGGGCCGATTTTGACCTGGATCGCTATTTTGAAGTCTGTACAAAACTGATTGTTTTGGAATTGAACAAACTGCAGCAAAGTGGTTGATTCTGACTCATCAAACATAATGAACTGATCCAGTAAAAACGGACAGTGACAAAAGGCCCCCTGATGTAGGAAAATAGACTACATCAGGGGGTCTTATCATGGGAAAACGGAATTACACACACGTTCAAGCGCTGCTGCCAGAGATCAAGGCCATGCTGGCAGAGGGGAAAAGTCAGCGGGAAGTAGCGGAATACTACGGCTTTCGGGATAAACAGGTGGTAAAAAGGCTGCTTGAGCGCGAGCGGAGAAAAGAACGAAAGCTGGAAGCCGGAATCTGCCCACGGCCGAAAGGCCGGCCGAGAAAAGATGCCGTACCAAGAGACATTGTGGCGGAGCAGGCCTATGAGATCCAGCGGCTGCGTATGGAGAACAAACTACTGCGGGATTTTCTGCGCTGCGCAGAAAGGAAGTGAAGGCACAGGTTAAATACTATGTCATCTATCGTCACAGGACAGAGTATCCCGTGGCAGTCATGTGTAAATTCTTTGGAGTATCCAGAAGCGGTTACTACGCCTTTGTCCATCGCCAGGGCAGGCCGGAAAAGGACGCAGCTCTTTCGGAGCTCATTGCACAGCAGCGGGAACGCAGTTTCCGAACCTATGGCTACCGGCGGATGTGGTTATGGCTGAAAAGTCAGAATATCTTCCGCAACCCCAAAACTGTGCTGCGGAGTTGCAGCTCCACAGCGGCCAGGGTGCTCAGTACGCCTCACAAGCATATTTTGAGCTAACTCAAACATACGGCATTACGCCGTCTATGTCAAGGCGTGGAAACCCTTATGACAATGCAATGGCGGAAAATTTTTTCTCTGTTCTCAAAACAGAATGTATTTACCGCCACAAACCGGCTACCTTCTCACAGGCCAACGAGTTGATTGATCGCTATATTTACTTCTACAACCATGAGCGCATCCTGCTAAAAACTGGAGAGGCGCCGCTGACGCGACGCCTCTCCTCTTAAAACTTGATACTTACCTCCCAGGGGCATTTTTATGATGTCTGTACGGACGAGGGAGTGGGGCGAAGATATTCCATGAGCATATCACAGCAGAGGGTTGCATACAGCTCCAGATCAACTGTCAATTTGGAGTTTAGAACCTGAAGGGATTCGCCCATCATCATGGAAACCATAACATGAGCAAGCAGATCAGCCTCCTCCGGCTCCACCGCGGGATCGTACAGGCGGACTGTTTCCGCAATATGCTTTCTCCAGATCTGATAGGACTGATAAAATTCCTCATTGATTTCAGGGTCTACCCGTCCCATGCACCAGTAGTCAAACTGAGTTCTGTCATACTGAGGCTCGTCCTGTATAATCTGCTTCTTCTGTTCAAAAAAGCCAGACAGCTTATCCTTTAGATCATTCGAACGCTGCGCAAGCACCGCGTCCCGCTTTTCTGAAAAGTTTTTCTGGATATATCGCAGCAGGGCCAACAGCAGGTCCCGCTTGGTCTTAAAATAATAGTGAAGGTTGGATTGCACCACTCCGGCTTCCTCAGCAATCAGGCGCATACGGGTTCCGGCAAGCGTCTCCCTGTCCACCACCTCAAACGCCGCAGAGAGAATGGTTTCTTCCATAGGATTATACTCCATTGACAGCAGCCTCTTTCCTGCATTCTTTTGTAAAATCAGTATATCAAACCAGGCTCAAAAAATCAAACCCCCTCCACTGACTGACTAGTTGATTTATTTGGGGCAGTATGATATATTCGCTATAGACCGACAGAAGAGCGGTCAGAAATGGAGGATTATTATGGAAGTCATCAAGTGGAGCGCCAACAAAATGCCCAAAAGCGGGGACCAGCAGCTGAGCGTCATGGCTCTGGATGAGGTGCAGCGGGCCCGCGGATTTCACCAGAGTTTTCCCCAATACGCCGTTACCCCTCTTGCCAGGCTTTCCCGCATGGCCGGACAGTTTGGGTTGAAGGACCTGTTTGTCAAGGATGAGTCCTATCGGTTTGGCCTGAATGCCTTTAAAGTTTTGGGCGGTTCTTTTGCCATGGCCCGGTACATCGCTAAAGCGCTTGGTAAATCTGTAGAGGAAATGAGCTATGATTACCTGACCAGCGACCAGCTCAAGCGGGAATTCGGACAGGCCACCTTCTTTACCGCCACAGACGGCAACCACGGCCGGGGTGTGGCGTGGGCCGCCAACCGTCTGGGGCAAAAGGCCGTAGTCCATATGCCCAAGGGCAGCAGCAAGTCCCGCTTTGACAACATTGCCCGGGAAGGGGCCAAGGTAACCATTGAGGAGGTCAACTATGATGAATGTGTGCGCATTGCCGCCGCTGAAGCCGCAGAGACAGAGCGCGGCGTCATAGTACAGGACACCGCCTGGGATGGCTATGAGGAGATCCCCGCCTGGATCATGCAGGGCTACGGAACCATGGCTATGGAGGCCGCCGAGCAGCTCAAGTCCCTCGACGCCGCCCGCCCCACCCATATTTTTGTCCAGGCCGGAGTAGGCTCTCTGGCTGGCGCTGTGGTAGGCTTCTTCCACAATCTCTTCCCCGAAAATCCTCCCAAAACCATCATCATGGAAGCCCAGGCTGCCGACTGTCTCTACCAGGGTGCCGTGGCAGGCGATGGACAGCTGCGTACCGTGGACGGCGATTTGCAAACCATGATGGCGGGCCTGGCCTGCGGAGAACCAAACACCATTTCCTGGGATATTCTGCGCAATCACGCTTCCTTCTTCGTCTCTTGTCCGGACTGGGTGGCCACCAAAGGCATGAGAATGCTGTCCGCTCCCTGTAAGGGCGATCCCCAGGTGGTTTCCGGAGAAAGCGGCGCCGTGGGAATGGGGCTTCTGGCCACTTTGATGGAGAACGCGGAGTACCGCGCATTGCGGGAGGCGATCGGCCTTGATGGAACCTCCAGCGTACTTCTTTTTTCTACCGAGGGTGACACTGATCCCCAGCGGTATCGCGATATCGTATGGAATGGGGCCGACATCTCCGTCTGAATGCCTAAATTTCTTTTGGTTTTTTTGTCCAGAATAGAAGATTGACACAAAAAGAGCTTTGGCATATAATGAGCACAGAAAATCTGACTGACTGATCAAACTAATGCGAGCCATGAGCTCGTTTTAAATGGCCTCGTATTTGATCAATCAATCAGTCTAAAACGGAGGAATTATTATGGTAACTTCTATGGGCGGCAAGCACCTGATCACTCTGCAGGAGTGGAGCAACGAAGAAATTGATACCTGCCTGGACACCGCTTATGATCTGAAACTGAAATTTGCGCGGAAGATCCCCCACGCCAGCCTGCGGGACGAGACTGTGTTCATGATGTTCTTTGATGAGTCCACCCGCACCCGCAACTCCACCGAGGCCGGCGCCACCCAGCTGGGTGCCCACGCCCACTTCCTGGACGCCAGCAAGATGCAGATCCAGCACGGCGATTCCGCCAAGGATACGGCGATGATCCTTTCCAGCTACGGCCACGCCATTGCCTGCCGTCACTGCGGCTGGGGCGTGGGCAACGCCTACATCCGTGAGATGGCCAAGTATTCCAGAGTGCCCGTTCTGAATCTTCAGTGCGACCTGTACCACCCCATGCAGGGTCTGGCCGATCTGATGACCATCCAGGAGCATTTCGGCCGCACCAAGACCCAGGGTCTGAAAGTCTCCATCATCTGGTGCTATGCCACCACCCATAAAAAGCCCATCTCTGTGCCCGTTACCCAGGCCCTGCTCTTCCCTCGCTATGGGATGGAGGTCACCCTGGCCTATCCCGAGGGCTACGAACTGCCCGACTGGGTGATCGCCCAGGCGGAGGAGAACGCCCGGAAGAACGGCGGCACCATCCGCATCACCCACAACATCCGCGAGGCCTTTGAGGGAGCCGACGTGGTGATCCCCAAGAACTGGGGCAGCTGGTACGCCGACAGCAAGAAGGCTCCCACCGATGAGAAGCGCGAGGGCAACACCACTCTGACACAGGAGGAACTGGACCGTCTGGCTCAGAACAAGTCCTGGAAGTGTACCCAGGCGCTGATGGATCTTACTTCTGAGAACAGCATCTATATGCACGCCCTGCCCGCCGACCGTGTCAATGAGGTGGAGGATTCCGTCATTGATGGTCCTCACTCCATCATCTATCAGGAGGCCGAAAACCGGCTGCATACAGTCAAGGCAGTCATGGATCTGACTATGGGTGGCAGACGCTGAGTAAAGGAGGAGTTTTCATGGATATCTCCACGAATGCCGCCGGGCTGAAGCTCTCTTCTCCCCTGCTCCCCGGCTCTGGCCCATTGACTGGAGACGCCGAACGGATTCTCTATCTGGCCCGGCAGGGACTGGGCGCCATCGTAACAAAAACCATTGCGCCGGATGCGGCGGAAGTGGGCCGCCCCTGTATCGCCGGCAACCGGACCATGATCTTCAATTCCGAAGCCTGGTCGGAGCATCCCGCATCCCAATGGATCGGGGAGTACCTCCCCGAGGTACGCAAGCAGTGTGACACGCCCATTATTGCCAGTGTGGGGTATGACGACAAAGACCTGCGGCAGATGATCCCCCAGCTGGAGCCCCTTGTGGCTGGCTATGAGTACATTCCCCGGTATGTGGGCAAAGACTTCGATGAGGTCAAGCGGATCGTGGCAGTGCTGCGGAGCCTCACCAAAAAGCCCATCTGGGTCAAAATGAACGCCAATATCTCCGATCCCGTGGGCTTTGCCGCCTCCTGCCGGGAGAGCGGCGCGGACGGTATCGTGGCCATCACCTCTCTCGGCCCGAACATGGTCATCGATATCGAGCACCGCCGCCCCCTGATCGGCACCGCCGACGGCTACGTCTGGACTTCCGGCCCCGCCATCAAACCTCTGGCTCTGGCCTACGTTCACATGATCAAACAGGCCTTCCCCGACCTGTCGGTCATTGCCAGCGGCGGCTGCGCCACCGCAGAGGACGTGATCGAGTTCCTGCTGGCGGGAGCCGACGCGGTCCAGATGTTGTCCGAAGCCATGCGGAAGGGCCGGGATCTGTACGGCAAGATCCTGGCGGATCTGCCCGCCGCCCTGGAGCGCTATCGTTTTACCAGCGTGGAGGATGTCAAAGCCACCGGCCTGACCACCACTGTTCCCAGCAACACCCCCTCCTTCCCCCACTTTGATCAGGATACCTGCACCGGCTGCGGTCTGTGTGAGCGCTGCTGCCCCTACTTTGCGCTGCATATGGAACAGGGCAAGCCTGTGGTGGACCAGTCCAAGTGTTTTGGCTGCGGCCTGTGTGAGACCAGATGCCCCACCCGTGCCATTACCAATGTCATTCCTGAAATCTGAAGATTATAAGATTATTTGTAAAGGAGATTTATGATCATGGTACCGACCGAACGCATTCGTGAGCTCAGTGAGAAGTACAGGGCCTATACTGCCGAGCTGCTGGGAAAGATGATCCGGGTCCCCGGCTTCTCCGGCCGCGAGAAGGACCGCTGTGAACTGATCGTGCAGCTGTGCCAGGAGGCCGGCTTTGACGAGGTCCACATTGACGGTCTGGGCAGCGTGGTGGGCCGGGTGGGCCATGGCCCCAAGAAGCTGGCCTTTGACGCCCACATCGACACCGTAGAGGTGGGTGACCGGACCCAGTGGAACAAGGACCCCTTCTGCGGCGAGGTCACCGAGGACGGCCTGGTGTACGGCCTGGGCGCTTCCGATCAGCTGGGCGGCGCCGCCTGTATGATCGCCTCCGCCCGGATGCTGAAGGAACTGGGCTACGACGGCGAGTTCACCATCTACTACACCTTTACGGTTATGGAAGAGGACTGCGACGGTCTGTGCTGGCTCTATGAGATCGAAAAGGAGGGCCTGAAGCCCGACTATATCGTGTCCAGCGAGCCCACCGCCTGCCGTCTGTTCCGGGGCCAGCGGGGCCGCATGGAGATTGAGATCCTCCTCAAGGGCATCTCCTCTCACGGTTCCCTGCCCCACAACGGCGTCAGCGCCGCCTACAAGGCCGCCCGCGCCGCTCTGGCCATGGAGCAGCTGAACGAGGACCTGCAGCCCGATGAGGACAATTTCCTGGGCAAGGGCTCCGTGGTGGTCTCCTCCATGGAGGTCAAGGGCCCCTCCCAGTGCTCCGTTCCCGATGAGGCCAAGCTCTATCTGGATCGCCGCCTGACCTGGGGTGAGAACGAAGAGATCGCCATCGGCCAGGTGGTGGACTACATCACCAAGGCTCTGGGCGAGCCTCCCTACAAGGTCTATATGCCCTCCTATGCCAAGCGCGGCTACAAGAACACCGACTTTACCCAGGAGCTCTACTTCCCCACCTGGAAGACCGAGGAGAATCATGAGCTGGTGGTGTCCTCCCGCAAGGCATTCCAGGAGCTGTACGGCAAGGATCTGGTGCCCGGCCCCTGTGTGTACTCCACCAACGCCGTAGCCTTCTGCGGCCGCCATCACATTCCCACCGTCATCATGGGGCCTGGCGACGTGGAGGCCTGCCACAAGCCCAATGAGACTACCCGCGTCAACGATCTGGTCACCTGCAGCGCCTTCTACACCATGCTGCCCTACATCCTGAAGTAAGGAGCGGGACAGATGAAAAAGCGCATTGTGGTGGCCCTGGGTGGAAACGCCCTGGGAAACACCCTGCCTGAACAGATGGAGGCGGTCAAATATACCTCCCGCATTCTGGCTGACCTGATCGCAGAGGGAAACGAAATCGTGATTTCCCACGGCAACGGCCCCCAGGTTGGCATGATCAATCTGGCCATGTCGGAACTCCATCGGGCCGATCCCAGACAGTCCATCATTCCCATGTCCGTCTGTGTGGCCATGAGCCAGGGCTACATCGGTTATGATCTTCAGAGTTTCCTCCATGCGGAACTGCTGAATCGGGGCATTGATAAGCCGGTCACCACTGTGATCACCCAGACCCGGGTAGACCCCGACGATCCCGCCTTCCAGCACCCCACCAAACCGATTGGCCGCTTTCTATCCCTGGAGGAGGCCAAAGAGCTGGAAAAAGAGGGCTATCGCTTTATGGAGGATGCCGGCCGGGGCTATCGGCGGGTGGTTGCCTCCCCAAAGCCTCAGGAGATCATGGAGATCGACACCATCCGCACCCTCCTTCAGGCCGGACAGGTGGTCGTCGCGGCAGGCGGCGGCGGTATCCCTGTTGTTCGTCAGGGATGTTACCTGCGGGGTGTGGGCGCTGTGGTGGACAAGGACTTTGCCAGCTGCGTGCTGGCCAAGTCCCTGGACGCCGACGAGCTGATTATTCTCACCGCCGTAGAAAAAGTTGCCATCCACTTTGGAAAGCCGGATCAGGTCTGGCTGGATCGCCTGACACCGGGTCAGGCTGCCAAATATGTGGCCGACGGAGAATTTGCCGCCGGTTCCATGCTGCCCAAAGTACAGGCCGCCATGGAGTTTGCTGCCTCCAAACCGGGACGCAAAGCATTGATTACCCTTTTGGAAAAAGCAGGTGACGCGCTGAACGGTCTGACCGGCACTGTGATCACCCAATAAAAAGCCATCGTATAACGACGAATAAGCCGTGCTGAATGAAGCATGGTTTATTCGTCGTTTTTAATAATAATTATCGCATTTTATTGTCTATATTGCACAATTTTTGTCTCAAAAATGCGGTCACTTTGTGAATTGACCACAGACTGACTAATCGATAAAATATAGGCAATTCTGAAGGGAGGTTTCGCAGCATGAAGTGGAAAGCGGACGAATTTTACTTTCAGCGAACCGCCGAACTTGCCCGAGAAGCCATGGACCGGGGAGACGACGGTTTTGCCAGTATCCTGGTGGATGAGAATGGAGAAATCGTGATGGAGCAGGGAAATCTGGCTCACACCCGGAACGATCCCACCGCCCACGATACCATTGTCCTGGCCCAGCGGGCGGTACAGGCATATCCGCAGGAATTTCTGTCCAAATGTACGGTCTACGCCCTGATGGAGCCCTGTGTCATGTGTATGGGCGCTCTGTTCTGGGCTGGGATCCCCAAGGTCAAATACGCCATGTCCGAGGCAGATCTGAACAAACTCCTGCCCGGCGGCCTGGAGATCCACAGCGAGGAATTTGCGGCCCGGAGCCCAAAACCCATGATTTCGGAAAGCGGCGCTCCCTTCCCTCCGGCAAACAAGATCATTCGGGATTGGGTCTGCTCCCTGGGGATTCCCGGTATCCCACCTGAGGGAGTCTGAGCCATGAAAGCCATCATTCATGCCAATATTTACGACTTCTACTCCTACCGTCCGGACAGCTATCTTATCTTTGACCGTAAAATCACCGAAACCGGCCCCATGAGTCAGTGGCATCAGCCAGAGAGCTGTGAAGTGCTCGACGCAAAGGGTGCGTTTCTGCTGCCCGGTCTGCTGAGCTGCCACGCCCATTTATACGGCGCTTATATGAGAGGCTGTCCCCTGCCGCCCATCCGCTCCACCAGCTTCCGGGAACAGCTGGAGCAGCTCTACTGGACGGTGGATGGTGCTCTTGATGTGGAAAGCTCCTACTGGAGCGCAAAAACACTGGCTCTGGACCATATCCGCTGCGGCGTGACCACCATTTTTGACCACCACGCTAGCGGAACCCAGATAGAGGGCACGCTGGATGCACTCAAGCAGGCCTGGGTAGACGAAAGCGGACTGCGCGGCCTCTTCTGTTTTGAAACCAGCGATCGGTTTGATGTGGATGCCTGTATTCGTGAAAACCTGTCCTTTGCCCAAAAAGGCGGCAGTGAAATGCACGGGGCCATGTTTGGAATGCACGCTTCCCTGTCACTCAGTGAACGGACCCTAGACCGGGTCGCACAGGAGATCGGTAATATCCCGCTGCACGTCCATGTGGGCGAAAGCCTGGAGGACGAAGAGGAGTCGGTAGCCCGTTACGGAAAACGGATCGTGGAGCGTTTTGCAGATCACGGCCTGATTACTCCCAACAGCATCTTCGCCCACTGTGTCAACATCAATGATCGGGAAGCGGCGCTGATGGCTGAATACGGCGCCACAGCAGCCATCAATGTGACCTCAAACCTGAACACCGGAAACGGTATCCCTGATTTTCGCCTCTTCCGCCGGTATGGTGTACCCGTCATGGTAGGAAATGACACACTGGGCACCAATATCGCCGCAGATCTGCGCAACACCATGTTTGGGATGCACCTGCGTACCAAGAATCCCTGGTGGTTTGATTCCGGTATGCTGCTGGACTGCATCCGCAGCGGTTATGAATTTGCCTCCCGGCTGCTGCACATCCAGCTTGGCCGGCTGGATACCGGCTGTGAAGCCGATTTTGCCCTTGCACCCTATCTCCCGCCTACCCCCATCACCCAGGAAAATGTTTGGGCACACATCCTGGACGGCATATTCAACAGCTACCGGCCCAGCGACGTCTGGTGTGCCGGTGAAGCAAAGATGAGAAATTACCAGGTACAGTTTGATGAATCTGAGATCTGCCAAAAGAGCCGCGCAAGTGCTCAGAAAGTATGGGCACGTATTTCCCAGCAGAAATGATGAAAGGGGCGTCATTCATGAAGGAAAAGGAAAAAGTCAAGGCAGCAGACAACGACTATGAACTGTGCGAGGTCCCACGGGACAAACGAAAGAGTTTCGCCAGCATCACCATTATTTGGACCGGCTATGTATTCCTCATCACCAGCATGGTGGCAGGCGGCGGCCTGGCCGCCGGTCTGACGTTCCGCGAAATCATTCTGGCCACCATCCTGGGAAATGTCTTTTTAAGCGTTCTGGCCATTCTGGTCAGTATCATTGCCAGCCGTACCGGCCTTACCTTCGCCCTGCTGACCAGACACAGTTTTGGATTAAAAGGGTCAAAAATTACGTCTTTGTTCGTTCCTGTTGTCAATATCGGCTGGTATGCCATTCAGTCTGCCACCTACGGCCATCTGATCGCCCAGGTACTCAATTTGGGCGGCGTGGGTGAGATCATCTGTATGATGCTCAGCGCGTTGGTGATGGGTATGTTTGCTCTGTTTGGCTTTGACGCCATTTCGATCTTGGGCTATGTGGCCATTCCGGCGGTAATCTTCCTGTCCATCGCCGCTTCCATCAAAGCGGTGACGGTAACAGGCGACTTTTCTATGATTCTGAATTATGTTCCCACCACTCCCATTACCATCGTGGAGGGAACCACTCTGATCATCGGTACCTGGGTATTTGGTACGGTGGCCTGTATCGCCGATATCATGCGCTACGCCAAAAATACCAAGGAGGCCATGCTCAGCGGCGTCACCGGTCTGGTGGGCGGCAACAGTCTCCTGGTCATCTGCGGTGCAATTACAGCCATTGCCCTGAACAACAGCGATCTGACGGCTGTACTGCTCTCTATGGGACTGATCCTGCCCAGCATCATTCTTATGACCACCAACATCTTCACCACGAATGCAGCCAATCTGTATTCCATGTCCCTGAATCTTTCCAACGCATTCAATATGGGCCGGAAAAAGATGCTGATGGGCGTTCTGGTGATCTGTGCCCTTCTGACCATGTTAAAGCCCTATGAGATCACCTTCCTGTTTACCTTCCTCGATGTGTTGGGCAACATCGTCCCGCCCCTGGCCGGCATCATCTTTGCCGACTACTACATCATCAAGCGCGGTCACTATGAGGAGCTGGCCAAAGCGGACATCGGAGATTGGAATATCGTGGCCTGGATCACCTGGGCAATTTCTGTCGCGCTTGTCTATCTTCTGCCCTTTGGACAGCCTTCCGTCAACGGTATCGTGATCTCCATGATTCTCTATGTCATCCTTATGAAACTCAAGCCGGTAAAGGCCGAAATCAAGGAGGGCAACTAAAATGACCAAATATAAATGGATCGCATTCTTTGGAACAGTACTGATGGGAATCAGTTCCTTTGTGGCCTGTCTGGGAACTACCCCTGCCGTCCTATTGACCGGAAGCATTTTGCTGGTAATCAGTATTATCATCATGTCTTACGCGTTTTACTTCTGGAGGCCTTAAATTTATATTGCAGAACGGGCTTGTTGCAAAATAGAATCCCGAAAAAATAGGCCAAAGAAAAAGTTAGCCAGAACCGTCCAGGCGGCGGTTTTGGCTAACTGTTTTAATACACAAATTTCCCTTTTGGGTCTGAGAGCGCATCTTGCAACAGGCCCTTCCTTCGCATAAAGAAATCCTGTAACCATTGTGGTTACAGGATTTCTTCATGGTACGCCCGAAGGGACTCGAACCCCCAGCCTTCAGAACCGGAATCTGACGCTCTATCCAATTGCGCTACGGGCGCGTCTGGCACGCTCTTTTAACGTGCCAGATTATTATAGCAACCATCCCTCTGTTTGTAAAGAGCTAATTTTGATTTTATCAAAAAAACTTCCGGTCAAAACTTATCACGCCGCCCCTAGTAATCGTGAGACGGAAGCTGTCAGCAAACAAAGACAGATTCCCAGCACTGTGGGGATAAGCACTGCCAGCACCGTCCACCTTACGCTGCGGGTTTCCCGCGCAATGGTCAGGCAAGTGGTGGAGCATGGCCAGTGGAACAGAGAAAACAGCATGGTACACAGAGCGGTAGTCCAAGTCCAGCCGTTTGCAACCAGCAGTTCCCGAAGGGCCTCAAGGCTACCCGCATCCTGTAAGGTTCCGGTGGACAGATAGGACATGAGAATAATGGGAATCACAATCTCATTGGCGGGGAAGCCCAGCAAAAAGGCCATCAAAATAGTACCATCCATACCCAGAAGCCGGCCAAACGGGTCCAAAAAGCCGGTACACCAGTCCAGAATGCTGGCACCGCCTACAGTAACATTGGCGCACAGCCAGATCACCAATCCGGCAGGGGCGGCCACAGCCACAGCCCGGCCCAGCACGAACAGCGTGCGGTCCAGCACCGAGCGGACCAGGATCTGCCCCACTCTGGGCCGTCGGTAAGGCGGCAGTTCCAGGGCGTAGGCCGACGGCATTCCTTTCAGCAGCGTATTGGACAGCAGGCGAGATATGCCAAAGGTCATGACCACCCCCAGCAGAATAGCCCCGGTAAGCAGCAGTGAGGACGCCATTCCCTGCCACAATCCCCCTGCCGCACCCACAAAAAACATTGTAATTAGAGCGATGAGGGTAGGAAACCGTCCGTTGCAGGGAACAAAACTGTTGGTGAGAATGGCAATCATTCGTTCCCGGGGTGAATCGATGATACGGCACCCCACCACCCCTGCGGCATTACAGCCGAATCCCATACACATGGTCAGGGCCTGCTTACCGCAAGCTTTGGCCTTTTGGAATCCATGGTCCAGCAGGAAAGCCACACGGGGAAGATACCCAAAATCCTCTAGTAATGTAAAGAGAGGGAAGAAAATTGCCATAGGAGGCAGCATGACACTGACCACCCATGCAAGTACTCGGTACACTCCCAGGACCAGCGCCCCGTGGAGCCACTCTGGGGCATTGAGCCAGACAAACAGGTCGGTAAGCCGGTCCTGAATCCAGAATAGCCCATCGGACAGCAGCTGGGAGGGATAGTTGGCCCCCTCTATGGTGAGCCACAGCACAGCCGCCAGCAGGAGCAGCATGGCTGGAATGCCGGTGGCCCGGGCCGTAAGCAGTCGGTCCAGACGTTCGCCGCCTGCAATGGCAGCACCTTGGGGCAGTGCTGCCCGGGCCGCCTGATGAGCGGCATGGACCATACTGGCCGCCAGCTGATCGCTCAGATCCGTTATCCCGCTGTGGGCCAGCTGTTCCCTGGCCCTGATCAGTGCTTCCTGAAGTTCCTGGTCCCTATCCGGGTCCCAGCCTGTCTGCCGCGCCAGACTGGCAGGCAGAGTGGGATCCCCTTCCAGCAGTCGCAGGGCCGCCCAGCGGACAGGCAGTCTGCCCTGCAGCCTGGATTCCAGGAGTGGTTTGAGGGATGCGGCGGCAAATTCTACTGGCGGTGGATAGCGGACCGGCCGGGGCTGAGGAGGCGTCT
The DNA here is from genome assembly GCF_037572415.1 of Flavonifractor porci. Lineage (NCBI taxonomy): Bacteria > Bacillati > Bacillota > Clostridia > Eubacteriales > Oscillospiraceae > Flavonifractor > Flavonifractor porci. The sequence goes on from NZ_JBBHLB010000007.1 coordinate 22,263, forward strand.
CTCTGTCCAGCAGTATATCCAAGGCATCCATCAGTTCCTCCAGCCCCTCCTCCCGGCCAGCGGAACTCCCAACCACGGGAACGCCCAAATAGGCGGACAGAGCCTCCAGATCCACCGTGATATGCTTGCGGGCCGCCTCATCCATCAGGTTGACACACACCACTGTTCTGGGCTCCAGCTCCAAAGTCTGGAATACCAGATTTAAGTTGCGCTCCAGACAGGTGGCATCACACACCACCACCGCACCCTGAGCCCCGCCAAAGCAGAGGAAATCTCGGGCCACTTCCTCCTCGGCAGAGTGGGCCAGCAGCGAATAGGTACCTGGCAGATCCACCAGCGTGTAGGTAGTTTCTTTCCACTGGCATCGCCCCTGGGCCACCGCTACGGTCTTACCCGGCCAGTTCCCGGTATGTTGGCGCAAGCCGGTCAATGCATTGAACAGGGTGGACTTACCCACATTGGGATTGCCCGCCAAAGCTACCACCCGCTCCGCCTCCTCAGCCCCCAGCGGCTGGGCGGCAGCAGCCGCGCCCGCTCCTGTGGCAGCTCGCGTCAGTCCCATGGCGCGCCTGCCAATCTGACGCCCCTGGCATCCCGCCGCCGCAGAGCAATGACCGCCCCACGGATCAGATAAGCCGCCGGATCCCCCGCAGGACTGACCGCCGTGCAGCTTACCGCAGTCCCCGGCACCAATCCCAGGTCCAGCAGCCGTCGGCGCATGGCGGGCTCAGTCAGCACCTCAGCCACCTCTCCCCACTGGCCTACCCGAAGGGCATCCAAGGTAATGGTACTCATATCATAACGCTCCTCGCTGTCGCTTGAAATGGATGGAGGCTTACCGTCAGCCGGTGCAGGCCCCCACAACCTATCATATTGCGGAGCAAAAAGGCAGGTTCCTATTGAAAACTAATTCGTATATTGAAAATCTATTGACTAACCATATATAATCGTTTAGAATAACAGCGAAATGTATTCTTTTTTGCCGCAGCGGATCGCTGCGGCTCTCTTTTCGGTTGGGAGGTTTTTTATGTCGGAATTGCAAGAAAATAAAATGGGCGTCATGCCTGTCAAACAACTGGTCCTCTCCATGTCCCTGCCCATGATGATTTCCATGCTCGTGCAGGCTCTGTATAATGTGGTGGACAGCTACTTTGTAGCCAAAGTCAGCGAAAACGCACTGGCTGCCGTAGGAATGGCCTTTCCCTATCAGAATTTGATGATTGCTGTCAGTGTGGGTACCGGCGTGGGCGTCAACGCTCTCCTCTCCCGCAGCCTGGGCGCCAAAGATTTTGAGACAGCCAACCATACTGCGGAAAACGGCGTCTTTTTGGCTTTTCTCAGTATGCTGGTCTTTTCCATTGCTGGTGTGGCATTTGCCGAGCCCTTCTTCCTGGCTCAGAACAACGACCCGGATATCGTCAACCAGGGCGTAGCCTATCTGCGGATCTGTGCCGGTCTTTCCGTGGGTCTCTTTATGGAGATCATGTTTGAGCGGCTGCTCCAGTCTACCGGACGCACTTTCTATACGATGATCACCCAGGGCGTGGGCGCGGTGATCAATATTATCATGGACCCCATCCTCATCTTCGGCATCGGGCCGTTCCCCAAGATGGGTGTGGCCGGCGCCGCCGGAGCCACCGTGCTGGGCCAGATCGTTGCCGCCATTCTGGCGCTGATCTTCAATATCACCCACAACCATGAGATCCAGCCCAAGCTGAAGGGTTTCCGCCCCCGTGGACACATCATTAGCCGAATCTACAGCGTGGGCATCCCCACCATTGTGCTCAACTCCATCAGCTCTATCATGACCTTCGGCATGAATCTGATCCTGGGCGCCATCTCCACTTCCACCGCCGTCGCGGTATTCAACGTCTACTTCAAGCTTCAAAGCTTTGTGTTCATGCCGGTATTCGGTCTGAACAACGGCATGGTACCCATTGTCTCCTACAACTTTGGCGCCCGGAAGCGCAAGCGCCTCACTGAAACCGTGCGCTTCAGCGCCATTCTCGCCGTAGGGATCATGCTGGCAGGCCTGGTGATCATTCAGTTTTTCGCCGCCCCCATCCTCAGTCTCTTTGAGGCTTCGGATGAGATGCTGCGCATCGGCGTACCGGCGCTGCGAATCATCAGTCTGTGCTTTACTTTCGCCGGCTTCAACATCATCTGTTCCTCCACCTTCCAGGCTCTGGGCAACGGCGTGCTGAGCATGATCATGTCCATTGTACGTCAGCTGGTCGTGCTCCTTCCCGCGGCCTATCTGCTTTCTCTGAGCGGAAACGTGACTGCCGTGTGGTGGGCCTTCCCCATCGCCGAGGTGGCCTCCCTGACTTTGAGCCTGCTCTTCCTCCGCCTTGTTTACCGCAATGTGATCGCTCCTCTGGGCGACGTCGAATAATTTGTCAAACCTGTGAAAAGGGCGCGCTGCAAACTTGCAGCGCGCCCTTTTCACATTGATTCATACAGTCAGTCCCATTGCTCCGCCCGTCTGGCATAAATCTCGTCTTGGATGCTCAAGATCACCTGATTATAAATGGGCAAACTGCTTTCTGTATCCGTAACAGCCTGGGACGGCGGATTGAGCACCGTACCGTTGAAAGCCAGGTAAACCTCCAGCGCCGGGCAGTTGGCCAGAGGCGCCAGATCCAGGATCTGGTCGTAGGATGCCATCAAACTAATGGCTCGCAGCTCCTTCAGGCCGCCAATGGGACCCAGATCCAGCTGACCCAGGTTGTTGCTATACAGATCCAGGGACTGGAGCGCCGGGGTATTGGACAGGAAGTCCAGGGACGGCAACGCTCCGCCATGGACCGTCAGGGACAGAAGCTGAGGCAAGGGCTGGTCCAGTTCCAGCACACAAGTCGACTCCGGCTGCATTCCGTTCTGATTCCCCGAGAGATTCAGTTCCAGCAGCTCGGTAAGTTTTCCGGCATTGAGGGAGATACTTCCCTCCGACCACAGCATAAGCCGCTGCAGGGCCGCGCACTCCTCCACTGCGCTTAAATCGGCATCTCCAGCAACACGGGCAGAGAGATGGTTCAGGTTCGACATTCCGGACACAAAGGAGAAGTCAGGCACATTTACATTTTCTCCTGTGATGATCAACTCCCGCAGCTCCGGCAGCTGTCCCAGGGTGTCCAACAGGGCCGGATCGGATGACATATAGTAGAGGCTGTTCAATCCAGACAGCTGCTCCAGATCGGCCAGGCTGCTCACCGCCGTGGTTCCGCGCTCCGCCTGGGTCACCGGCTGGCTCATGTACCCGGTCTCAGTTGCCATGCCGTCATCAAAGATATAGAGGGCGTACAGGTTCTCCACATCCGCCGGATAAATGGCTCCCTCCGGTTTGTCCAGCAGTATCCGCAGGTTGGCCTCCAGCGCCGGGTCGGTAAAGGCCAGGGCTTAGGCTGGCTGAAGACCACAACGCCGCCGCCCACCACCAGAGCGGCTGCCGTCACGCCTGCGATCACCTTGGCTTTCACAGTGGCAAACAGTCCTGTCTTGGCTGCTGCGCCCGCGGCAGTACCGGAACCTGCGGCCGCGGTGCCGGAACCGGCTGCTGCTGCGACCGCTGCCGTACCGCCCAGAGCGCCAGCAGTCATACCGGCGGTCAACTCCTGAAAATCCTGGAGGAACAGCAGGCCCAGAGGCGCCAGGGTGTGCAGACGGATACCGTCCCGCTCCTCGGTCTCCAGAATACCATCCCGCAGCTTTTTGCGGGCATAGTTCAGCCTGCTCTTGACGGTACCCTCAGAACAGTCCAGCACCTGAGCGATCTGCGCCACGGTAAGCTCGGAATAGTAAAACAGCAGCACGCACTCCTTCTGCTGCTGGGGCAAAGCCTCAATGATGGAGAGGATGATCTCCCGGTGGGCGCGGTTTTCCAGCGCGGAGGCTGGGATCAGGCCCTCATTCTCCTCGGGCAGCTCGTCCAGAATCGTATTGCCGTCCTCATCCTCCGGAAGCTGGGTATAGCGCCCGGACTTACTGAGCACATTGCGGCATTTATTGGCGGTGATCTGAAACATCCACCCCTCAAAGGCGTTTGGATCGGCCAGATTGGGCAGCGCCCGGAAGGCGGACAGAAAAGCCTCCTGCACGGCGTCCTCCGCGTCCTCGGCACTGCGGGTCATGCGAAAGGCCAGGTAGTAGACCCGCTTGTACATGGCCTCATAAAGGGCGGTCTGGGCCTCCGGGTCTCCCTGCCGGGCCAGCCGCACCTGCTCGATCAGTTTCATGGACTCTCCTCCCTCGCTGTTCCATCATAACAAAGGGGAAAAAGTCCCGCAACGAAATTTTAAAATTTTTTCAGAAAAGTAAAACCTGCCGACAACTCGGCAGGTCTTACTTTCCGTGAGCGGACCAACTCACACCGCTGCCGGAGCGGAACGGCGAAGGGCGGTCAAGGCTTCGGACGTTTCTGTTTCGCGGACAGAAAGTCCAAATAATCCATCAGACTTTCGCGTTCCGCCTCGGGCAGCCCTTGAAAAGCCTGATTTAATTTACGCAGCTGTTCCACACAGCGCACATCGGAATATCCCAGCAGGTAGTCGGTGGAGACCCCGAAAAACTGTGCCAGCTTGAGCAGAGTCCCCTCCTCCCGCGGGAAGTGGGCGCCGCTCTCATAAAAGCTGACCATCCGCGGAGATATGCCGATGATCCCGGCAATGGCTTTTTGTGTCAGGTTCCGCTCCTCCCGCAGCTGTCGCAGCCGTTCTCCAAAGGTCAAGGAACTCACCTCAGATTCATGATAACGGATAATTTTAACCGTTGCATGAATTGGAACTATTATTACCATTTCTATTGACTTTAGAAATATTATTACTACAATAGAACATGGCAAGACAGCCAAGATCATGAAAAACAGGAGGAAACAAAAATGAAAAAGTTCAACCACAACACCATCAAGGGCTTCGGCGCCGGCCTGCTGGCTGCCGCCGTCATCGCCGGCAGCGGCCTGCCTGCCTACGCCATGTCCGCCTTCAAGCAGATCAACGTCTCCATGGGCGGGATCTCCCTCTATGTGGACGGCAAGCTGCAGGTGCCCACCGACGTCAACGGCAACGAGGTGGAGCCCCTGATCTACGCCGGTACCACCTACCTGCCCGTCCGTGCCCTCACCGGAATGCTCACCGACAAGCCGGTGGAGTGGGACCCCAAGACTGAGAGCGTGTATATTGGCCTCAAGCCCGGCGCAGGCAAGGTGGTCCGGGCCGATGAGCTGAAGCCCTATAACGAATCCTATGCGGTGGCCAGAACTGGGTCAAATGCCCAATTCAAGCTGCTGGGTGAGACCCAGACTCCTTTTAACCTGTATAGAGATGGCGAAACTGTAAAACTGGATGGGCGGTACACCGAGCTCAACGGGGAATTTGTAGCCAAGCAAGACACCCTGAACAGCGACTATACCGGCACACTGTCCATCTACGCAGTGGATCAGTATGGCACCAAAAACCTCATCGACAGCTATGAGCTCAAATCCGGAGATGAACCGGTGTCCGTTCACACCAACATCCGGGGCTGCGATTACCTGTATATTGGAATCAGTGGTGTGAATAATCATGGGACTCTCATCGATTACGGCTACTTCTACAACGTGACCTTCACGGAGGCCTCCGCGGGCTGACAAAATCCAGGGCGGCAGCCGCCGGATGGTTCCGGCGGCTGCCGCCTGCATCAAACATCGAAAGAGGATACCTGCTTGCGCAAATCCTGTGGAGCAGGATGAGGAGGAGAAGCAATGAAATGTAATCACTGGAAGCTGTGTCTGGCAGGCCTCGCGCTGTGCGCGGCCCTGGCGGGGTGTCACGCTGGTTCTCAGCCTTCCGCCTTAACAGGCACAGAGGCAGAACCCACCCCGTCTCCCACCCCTGCGCCGACGCCCTATTGTATGGATGACACCGCCTTCTCCCAGTGCCAGTTCTCCCTGGAGCCGGGACTGTACACAGAGTCCCAGGTGCTTACCGTCAGCGGGGCGGAGGAGCTGGAGCTCTACTACACCATCAACGGCCTGGACCCGGTGGAGCTGTACGAGATGGAGCCAAACTATGTGGGCCAGCGTGCCGAAAACGGGGAGATCCCCCTGGAGCGGGGGGTGTCCAACGTCCGGGTCCGTCTGGTGGACCCGGAGACCCATACCATCGGCCCGCTGATGGAAGGAACCTACCGGGTGAAGATCCCCTTTGACTCCACCAGCACCCTGGTGGACGAGGATTCCAGCCACGAATACATCATCTATAAATATTTCCTCATGCGCCGGAACATCCAGACCGGTGAGAAAGAGACCGTTTATATCCCCAGTGACGGGTCGGTCAATCACCTGAACCTATTTATCAAGTACACCACCTGGGCGGAATATGAGGGGGAATACGGCTATACGCAGTACTCCATGATGCCGGAGGCGGCGTGGGAATGGCAGGAGAAGAAGGATCAGATGGTGGAAGTCACCTGTATCAGCCTGAACCACAGAATGGGTCCCGGCGCATCGGAGACAGTGGCTGTGGATGCGCTCAACGGGACCTTGCAGGAGTGGCAGACTATTGGTATCCCCACCTCCTCCTACCATGTGGGAAATGGAGCATGGTGTTTGGGGTATGGCCAAGCATACTGGTTTGATGATATGCTCCAGCCGGCGGCCACTGAAGAGGTTGCCCTCTGGTGTACCCTGCTTACCGACGAGATCGCTATCCGCAATACCGTCAATGAAGATCAAACTCTCTGGACCATCGAGGCCAGAGACCCTGACGGCGGCAACCAGCGGCTCCTCTGGGAGAGCGACCAGGATGTATTTCTGGATGCCATCATCGCCGATAAGCTGCTGTATCATGTTTGGGAAGAAGAGGAACCTGTGCATATGGTATATGACCTGACCACCGGAGAGCACCGGGAAAACACCTTTGTGCCCAGAGGCACAGAGCTGCTGGGCTATACCAGCCAGGGTTATTATATGGAAGACCGGGAGAACCCGATCCTGTTCGACTATAAGGAACTGTAACATCAGCTTTTAGAAGGGAATGAGTCTTATGAGAGGAAAACAAGGTTTGACTGTCCGGATGGGCAGTCTGTGCCTGTGCGGCTTACTTTACCTGAGCCTGCTGCCTGGCGCGGCCCAGGCCTACACCATGGAGCCTGACGGCTTTACCATCACCCCCAACCAGGAGACCCTGGACTTCTGGACTCAGCACAAATATCTTCTGAACGACCGGGGAATCTATGAGGTGTCCGCCGACGGCTGGAACTTCTGTGCGGAATTCCACGACGGCCTGCTGCGGGTCAACGACAGCATCAGTCCTCCCGACGGATATACTGGCTACTGGACCAACTATGTGGACAAAAACGGCAATCTCCACGACCTGAACCGGGGCCGCTATGCGGATATGTACTCCTTCTCCGGCGGTTATGCCGCCGTCATCGGCGACGATGGCGGGGTGTACTCCGGTCTGGGCTATGTCAACACCAAGGGTAATAAGGTGGTCTCTCCCCACGGAGACTATACCTGGCTGGAGGTGGGCAGCAGCACCACCATCCGTTATGCCGGCAGCTTTATCAACGGCAGGGCCCTCGTCCTGCGGAAGCCGGAGGTGCCCTCCTTTGGCTTTGGTACCGACGCCTATCGGGATACCACCACCTACAATCCCAATGCGCCTGAGCGCTGGTATGGCTTTGAATACGCCTACATCGACCCCAACGGGAAGCTGCTCACCGGCTGGACCCTGATCCAGGACTGGGAAAAAGTGACCAAGCTGCCCCTGTACGACCAGGACGGCGTATGGATCGGCCACCGGGAGCACGGCAACAGCGTCAGCGATCCCCACAAGCCCGGCAGCGGAGGCCAGACCGGACAGCCGGAACAGCCGGAGCAGCCCTTTGTTCCTGAGTTCCATGCGCCGGCTCTGCCGGAGTACAACAAAAATGCCCCCAGCCTCTTTGCCTCCACTGCCAAAATTACGGGCGTGAATGTGGGTATGGCGGCCTATGGCGGCATGGACGTTACCGTGACCAACCCCACCGATGTGACCGACGCCGGTGTGGTGGCTCTGGTGGCATTCAGTCAGGAGGGCAGTCAGGGAGAAGCCGGCGTGTTCTTCCTCCCCTACGAGGTGCCCGCAGGGAGCAGCAAGACCTACACCATTTCCACCCCCGGCATCGTTCACCAGGGGATCTTTAACGGAGTCTGGGAGAGCAGCGGCCTGCCTGAGCTGATGGAGCGGTATGTGGACGCCGCCATCGTCACCTTCAGCGATGACGCCGACCTTCACGCATTTTATAACACCATTCCCTACGAGCAGTACTGGTATCCCAGGGGTTCTACCGGAGAATTCCAGCCCGTATGCGATGGCCCTGCCGGTACGGCATGGCTGGCGGATGTGATGGGCTTCCAGCGTACCGGAAACTATCTGTCCATGATCGATTACTATCCCCCGGGCCATGAGCTGCAGGGCATCCCCGCCGACACAGTGGACCACAGCGTCTGTGAACGATGAGAAAAGGAGTATGACCATGAAACATTTCACTGTATTCAAGCGTATAACTTGTACTGTTCTGGCCGCTGCGGTGCTGATCCTGCCTGCCTTCGCCTGGAAGGTGGACAAGCAGGACATGACTCAGGTAGAGGTGGAGGTCGAACAGGGCGTCACCATCGGCCCCAGCGATTGGGCCAAGTCCGAGGTGGCGAAGGCCGCCGAGGCCGGGCTGATTCCCCAGTTCACCGGCAACCCCTCCTATCAGGATCAGATCACCCGGGAGCAGTTTGCTCAGCTGGCGGTGCAGCTGGTTGAGGTCATTCAGAAGGAAGAACTGCCCGCCGCCCCCGAGGGTACCTTTTCCGACAGCAACAGTCTGGCCATCCGCAAGGCCAGCCAGGCGGGTATCGTCACCGGCACCGGCGGCGACAAGTTTGCCCCCACCCTCACCACCAACCGGGAGCAGATCGCCACCATGCTCTACCGGGCCGTGGGCACCATTGAAACCGCCACCGGCACGGACCTGGCCCCCAAGGCGGGCTCTATTGCGGGCTACACCGATCGGAGCAGCGTCTCCCTCTGGGCGACGGAGGGCGTGGGCGCCCTGGCCGCCAACGGCATTATGAAGGGTACCTCCAGCGTTACCCTCTCCCCCCAGGACTCCTGCTCCGTGGAGCAGGCCATTCTGCTGAGCTGGCGGATCTACAGCCAGTATGGCGCTCAGGCCGGTTGATCTCACACAACAAACAGTGCCCCCCACGCCCGGTCAAACCGGGCGCGGGGGGCGCTTCATCTCTCCATATTCAGCACTTGACGGCAATCACCGCGATCTCGATCTTGCAGGCGTCCGCCAGGCCCACGTTGCCGTAGCACAGCCGGGCAGGCATCCGCTTGGGGGCAAAGTGACGCACATACTCTGCGTTCATCTCGTCCCGCTCGGCAAAATCCCGCAGCAGCACGTCGATCCGCACCACATGGTCCATATCGGAACCGTAGCGCTTGAGCAGCTGCTCCAGATTGTTCAGCACCTGACGAGTCTCAAAGGTGATATCACCGCAGGCCAGCTCCTGGGTCTCCAGATCTTCGGACACCAGGCCGGATAGGAAGAGATACTTCCCGTCCACCACTACCAGGTCGGAATAGGGGGCCTCCTGATCATCTGTAAAGCGAATGTAGGTATTGTCCATAAAATCCACTTCATCCTTTCCATGGTTTGGCCTGTGGAGTGAGGACAGGCCTGCTTTCAACTCATTATCCCACAGATCCCATCTAAACGCAACGGTGCTCTTGGCCGTTTCAGCTTACTTCGACTTACTGATGGAGGTGATCACCGGCACAGCGCCGTCCACCCCCAACTCGCCGGTGTAGGTGATCTCCACCGAGTCTCCCTCGGCAAAGCCATCGGCACTGACCCCCTTGCCGAAGTCCATGACCTGGTACTCACCATCGCCGGTGAGGAGCACCAGATAGTCACCCATCCGGTTGATGACGCCGCTCACCTTCTTCTCCTCGGCTTTTTCCGTGGACTGGGGCTGACCGGAGCCGCTGTCCTCCGTCTTCCCGCCGCCCATCCTGCCGCAGGCGGTCAGGGCGAGCATTACCATCACCAGGGTAAGTACCAGGCAGATTTTCTGTTTCATCATCATGTTCCTTTCTTTGCTTCTGTAGCAGATTTGTCTGCCCCTGGGCGGAGTGGCCGCCCGGGCTTCGATGGTTAGACTCCTATCCAGGCCGGAAAGTTGTCACAGTTCAGCAAAAAAAGGTTTCCTTTATGATCTTTAAGGTTTCGTTCAGTTTCAAGACAGAATTGCCCACAAAAGGGTAGACTCCACCACGTCACCCGCTCCTTTCCTGTGCGGCGGGACAGAGGCCGTCCCACCGGTTTACAAGCATATTACCCCATTAGGCCCTGTACGTCACGCGGGCGATCCTGACTGACGGGATTTGATTCAGGCCTCACAGTTCCAGGGCAGCAGCCACCTGCTTCAAGGTCTCTGCCGAGCGGCGCAGCTGCTCCTGCTCCTCCTGATCCAGCACAATTGGTACATGGGTCTCTACGCCGTCCAGACCCACGATGGCGGGCATACTCAGGGCGATTCCCTCGATGCCGTACTCCCCGTGCATCATGGTGGACACCGGCAGAATAGACCGCTCATTGCGGACGATGACCTCGCAGATCCGCTTTACCGACATGGCAATGCCGTAGTAGGTAGCCTGCTTCTTGGCAATGATCTCATAGGCGCTGGTCTTGACCTTCTCGGCGATCTCCTTCATAGAGGAGGCATGATCAAAATGCCCCCGCATCTCGCAGAAATCGTTGAGGGGAATACCGGAAACGTTGGAGCTGCTCCAGGCGGCGATCTCGCTGTCTCCGTGCTCACCGATAATGAAGGCGTGAACACTGCGGCTGTCCACATGGAGATGCTGCCCCAGCTGGTATTTGAGCCGGGCGGTGTCCAGCACGGTGCCCGAGCCGATCACACGATGCTCCGGCAGTCCGCTGAGCTTGAGGGCGGCATAGGTCAGGATATCAACCGGATTGGAAACAATGAGCAGGATGCCCTGGAAGTCCCGTTTGGCAATCTCAGGGATGATGCTCCTGAAGATTGCCACATTCTTGTGGACCAGATCCAGCCGGGTCTCGTTGGGTTTCTGGTTGGCCCCTGCCGTCACAATGACCACAGCGGCATCCGCCACATCATCATAGGTGCCGGCATAGATTTTCATGGCTCCGGCAAATGGGATGCCGTGCGCGATATCCTTGGCCTCGCCGTCAGCCTTATCAAAGTTCACATCCAACAGCACCAGCTCGGAAAACAAATGGCTCTGCATCAGAGCAAAGGCCGTGGCGGAACCTACAAAGCCGCAGCCAATCACAGCAGCCTTACGGGGATTCATAATGGTCTTTTGCATACTATACACCTCTCAATACTCCGTGGATCTGGCCACGGTCCGTACTGTTATCAATCTTAAATTTCATATAAATCATATATGTTTTCCGTTGTTCTGTCAGTTGCAGATGCAACACAAATACAATTTTCTCAGCGTCCCCACTCGACTCTCTGTTTCTTAAGATTTGCAAAGGACCCGCTTTTTTCTCAGGTCGGACTTTCCCAAGCGGGTCTGCTCTGTTACAATAAAAATATAAAACAGCAACAGGAGGCGCTGCTCATGACACCTATGATCCTTATCGCCGAGGACGACGCGGATATCCGGGGCCTGCTGCGGCTCTATCTGGAGGGGGAGGGATTCCGGGTTCTGGAGGCGGACGACGGCGGCAAGGCGCTGGAGCTGGCCCGAACCCACAGCCCCGACATGGCCATCCTGGACATCATGATGCCCGGTCTTAACGGCTTTGAACTGACCCGTGCCCTGCGCCAGTATAGCCAGCTGCCCATATTGATCCTGTCGGCCAAAAGCCAGGACAACGACAAGATCCTGGGTCTTAATCTGGGCGCCGACGACTACATTGCCAAGCCGTTCAACCCTGTGGAGATCGTGGCCCGTGTGAAGGCCCAGCTGCGCCGGGCGGGCCGGACTGGTCAGGATGTGCTCACCGTCCGGAATCTGGCGCTGGATACTGTCACCTGCCAGCTGACCAAAAGCGGCGTTCCCATCGCCCTGACCCCCATGGAATATAAGATCCTGGCGCTGCTCATGCGCTCCCCCGGCCGTATCTTTACCAAGATTCAGCTATATGAGGGGGCGGTGGGTCCATACTTTGAGGGAGATGACAACACCATGATGGTCCACATCTCCAAGCTGCGGGACAAACTGGAGGACGACCCGAAGGACCCCCGCTACATCATCACCGTGAGAGGATTGGGGTATAAGCTTGAAAAATAGACCGGTTCCCGGCAGCCTGTTTGGTCTGCTGGTACGCAATTACCTGCTGTTTACCCTTACCCTGCTGGTCATTGCCGGAGGAATCTTCTGTCTGTGGGATCAGCAGCTGACCCGACTCTACCAGCCGCCGGACTGGGCCGGACTGATGGCCGACAAAGATTTGCTGTCCGGCAATTACCAGAACCTGGCCCACTATACCGGCGACACCGGCAGCGCCTTTGCCGTCTACGACGGGGAGGGACTGCTGGTCTATGCCTCCGACGGCGGATTTGACCCGCTCTGTACCGCCGGCGAGCTGGCCTGTGTCCAACCCTGGGACGCCGACGCCTTCACTACCACCTTCACTCAATCTAACAGGAACAGTCCTTCCCGCTATCTGGTGATCCGCCAGTCCACTACTGATGGCTCGGTGGACACCATGGTGCTGAACGCCTCCTACCAGGTTATATTCGGCGGCCTGGAGGATGGTAAGACCGTCTACACGCCTCAGGAGTTTCTCTATCTATCGGGTAAGCGGTTTCCCAACGCGTTCCTCACCCGAGGGAGCTTTGTAAATGAGAATAACGCTCCCATGACCATTCTGCTGCGAGAGGCAATGATCAGCGACACCGACTATTTGAGGCAGTATCAGGACAGCTGGAAGGTGTGGCTGCTCTTCATTCCCCTGTTCCTGCTCAGTGCGGGGCTGTTCATCTGGTGGCTGAGCCACCGGATCGGCCGTCCCCTGCGTAAGCTCAATGATGCGGTGGTCTCCCAGTCCGAGGGCCGAATGGTCCGGGTGGGGGACTGCGGCGGTACACGGGAGATCCGGCGCATCGGAGAGAGCTTCGACCGATTTTCCGACCGGCTGGCCGAGAGTGAGGCGGAGCGCCAGCGGCTGGATCAGGGCAGGCAGAAGCTGATTGCCGACATCTCCCACGACCTCAAGACCCCCATCACTGTTATTGCTGGCTATATCGACGCTATTTGCGACGGAAAGGTACCGCCACAGGAGCAGGAGCGCTATTTGCGGGCCATTCAGGGTAAGGCGGCTGCCCTCACCGAACTGGTGGATGCCTTCCATGAATACAGCAAAGTGGAGCACCCGGAGTTTGTGCTCCACACCGAGCCTACCGACCTGTGCGAGTTTCTGCGGGCTTATCTGGCGGACAAATATGACGAGATCGATCTGGCAGGCTTCGGGCTGGACATTGATCTGCCCGACCGGGCCCTGCGCTGCCAGCTGGACCCCCTGCAATTCCGCCGTGTGCTGGATAATCTGCTGTCCAACGCCCTGCGCCACAACCGACTGGGCACCATGCTTTTCTTCCGGCTGACCGAGGCGGAGGGCAAAGCTCTGCTCACTGTGGCGGACAACGGCGCCGGCATTCCCCCCCAGCGAATCAAGTATATTTTTGAGCCCTTTGTGGTGGGCAGCGATGCCCGCTCTGGTCAGGGCAGCGGCCTTGGCCTGTCCATCACCCGCCGCATTATGGAGCTGCACAACGGCTCTATCGCCCTCTCCGCCCGCCCCGCAGCCGGGCAGGGCACCGAATTTCTTCTCACGCTTCCCCTGTGGCAGCCTCCCTCCTCCATATCATTTTGACGCTCCGGACGCTTTCCAGTCCGGAGCGTCTTTTTTCTTTCTTCCGCCTTTACAAATCTTAAACAAACCCACACGGGGAATAAAGAGTGGCCCGGTATACTCCCATTCAGAAAGGGGGCAACACCTATGAATGGGCCTGATTTGCGCAGCCGCCCCATCATCGAAGTGAAAAATGTCCGCAAGGAGTACCCCATCGGAGATGAGACGGTGGTGGCGCTCAAGCGCATCAATTTAAGTGTGTCCCGAGGGGAGATCTGCTGTATCTTCGGCACCTCCGGCTCGGGGAAAAGTACCTTACTCAACCAGTTGGCCGGTATGGAGAAGCCCACCCGTGGGGAGGTCCTCATCGGCGGGGTACCCATCTCCCGTCTGAATGAAAATCAGCTGGCCGCCTTCCGGCAGCAGCACCTGGGCTTTGTATTCCAGTCCTACAACCTGCTGCCCAACCTGACCGCCACGGAAAACGTGGCACTCCCCCTGATGTTTCGGGGCGTGCCCAAAGCCCAGCGGGAAGCTGCTGCCCGCAAGCTGCTCACCCGGGTTGGACTGGCCCACCGGCTGGACCACTTTCCGCGGCAGATGTCAGGCGGCCAGCAGCAGCGGGCCGGCATTGCCCGGGCCTTTATCGCACGGCCCGACGTGGTCTTTGCCGACGAGCCCACCGGCAACCTGGACTCCAAAACCACGGTGGAGATCATGGACATGATCTGTAGCTTTGCCCGGGATTACCACCAGACCATCATCCTGGTCACTCACGACCCGGAAATGGCCACCTACGCCAATCGGATCGTCAAGCTTATCGACGGCGAGATCGTCAGCAACCAAGTCAATCCAAAGGAGAGATTTCCCCATGAAGCATAATGTGTTACGCACCGGCATTTCTCTGCTCCTGCTGCTGGCCATGCTGGCGGCGGCGCTGCCCGCGGTTTTTGCCGCCGAAGGCAGCAACCTGTACATCACTGGCTATACCGTCACCGACCCCTCCGGCCGTTCGGTTGGCAGTATCAGAAAAGGCAATACGGTCAATATCACCGTGTCTGTCAAGGATACCGGCGACGGTACCGGGGCCGGCGATCCCAAAACACTGGACATCACCAAGCTGGACGACAGCTTTACCGGCGGCTCTCTCTCGGTGGAAAAGACCTCCTCTGAGTCCGCCCCGCTGGTCTATGCCGTCCGGCTTACCGGCCTGACGTACAAAGGCGTGGGACAGAGTCTGAAACTCCAGGTGGGCACTGCCGGCGACGCCAGCTCCTACCAGACCCTGGAGGTTACCATCACCGAAGCGGTGGTATATGAAGCGCCCACCAGCGTTCCCGAGCCTCCCTCCGCCCCTGATCCCGCTCCCGCCCCCATGGTTCTGGTTTCCCGCAGCGAACTGGAGAAACCCATTGAATCCGGGCAGGAGGTCAAGCTGAAGGTCACCTTTCAGAACCTGAGCAATATCAAGCTGAAATCCCCCGTGGTGACCTTTACCCCTTCCGATGGTCTGCTGTTGGGGAGCGGCACTTCTTCCTTCCCCCTGGCTGATATCGCCGGAAAAAAGAGCGTCAGCCTGGAGATCACGGTCAAGGGCGCCAGCGCCATCCCCTCCCCCGCCCAATCTTTAGGTGTGGATCTGAAGTTCAACTACTACAACAACGTCTCCACCGTTCAAGGCAATGTCACCGACAAGATTTCCATCCCCGCCATCGGCCGGGAGAGCGTGCCTCAGCCGGTGGTGCTGGTCACCCGCTCCACCCTGCCCCACCCCCTGGCCGTGGGCGAGAGCGCTACTGTTACCATCCGCTTTCAGAATACCAGTGCCACCCCTCTGGTCAAGCCGGTAGTGGCTGTCACCCCCTCCGAATCCCTGATGATCCTCAATGACGCCGCCACTTTCCTGCTGCCTGATATCCAGCCAGGCTCCACCGCCAGTCTGGATGTACAGATCCAGGTGGCCCGGGGCAACAGCAGCACCAGCCAGACCCTGAGCACCGAGCTGAAATACGGCTATGACAACGGCGGCATGATGACCCAGGCCTCCGTCTCCGACAAAGTAGTGGTGCCCACCCTGGCCAAGGAGACCGTACCCCAGCCGGTGGTGCTGGTTACCCGCTCGGCCACAGGCAAGCCCATCTCCGCTGGCGAGACCCTGCCTGTCACCCTGACCTTCCAGAATGCCGGCACCACCGCTCTGGTCAAGCCGGTGGTATCTGTCACCACCTCCGAGTCCCTCATTCTGATGGACCCCACCTCCACCTTCCTGCTGCCCGACCTGGCGCCGGGAAAAAGTACCTCTATCTCCGTCAAGGTACAGGCCACCAAGGAACTCTCCTCCACCAACCAGTCTCTGAACACCGAACTGAAATACCTTTATGACAATGGCGAAACCATGACCCAGGCTACTTCTTCCGACAAGGTAAATATTGCCGCCAACGCCTCCTCCAAGTCGGATACCTCCGTACCCAACGTGGTGGTGCGCAGCTATTCCTATGGTAAGAGTTCCGTACCCTCCGGCAGCTCCTTCCCTCTGAACTTTACCTTTGAGAACACCGGCGCCGTGCCCATCTCCAACGTGGTAGTCACTGTGGACGGCGGAGAGACCTTCACCATGGACGCCAGCACCAACACCTACTTCTATAAGACTCTGGCGGCCGGAGGCAGCCAGAGCCAGGAGATTCCCATGCGGGCCGTACCCACCGGCAAAAGCGGCGCCCAGGGTCTGACGCTCTCTTTCAAGTATGAGTTTGTGGATGGCGAAAAGCGCACCCAGACCAACTCTGATGTCAAGCTGTCCATTCCCGTCTACCAGCCAGACCGCTTTCAGATCAACGCTCCCGCCGTACCGGAAACAGTGTCCTTGGGCGAGGAGACCGAACTGCTGCTGGCCTATGTGAACAAGGGCAAGGATGACATGGCCAACCTGGAGGCCACGGTGGAGGGCGAAGGGGTGGATACTCCCGCCCGCACTCAGTATCTGGGCAACGTCACAGCGGGAGCCAACGGCAACATCGGTTTTGCCCTCACACCCAACACCGAGGGAGACGTCAAGGTGGTGTTGAAGATCAGCTATGAAAACGCCGACCAACAGGTCCAGACTCGGGAATTTCCCGTCACCCTCCATGTGACTGCTCCTCCGCCGCCGGAGGATTTCCCCGATGACCTTGACGCCGATATAAGGGAGGGCGGTTTCCCCTGGCTGACTGTGGGACTGGTCGCCGGAGCGGCGGTCCTGGCCAGCGTCGTAGGCCTGCTGATCTGGAAAAAGAAAAAGGGCGGCAAGACCGACGAAAATAGCTGGGACGATTGGGACGACACCCCGCCTTCCAATGAGGGGGAATAAAACATGAAGCAAAAAGATATGCTGCGCATCTGTCTTCAAAACCTGATGCGCCGCAAATCCCGTACCTTCCTCACCGTGTTGGGCGTCCTCATCGGCTGTTGCTCCATCGTCATCATGGTATCCCTGGGCATCGGCATGAAGGAGGCCCAGGACAGGACCCTGGCTGAAATGGGGGACCTGACCATCATTACTGTGAGCGCCCCTCAGGGCGGCCGGGGCAAGGCCAAGCTGGACGACCCGTTGCTGCGTCGACTAAAGAACCTGCCCGGCGTGGAGGCCTTGACCCCCAAACTGAGCCTGAATGCAGACTCCGTTCGTCTCCTCACCGGAACGGGAAAGCGCTATATTGCCGACTGGACTACCGTGGTAGGAGTTGATACCGCAGTACTGGAACAGATGGGATACCATTTGACTACCGGTGTGCTGCCCAAGCGAGAGGGCGAGATCCTGACCGGACAATATCTGGCCTACAGTTTTAAGGATACCCTGCGCCCGGAGGGACGCAACATGATAGACCGCTGGAGCGGGGAGTTTGATGACAGCGGTAACCCCGTCGATCCTCCCCCCCCTTATCTGGACCCTCTGAAGCAGCCCCTTACCATGGAAATAGAAACTCAGAGCGGAAAGCTCACCCTTCCCTTCAACCCAGTTGGCACAGTGAAGGAGGACTACTCCAAAGGCCTCGAGACCTCTGAAGGGATTTTGCTCAATATGCCCGAGCTTCTGAAGCTGATGGAAAAGGTTCAGGGCCGCAAAGGCAAGAAACCGGTCTATGACTCTATTATTGTAAAGGTCAAAAGCATCGACCAGGTGGAATCAGTGGAGCGTGAGATCAAATCTATGGGCTACCCCACCGAATCTATGGAAAGCATCCGTAAGCCTATGGAAAAGGAGGCCCGCCAGAAGCAAATGATGCTGGGTGGCCTGGGCGCCATCTCTCTGTTTGTCGCCGCCCTGGGCATCACCAACACCATGATCATGTCCATCTCAGAGCGCACTCGGGAAATCGGCATCATGAAATCTCTGGGCTGCTATGTCTCGGATATCAGAGTCATGTTTCTCTCAGAGGCCGGAGCCATTGGACTGATCGGCGGACTGATCGGCTGCGTCATCAGCTTTATCGCCTCGGTGGCCATCAACTTGGTTTCACTGGGTCCATCCATGGAAAATCTGCTGCCCGCCATTGTAGGCGGCGAGACAGTGACACGAGTCTCTGTGATCCCGCCCTGGCTGCTGCTCTTCGCCATCGTATTCTCCATTCTTATCGGTCTGGGCTCTGGCTATTATCCCGCCAACAAGGCGGTACGCATACCCGCCCTGGAGGCCATCAAAAGCGAATAGCCCTTCTCTCCACAGAGCACTCAAAAGGCCCGCCGCAGGTTGTTGCACCTGCGGCGGGCCTTTTGTATGATATGGATCATTTTCTTATGACTCTATCCCCTGACTTCGCCCCTGTTCCCCGCCGATTTTCGACAATCCACTCCTTTGCGAGATCTTCTGCTTCAAAGGGCTCATGCTGTGCAGGCTGACCCCCAGGGTGGAGAGATTATGCAGGGCGGCGGAGGCGGCTGGGGCCAACAGCCCCGCCACACCAAGGGCAATGAGCGTCCCGTTAAACCCGATCACAAAGCGATAGTTGGCCCGGATGCGCCTCATAAGGGCCATGGCGATCTGCCACAGCTCCACCAGTTCCCACAAACTCTCCGCCGAGATGGTAATATCAGCGATTTCACGGGCGATGGCCGCGCCGTCCTGAATCGCAATGCCGCCGTCAGCCTCAGATAAAGCAGGAGAGTCGTTGATGCCGTCCCCCACCATCAGGACCGTATGTCCTGCCCGGCGGAGTTTCGCCACATAGTCCGCTTTGTCTGCCGGCAGCACCTCCGCCCGGAACTGGTCCACTCCCACCTGGGCGGCAATGGCGGCGGCGGTGCGGCAGCTGTCGCCGGTAAGCATCACCGTCCGGGTCAGGCCCAGATCCTTCAGGGCGGCCAGCACCGGCTTCGCCTCCTCCCGCAGAGGATCGGAAATGCACAGTACCGCCGCTAACTCTCCACCCACCGCCAGATATAGATGGGAATATTCCGAAGGCAGCCCGTCAAAGCGGTCCTGTTCCGCCACCGGTATGGTACATTTCTCATCCTCAAACACAAAGTGGGCGCTGCCGATCAGCACCCGCTGTCCGTTTACCGTACTGGCAATGCCGTGGGCCACCAAATACTCCACCTTGGAGTGGAACTCCTCGTGAGTGAGGCCCCGGCGCCTGGCCTCCTCCACCACGGCGTTGGCCATAGAATGGGGGAAGTGTTCCTCCAGACAGGCCGCCAGCCGCAGCATCTCGGTCTCAGAGCGGCCGTTGAAGGGGACCACCTGAGCCACCCGGGGACAGGCCCGGGTCAGGGTGCCCGTTTTATCAAAAACAATCGTATCCGCCCGGGCCACCACCTCCAGGAATTTGCCGCCTTTGACGGTAATATGGCGTTTGCCTGCCTCCCGCATAGCGGACAGAACCGCCAGAGGCATAGCCAGCTTCAGAGCGCAGGAGAAGTCCACCATCAGCACCGACAGGGCCCGGGCAGGACTTCGTGTCAGCGCCAGACTGAGCAGACTGCCGGCCAAGGTATAGGGCACCAGCCGGTCCGCCAGATGAAGCGCCCGGCTCTCGGTGGCCGATTTCATTTGTTCGGAACGCTCAATCATAGATATGATTTGATCATATCGGCTCTGACCTGAGGCATGGCGCACCTCCAGGATACACTCACCTTCCTCCACCACCGTGCCGGCATACACTACACCGCCGGGCCGCTTGGCCACGGGGATGGATTCCCCGGTAAGGGAGGCCTGGTTCACCGTGGCCTCTCCCTCTGTCACCACACCGTCCACCGGTACCATGCTGCCGGAGCGGACCACCAGCCGGTCCCCCGGCCGGACCCGAGAAAGGGGCACCAGCACCTCTCCCAGGTCCGTTTTCAGCCACACCCGATCCACGTTAAGGGCCATACACCGGGCCAGATCCTCCACCGATTTCTTTCTGGTCCACTCCTCCAGCAACTCTCCCAGCTCCAGCAGAAACATGACCGCCCCCGCCGTGGCAAAATCCCGGCGGAACACCGAAATACCGATGGATATGCCATCCAACAGTTCCACCTTCATCTGTCTGTGGAACAGGCAGCTCAGCCCCCGCCGGAGGAAGGGGCACATTTGCCACAGCACCCGGGCGATCCGCAGGGGAGGCGGCAGAAAGAGGGTAGTGGCCGCCTTCCACACCAGCTTGCCCACCAGCTTTCCCTCAAATTCCCGGTTCAGGGCCCGGCTGCTGTGGGGGGGCAGCGTTATGGTACGCGCCGCCTCCCGCCAGGAAAACCGTCGCAGGGCCGCCAGCACAACCGCCCGGTCCCCCTGATAGCGCAAAATCACGCAGCCGGTCCGTTCGTGGACCGTCACCTCTCTGACCCAGGGCTCCCGCTGGAGCCAGGCCTCCAGCAGATCGGCCTGAGCCAGGCTCATGCCTTTTCCGGCCACCCGCAGGCGGATACGGCCTCTGCTCTCATGCAAAATAATGGCTTTCATGATTGCTGTTCTCCTCCATGAAAAGGGGGAGCCGTTTCCACGGCTCCCCCTCAGCTTCGGCTTATTCCTCGTCGTCCAACCGGGCCTCCGCGTCGGCTTCAGCCTGCCGGGCAGTCCGACTTTCGTTCAGATCTTTGGCTGAGGCCAGGATATCGGCGGCATTCTCCTGAGCAGTGGTCACGGTTTTCATGACACAGTCCTTCATCCGCAGTCCGGCAGCCGTGGCATGGACATAGGCCCGCTTGGCGTCCTGACTGGTGAGCAGCTTTACGCCCACCGAGCCAAACAGCGCGCCGCCCACAAAGCAGGCCAGCTTGGCATATACCTTCATACAAGCACTTCCTTTCGGTTATTTCCGCTGATAGCCGGTCAGCATGACCATGATCATACAGATCACGGCCCCCCAGGCCCAAAATCGATGACGCTTCAATGGGCTCCCTCCTTATGATCAGGCATCGGATCCTTGAGTCTTGAAGTATACCAGAATCAGGCCTCCCCGTCTTTCGGAAACAGTCCTCATCCTCCGGTTTCAGACATTTTTCGATAGGTCCCAGGCGTCATTCCGTAACAGTCTTTAAAGGTAACGTTGAACTGGCTGATGCCCTCGTACCCCACCGCCTGGGAGATCTCCAGTACCGACAGAGAGGAGGTCCGAAGCAGCCTGGCCGCCCGCTCCATCCGGCGCCGCCTCAGCCAGGTATGGACCGGCACCCCGTAGACCTGCCGGAAATAGTTTTTCAACGCTGTCTGGGACAAGCAGAACCGGCGGCTCAGCTCAGCTATGGTCAGCTTTTCCCCCATATGTCTCTCCAAATAAACGCCTATCTCCGCTCCGGTGCGCCAAACAGGGCTGTCACTGCCGCGCTCCTCCAACATACCGTTCCATTTGCACAGCAAATACAGCAGTTCCACCGTCTTCCAGATACAGTAGCGGCCCTGCTCCACTCCCTCCAGTCTTTCCAGGACCTCAAACACCGCCCGACTCCACGGCGTACGCTTCAGCAGCCCACATCCCTTCCGGCGATCCATGATTTCCCGCACCGCTGCGGTATCCAGCTCCAGATAGCCCATCAGACAGCACAGCGTCCGCAGGCTCTCTCCAGCTTTCCCGGCGTCCACGACCACCAGGCTTCCCTCCAGTCCCCCACAGATTCGGGCGGAGTGCAGCCACTCCCCGTCCGACAGCAGCAGGATGTCCCCCGCCTCAGCCCGAAGCACCCGTCCGCCGCATTCCACCGTCATCCCGCCCTTCAGACAGAACAATGTCTCAAAATGCAGCGGCTCCAGATATAGGGGCAGCGTTTGCTCTCCCGCCAGCGCAAAGCTGCACACCTGTACCCCTGACATTGCAGACACCCAGTCTGTCCGCGCTCCGGGCCCGTTTTTTCTCAACCGCTCCATCAGCATAAAGCGCCCTCCGCTCCCTTTCCGCTCTCCGTTAGTTAGCATTAACTAACCAAAGGATACTATATTTTTCCCAAAATTGCAAGTACGGAAGACCACAGAATTTTTCATGTCCCATAAAAAAAATAAAAAAATGAGACACATGGCCTTTTCTTTTGTAGGAATGTAACGATATAATACAACCAAGGAGGTGCAGTCTTGTGGATATTTTTAAGGAGCTCCCGCCGCAGAAACGAAACTACATGGAGTTTCTGTTCCGGAACTGTACCGAAGAGGTCAAATACTACATGACCCTGATCGACATTGAGGCAGACCGGACCTTCATCAAGGCTGGCACAGACTGTACCCATATCTTTGTGATCCTCTCCGGCAAGGTGACCGGCGTAGAGTGGCCCATGCACGAGCGGCCCTATTCCTTCAAGGATTTTGGACCGGGGGATTTTTTTGGCGAGATTGAATGCTTTGCCGGACTCCCCCAATACCGCATCAGCATCGTAGCCTCCACCCGGTGCCGGGTACTCTCCATTCCAGCGGACACCTACATGGACTGGATGCGGATGGATGTGGACGCCCTTTTTCTGCGCACGCAGGAGAATATGCGCCGGCTCATCACCCAGACCGCTGAGGCGCGGAAGTACCTCTTTATGGAGGGCAAGGACCGGCTGATGGTCCATCTGATCCGCAAATTCGAGCAGCGTATCCCTACACCCCAGCAGCTGGAGCTGAAGCAGACCAGGGCTCAGATCTCGGACGAGATCGGCTTTTCCGTCAAGACCCTGGACCGCAGCATTCAAAAGCTGGAGGAGCTGGGCCTGATCCGGGTCCAGCGCGGCAAGATTCTGATCACCGAAGACGGTTACCGCCGTATGAAGACCCACATCGAGCATCACATCAACGGCTGAAGTTCAGACAATCAATCAACAGACAGGAGGAACGCGCCATGTATGTAGGAAAGAAAGCCACCCGTGTGGACGCCTATGACAAGGTCATTGGGCGCACCCGATATACCGACGACCTGTGCGATAAGGGCGCCTATATCGCCCAAGTCCTGCACGCCACCATCGCGAACGGCCGGGTGAAGTCCATGGACACTTCCGCGGCGGAGGCAATTCCCGGTGTGGTCAAAGTTTTTACCTGCTTTGACTTGAAGGAGAAGCACTACTTCCCCACTGCCGGACATCCCTGGTCCACCGACGAGAGCCACCAGGACGTGGCTGACCGGCTGGTGCTCACCGACCGGGTCCGCTTCTACGGCGATGACATCGCCGCGGTGGTGGCCGAGAATGAGGTAGCTGCCGCTCAGGCCCTTCGGGCCATCAAGGTGGAGTACGAGGAGTATCCCTTCGTGCTGGATGTGCAGGAGGCCATGAAAGATGATGCACCCCAACTCCATGAGGCCTATCCCAACAACATCCTCAAACACACCACCATCCGCAAGGGCAACTATGATGAGGCCATCAAGGAGCCCGGCCTCATCAAGGTGGAGGGCTGGTATGAGACCCCCACCGTCCAGCACTGCCACATCGAAAACTTTATTTGTTTCGCCGAGATGAACGGAGAGCGGATCAAAATCGTCTCTTCCACCCAGATCCCTCACATTGTCCGCCGGGTGGTGGGCCAGGCTCTGGGGATCGAGTGGGGACGCATCCAAATCATCAAGCCCTACATAGGCGGCGGCTTTGGCAACAAGCAGGATGTGCTGTATGAGCCCCTGTGCGCCTGGCTGTGTATGCAGCTGGGCGGCCATCTGGTAAAGCTGGACGTTCCCCGGGAGGACACCTTTGTTTCCAACCGGGTGCGCCACGCCATCCGCAGCCACATCATCTCCTGGGTGCGGCCCGACGGCACCTACGCCGCCCGCAAGCTGGAGGCCTTCTCTGACCAGGGCGCCTACGCCTCCCACGGTCACAGCATCTGCGCCAAGGGCGCCGGTGCCTTCCCCCAGCTCTACCCCTGCGACAATGTGGAGGTGGACGCCTATACCGTCTTCACCAACAAATCTGTGGCCGGCGCCATGCGCGGCTACGGCATTCCCCAGGCCATGTGGGCCGTTGAGTGCCACACCGAGGATGTGGCCGCCCGACTGGGCATGGACCCCATCGAATTCAGGCGGAAGAATCTGATGCCGGTGGGCTACACCGATCCCTTCTCCAAAAACGAGCTGTACGCCGATACCTTTAACCAGTGCATGGACAAGGGCATGGAGGTCACCGACTACCTGCGGAAATATAAGGCCTATCAGAACCAGACCGGCGACGTCCGCCGGGGCATCGGTATGGCAGTGTTCTGGTACAACACCGCCGTGTGGCCCATCTCTCTGGAGACCTCCTCCTGCCGCATGGTTCTGAACCAGGACGGCTCCCTCCAGGTCCAGGTAGGCGAGACCGAGATCGGCCAGGGCGCCGACACCACCTTCTCCCAGATGACCGCCGACGTGGTGGGCGTTCCTCTGGACAAGGTCCATGTGGTATCCTGCCAGGACACCGACGTCACCCCCTTCGGTACCGGCGCCTACGCATCCCGGCAGACCTATACCGCCGGCTTTGCCATCCGGCAGACCGGTTCCCTGCTGAAGGAACGCATCCTTAATTATGCCCACGAGCTGACCCGGATGCCCCCCTATAATCTGGACATTGTGGACGGCAACATCGTCCGCATCACCGACGGCCGGGTGCTGATGACCTTGGGCGATCTGGCCACCGAGGCTTTGTACAGCCTGACCCACAGCCAGCACCTCACCGCTGAAAGCACCGCCCAGATCAAGTCCAACGCCTACTCCTTCGGCTGCACCTTCGCCGAGGTGGAAGTGGATATCCCCATGTGCAAGGTGAAGCTGCTGGATCTGGTCAACGTCCATGACGCGGGCACCATCATCAATCCGGCTCTGGCGGAAGCTCAGGTCCACGGCGGCATGAGCATGGGCATCGGCTTCGGTCTGTCGGAGAAGCTGCTCTTCGATCCCAAGAGCGGCAAGGCTCTGAATAACAACCTGTTGGACTACAAGCTGTCCACCTTTATGGATCACCCCCGGCTGCGGGCCTTTTTCGTGGAAAATCCCGAACCCACCAGCGCCTTCGGCACCAAGGCCCTGGGCGAGCCTCCCACCTGCTCGGTGGCTCCCGCCATCCGCAACGCCGTCTATCAGGCTACCGGCGTCTTTGTCAACGAGGCGCCCGTCAATCCCCATATCCTCTTCCGCCGC
The DNA here is from genome assembly GCF_037572415.1 of Flavonifractor porci. Classification (NCBI taxonomy): domain Bacteria; kingdom Bacillati; phylum Bacillota; class Clostridia; order Eubacteriales; family Oscillospiraceae; genus Flavonifractor; species Flavonifractor porci. Next base: position 47,654 of record NZ_JBBHLB010000007.1, read on the forward strand.
TTCAAGGAAGAGGGACTGATTTGAAAGGAGGCTCCCGGCCATGTATGATATCAAAGCCCTTTACGAGGCAGAGAGCGTAAGTCATGCCGTCCAGCTGCTGCTGGAACATCCCGAGGCCCAGATCATTGCCGGCGGCAGCGACGTGCTGGTCCAGATCCGGGAGGGCAAGCGGGCCGGCAAGGAGCTGGTCAGCATCTATGGTCTGGACGAACTGCGGGGCGTGTCCTTTGAGGAGGACGGCGCCATCCGCATCGGCTCCCTCACCAGCTTCTCCCACATCACCAAGGACCCCATCATCCAGGCCCACATCAATGTACTGGGTCAAGCGGTGGACCAGGTGGGCGGTCCCCAGATCCGCAACATCGGCACCATCGGCGGCAACACCTGCAACGGCGTCACCTCCGCCGACTCAGCCTCCACCCTGTTCGCCTGGGACGCCATTATCGAGATCACCGGACCGGAGGGCGTGCGGCGCATTCCTATCCAGGACTTCTACATCAAGGCGGGCCAGGTGGACCTGCGCCCCGGCGAACTCCAGACCGCCATTCTCATCCCCAAGGCCGCCTATGAGGGCTATGAGGGCCACTACATCAAATACGCCATGCGCAATGCCATGGACATCGCCACCACCGGCTGCTCGGTGAACGTAAAACTGTCGGCGGACAAGAGCACCATGGAGGACGTCCGCATCGCCTACGGCGTGGCGGGACCGGTACCCATGCGGGCCGCCACCGCCGAGGCGTACGCCAAGGGCAAGTCCACCACCAAAGCGGAGATTCGTGCCTTTGCCCAGGCCGTGCTGGAGGATATCAATCCCCGGGACAGCTGGCGGGCCGCCAAGGACTTCCGGCAGCACATCGCCGTGGCTCTGGCCGAGCGTGCCCTGACCGAATCCATTCGTCTGGCAGGAGGTGTGATCCATGAGTAATCAGTATAAGCTGGTCCGCTGCACCATCAACGGCAAACAGGTGGAAAAGATGATCGACGTTCGGGCCTCCCTCACCGATATGCTGCGGGACGACTACCGGCTCACCAGCATCAAGAAGGGCTGCGAGGTGGGCGAGTGCGGCGCCTGCAACGTACTGGTCAATGGGGAGTGCTTTAACTCCTGCATCTATCTGGCCGTATGGGCCGATGGCAAGGAGATCCTCACTCTGGAGGGGCTGGCCGGTCCCAACGGCGAGATTTCCGACATCCAGCAGGCCTTCATCGATGAGGCCGCTGTCCAGTGCGGTTTCTGCACCCCCGGCTTCATCATGAGCGCCGCCGAGATTCTGGAGTCCGGCAAGGAGTATTCTGACGATGAGATCCGCAAGCTCATGTCAGGCCACCTGTGCCGGTGCACCGGATATGAGAACATCTTCCGGGCGGTGAAAAAGACCATGCTCCGCCGCCTGGGCAAAAACGCCGAGGCCGACGCCGTGTAAGTTCTTCCCACAGCCAGCCATCCCCCGATTCCTACGTTGCGCCCCTTCGGTCCTGTTGATCTGCCATAACGTTTTTTAAACAGTTCGGCCTCAGACCGAAGGGGTTCTTTACACCCTTTTGTGCAAAAAAATATGTATTTGAAATAATTATTTTTTATTTTGCAAGCGAGGTGTCAATGATGGAAAACAAGGAAGCTCAAGTCACAACCGTCAGCGAAGACAACATCTACCGATTGAACGGGCGGGTCCCCCTGTCCAAGGCCATTCCATTTGGTCTGCAGCACGTTCTGGCTATGTTTGTGGCCAACCTGGCGCCAGTACTCATCGTGTGCAGCGCCGCTATCGTGCGGGGAACAGATTCTCACCTCACTCCCGCGGAGATCACTCAGCTGCTCCAGTGCGCCATGTTTGCAGCCGGCATCGGTACCTGTTTGCAGCTCTATCCCATTTGGAAGATCGGCTCCAAGCTGCCCATCGTCATGGGCGTCAGCTTTACCTTCCTCGGCAGCCTGCTTATGATTTGTACCAATCCTGCTCTGGGCTATGAAGGCATGGTAGGCGCGGTCATTCTGGGCGGTATCTTTGAGGGTCTGGTTGGTCTGAGCGCCAAATACTGGAAACGCTTCCTCACCCCCGTGGTCTCCGCCTGCGTGGTCATCGCCATCGGCCTTTCCCTGCTGTCGGTGGGCATGGATTCCTGGGGCGGCGGCAACGGTGCGGCCGACTTTGGTTCCTGGTATCATCTGGCCATCGGCGCCTTTACCCTGGTGGTATGTCTGGTATCCCGCTACTGCCTGAAGGGCGTTTACAAGAATCTGAACATTCTGGTGGGCCTCATTGTGGGCTATGTGGCCGCCGCCATCCTAACCGTAGCCGGGGTTGCCCCCATGGTGGACTTTTCCGGTATCCAGAAAACCATCGGCGAGGTGGGCTTCTTCAGCCTGCCCAGGCCGGTATTCCTCACCAGTCACTTCCCTGTATTTGATCTGGGTGCCTTCTTCACCATCGCCATCGTGTTTCTTGTCTCCGCCGCGGAGACCACCGGCGCCACCGCCGCTGTTGCTCAGGGCGCACTGGACCGTGAACTGAAGATCGAGGAACTGCAGGGCTCCCTGGCAGTGGACGGCTTTTCCAGCTCCATCTCCGGCTGCTTCGGCTGTCTGCCTCTCACCTCCTTCAGCCAGAACGTGGGTCTGGTGACCATGACCGGCGTGATCAACCGCTTTACCATCCTCATGGGCGCGCTGATCCTGGTCCTGGCCTCCCTCTTCCCCCCGCTGGGCGCCTTCTTCAACTCTCTGCCCCAGTCGGTGCTGGGCGGCTGTACCGTCATGATGTTCGGATCCATCATGTATGAGGGCATCAAGATGCTCAAGGAGTGTGTCTTCAACGACCGTACCATGATCATCGTCTCCCTCTCCTTCTGCATCGGCATCGGCCTGACCCAGACCTCCGGCAATTTCTTTGCCGCCTTCCCCCCGGCGGTAGGCGACATCTTCAATGGCAACGCCGTGGCCGGCGTATTTGTAGTCTCTCTTCTGCTCAGCCTCATCCTCCCCAAAGATAAATCTTCTGAGCAGAAATGATCACCTCCATACAGACAGGGACCGCATATTTTATGCGGTCCCTATCTGTATGCCTTCTTTTGGCGAACTGCACTAATTTTTACCTTTTTCTTTTGTTACTGTCTCCAAATTTGCTATACCGAATCAAATTTACTTGCCTTTTGTTTGTGTCCCTGCTATGATGATATTGTCCTCTGTGCAGGAGAGTGTTAGAGTGCGCAAGGCAGCCAGCGGTTGCTTTGCGCATTTTTATATCCTTCCCCATAGATGGGGCCGAAATGAGGTGACGACCATGAATTGCACAAGCCTGCTTGACCTGCTGGCCGACGGTCCGGTGATCGCCGCAGTAAAGGATGATACCGGGCTGGACGCGGCTCTGAAAAGTGAGGTGGCTGTACTGTTCCTTCTTTATGGAGATATCCTCACCATTGGAGACAAGGTAGCGCGCATCCATCAGGCCGGCAAAAAGGCTTTTGTCCATTTAGACTTGGTGGACGGATTGTCTGCCCGGGAGATCTCCGCCGACTTTATCGCCCGGTATACCGCTGCCGATGGCGTCATCTCTACCAAGCCCCCTCTCACCAAGCGAGCCAGGGAACTGGGCCTGGTGGCTATCCAACGGGTCTTTCTTTTGGACTCCATGGCGCTGAAAAATGTGGAGCGCCATTTTTCCCGGGAGTCAGCCGACCTGGTGGAGGTACTGCCCGGCCTGATGCCCAAAATCATTCGGCAGCTGAACCGGACTACCGGAAAACCCATTATTGCCGGAGGCCTGATCTCCGATAAGGAGGACGTGACGGGGGCCCTGGGCGCCGGCGCAGTAGCGGTATCCTCCACCAACCCTGCTGTCTGGGCTATGTAAAATCAAATACCGGGTTTCAGGAGAATGAGAGCGAAACAAAGCTGCCCCCATGGGGAGGTTTTGTTTTGCTCTTTTTTACGATTCCAACGCGTAGCAAAAAATGATTTCAGCGCATGGGCCGGAACGGCCCATATGCGCAAAAGCTTCATACGCCATGGCATCGGCTTATACGCGCAGCCCACATATATATACGAAGTTTCATGCCAGGAGGTTTTATCATGTACGACGTTCTCATCATCGGCTGCGGCATTACCGGCGCGGCCGCCGCCTGCCACCTCTCCCGCTATCAGCTGAAGCTCGCCGTGCTGGAGCGGGAGAACGACGTGGCCGACGGCACCACCAAGGCTAACTCCGCCATCCTTCACGCCGGATACGACCCGGAGCCAGGCACCCTCATGGCCCGGCTCAACGTGCGTGGGGCCGCTCTGGCCAAAGAACTGTGCGCCAAGCTGGATGTACCCTACCGGCAGTGCGGCTCCTTCGTGCTGGCCTTCTCTCCTGAAGAGGAAAACACCCTGCATACCCTCTGTCAGCGGGGCCGCGACAACGGCGTAGCCGGTCTGGAGATACTCACCGGAGATCAGGCCAGAGCCATGGATCCCAACCTGTCCTCTCAGGTCACCGCTGCCCTCTGGGCGCCCACCGCCGCCATCTGCTCACCCTGGGAATATTGTCTGGCTCTGGCGGAGACTGCTGTATGCAACGGGGCGGACCTCCACTTGGAGACCGCCGTAACCGGGCTGGAGCCGCTGGAGGGCGGCTGGCTGGTCCACACCAACCAAGGTGATTTCCACAGCCGGTATGTGATCAACGCCGCCGGTGTGTCCGCTCAGGCCATCCACGAAATGGCGGCCCCCCCCAGCTTTACCATCCATCCCTCCCGGGGCCAGTACTTCCTGCTGGACAAGAGCGAGGGGAACCGGGTGGGCCATGTGATCTTCCAGTGCCCCGGCCCCAGCGGCAAGGGGGTGTTGGTGGCCCCTACCGTCCACGGCAACCTGATCGTGGGTCCCAACGCCGATCCCGTCTCCGAAGCCGATGTGGGCACCACCGCTGACGGGCTGGCCTTTGTACGAAGCACCGCCATCAAGTCGGTGCCCTCGGTCAATTTCCGGGAATCCATCCGCAACTTTGCAGGAGTGCGCTCCTCCACTGACCGGGGGGATTTTATCATTGAATGGGCGACCCCCGGGTTTCTGGATCTGGCGGGCATCTGCTCCCCCGGTCTCACCGCCGCCCCCGCCATCGCGGAATACGCCGCCCAGCTGCTGGAGCAGGACGGACTGGAACTGGAAGAAAAGCAAAGCTTCTCCTGCCAGCGCCACCGGGTCCGTTTCCACGACCTCTCCCCGGCGGAAAAAGCACGACTGGTGGAGCAGAACCCAGCCTACGGCCGCGTGATCTGCCGCTGCGAGACTGTTACAGAAGGGGAGATCCTGGACACGCTTCGCAGTCCCATCCCCCCCCGCTCGGTGGATGGGGTGAAGCGCCGGGTGGGCGCCGGTATGGGCCGGTGCCAGGGTGGCTTCTGCGGACCACGGGTAGTAGAGATCCTGGCACGGGAACAGAAGGTCAGTCCCGGCGCCATTGTACAGGATAAAGCAGGCAGTTGGCTGCTGGCAAGCCAGACGAAGGGAGGCTGTGACCATGTATGATCTGATTGTGATCGGCGGCGGCCCGGCAGGACTGGCGGCCGCCTGCTCCGCTTGGGAAAAGGGCCTGAAACGCATTCTCATCGTGGAGCGTGACAAGGAACTGGGTGGTATTCTCAACCAATGTATCCACAACGGATTCGGCCTGCACTATTTCAAAGAGGAACTCACCGGACCGGAATACGCCGGACGGTTTATTGAAATGCTGGAGGACACCGGTGTTGAGGTGCGGCTGGATACCATGGTCCTTACCATTACAGAGGACCGACAGGTCCATATGGTGGGTAAAGATACCGGCTACCGCATGGAAGAAGCCAAAGCCATCATCCTTGCCATGGGCTGCCGGGAGCGTACCCGAGGCGCCATCGCCATCCCGGGCCAGCGGCCCGCCGGCGTCTTTACCGCCGGAGCTGCTCAGCGCTATGTGAACATGGAGGGCTGGATGCCGGGAAGCCGGGTGGTCATTCTGGGCAGTGGCGACATCGGCCTCATCATGGCCCGCCGTATGACCCTGGAGGGGGCCAAGGTGCTGGCCTGCGTGGAGGTCATGCCCTACTCGGGCGGTCTGAACCGGAACATCGTCCAGTGTCTCCACGACTACGACATTCCTCTCTATCTCTCCCACACCGTTACCGATATCCGCGGCCGGGACCGGGTGGAGCAGGTGGTGGTCTCCCAGGTGGACGAACGCCGCCAACCCATCCCCGGCACCGAGATGGTATTTGATTGTGACACCCTGCTGTTGTCGGTGGGCCTGATCCCGGAGAATGAACTGACACGTCAGGCAGGCATCACTATTGATCCCCGTACCAACGGCGCGGTGGTTTATGAGAATATGGAAACTTCCCTGCCCGGCGTCTTTGCCTGCGGCAACGTGGCCCATGTCCATGACCTGGTGGACTTTGTCACCGCTGAAAGCCAGCGGGCAGGTGCTGCTGCGGCAGATCATGTGCTGGGCACGGCCCATGCCGATCCTGCCGTCCTGGAGGTACACACCGGCGACGGGGTGACCTACACTGTCCCCCAGCACATCCGGCCCAGCCGGATGGAAAAGGCCTGCGACCTCTTCTTCCGGGTCAACCGCATCTGCAAAGACAGTCAGATTCTGGTACAGTCGGGGGATACCCTTATCGCCCGGTTCTCCCGGGACCATCTGGCCCCAGGCGAGATGGAGCACATCGTCCTGCCCAAGGCTCTGCTGGAGCGGGCCTCGGAATCCATTACCGTATCCATCCAGGAGGTGGCGACGAAATGAAGGAACTGATCTGTATTGTCTGCCCCAAGGGCTGTCATCTGAAGGTGGACGAAACACAAGATTATCAAGTGTCCGGAAATAGCTGTCCAAGAGGCGAAGAATATGGTAAAATAGAACTGACCCATCCCACGCGGGTGGTCACCTCCACCGTTCGCTGCACCGGCGGAGCTCATCCCCGCTGCCCGGTCAAGACGGACGCCCCCATCCCCAAAGCCCTGATTCCGCAGGCGGTCCGCTGTCTGGACGCCGTGGAGCTGACCGTCCCCGTGCACACGGGCGACATCGTTTTATCCAACATCTGCAACACCGGCATTTCCTTTGTAGCTACGCGAGATCTGTGACCGCGGATACCGCGGCACCCATTGGGAGGTATTATTATGATGGAAACGTACATTCTCTCCCTGGATCAGGGCACTACCAGCTCCCGCGCCATTCTTTTTGACAGGGAGCAAAACATCATCGGCGTCAGTCAGAAGGAATTTACCCAGATCTATCCCCAGGAGGGCTGGGTGGAACACGATGCCATGGAGATCTGGTCTTCTCAGTATGCGGTGATGATGGAAGTGATTGCCCAATCCGGCATAGATCCGGCACGCATCGCCGCCATTGGCATCACCAATCAGCGCGAGACCACCATCCTGTGGGACAAGGCCACAGGCCGCCCCATCTGCAACGCCATCGTATGGCAGTGCCGCCGTACCGCCGGCATTGTGGATGATCTGCTGGCTCAGGGGCTGGAGGAGCACATCCGCAAAACAACCGGCCTAATTCCCGATGCCTACTTCTCCGCCACCAAAATCAAATGGATGCTGGACCATGTGGAAGGTGCCCGGGAAAAGGCCCGCCGGGGTGAGATCCTGTTCGGTACCGTAGATACCTGGCTGTTGTGGAAGCTGACCGGCGGGGCAGTCCACGTCACCGACGTGACCAACGCCTCCCGCACCATGCTCTACGATATCCACAAGCTTTGCTGGGATGATACCATGCTTGAGGCTCTGGATATTCCCAGAGCCATACTGCCTGAGGTGCGCTCCTCCAGTGAGATCTACGGTTATACCGAGATTCAGGGCGTCAAGGTACCCATCGCCGGTATCGCCGGCGACCAGCAGGCCGCGCTGTTCGGTCAGACCTGTTTTGAGCCGGGCGACGCCAAAAATACTTACGGCACCGGCTGTTTCCTGCTGATGAACACCGGCTCGGTCCCCTGCGAAAGTCACAACGGCCTTATTACCACCATTGCCGTGGGCCGTGAAGGCAGCGTTCAATATGCCCTGGAGGGTTCCGTCTTTGTGGGCGGCGCGGTGATTCAGTGGCTGCGGGATGAGATGCGCTTCTTTACTGAAAGCCGGGATGCGGAATATTACGCCCAAAAGGTACCCGATAACGGCGGCGTATACCTGGTACCCGCCTTCACCGGCCTGGGCGCTCCTTACTGGGATATGTATGCCCGCGGCACTCTGGTAGGCCTTACCCGCGGCACCCGCCGGGAGCACATCATCCGGGCCGCTCAGGAATCCATCGCCTACCAGGTGGCCGATCTGGTCCACGCCATGGAGTCGGACACCGGCGTGCCCCTCACCCAGCTGAAGGCTGACGGTGGCGCCAGCCGGGACCAGTTCCTCATGCAGTTCCAGGCCGACATTATTGACCGTGAGGTGCGCCGCCCCGCCATCCGGGAAACCACCGCTCTGGGTGCGGCCTATCTGGCCGGTCTGGCCGCTCATGTATGGCAGGATACCGATGAGATCCGTCAGCTGTGGATGTGCGATACAACCTTTGCTCCCCGCATGGCCCCCTCGGAGCGGGAGCGGCTGCTGGCCGACTGGCATAAAGCGGTGGGCCGCAGCCGGGACTGGAGCCGTTGAGAACATTTCCCCTGATCGTGTCTTATAATTACACCTTCAAAGCCTTCGTTTGATTTCACTCACAAATACCCCGACAGCACCTCAATAACGGTGCTGTCGGGGTATTTTAACTAAATATGTAAAATCTGTTTCTACTCCTCCAGATTGTCCCCCGCCTGATCTACCTTGGCCTCCAGTGCCGCGATCATCTTGGTCAGCCAGGACGGGATAGGTGCCCCCAGGGCGCCGGCGTTCTCAATAATGGAACCAGCCTCAGTCAGGATGTACCAGATCACCACCAACGGACAGAGGAGTACCGTGTAAGTAAAGGGCAGCTCCACCCCGGGTACGTTGCCCAGCAGGTGGCCAATGACCGTATCCAGGATGGCCGCCACGATGACGGCCACCACGCTGCCCAGCTTGTGCCAGATGCCGTCCCGGGCGGTCTTGCTGGACCACTCCCCCGCCCGCAGGGCGGCGGCGGAGCCGGTGGCGTAGTCGATGAGCATACACACCACCCAGGCCACCACCACCCAGCCAAACCATCCCCACAGGGCGGTAAGAGCGGCACAGACAGCGGCCACCGCCGCTTTGAAGGAATTGATGTGCTCCATGTCAGTCTCCTTTCTCCGTCAACAGCCCCAGCCGGTCCAGCACCACGGCGGCCTCCTGCCGGGTCATCCCGTCACGGGGCCTGGTACCGTCGAAGATCCCGGCAGCCACCGCCTTGCTCCATGCCGCCCTGGCCCAGGAATCCGGCTCATTGGGCTGTCCGCTCTCCTGGTCCGGCTCCTTGACCTCCAGCCCCAGATAGTCGCAGATCCCGGCGCAGGTGGCCTGAGCCAGCTTGTCCCGGTAGGCGGCGTCCTTCAGCAGGGCCAGGTCCTGGGTGTTGGTGTGGAAGCCGTACTCCAGCAGCACCGCCGGGGCGGTAGTGGAGGCCAGCACCGTGTATAGCTCATGGGCCAGCCCGCTCCCCCACAGCACCACACCGGCGGCGTGAACGCGGTTGATGATGGCAGTCGCCAGCTTATTCCGCGCTGCCGTCTCCGGGGGCGCGGAGGTGAAGGCCACAAAGCCCTGTGCGGTGCTTCCAGCGGCGTTGGAGTGGAGGGAGACAAACAGGTCTGCTCCCGCCCGGTTGCTCACCGAGGCCCGGCCGGATTGGCTGGGATAATCGCTCTCCTTTTCCCGGGTGCTTACCACCGTAATACCCTTGGCTTCCAGCAGAGGCCGCAGGCGGATGTACATATCCCAGGTAAACTCGCGCTCCTTATAGGTCCCATCGGCGGAACCGTTGACATTGCCAGGGCCGTGGCCTGGGTCCAGGCATACAATAGGCTTGCTCACAGGCTTATCCTCCTTGTCCGGCGGCACCTCCGCCGGTTCTCTTTTTACATAGACGATGATGTAGTTGTGGCACTTCCGGCCGTCGCCTTTGACGGTCTGGCCGTCAAACCAGCACTGGGCAGACCCGCCGCCGTCCCCCATGACGAAGGAGGTGCAGCCGTCGGCAGCCATGTCGTCCCGCAGTGCCTCCGGGGTACGGGCGTCCGCCGTGCCGTCCTGGGAGGCGTACAGCCGCAGATAGCCGGGCTTTGTGCCAATGCCTGCCCTTCCCCGTTTGCCGCCCTGACCTGCTTGGTCGTAGCTGGGCTTTTCCACAGGGCCGTTGGGTCCGATGAGGCAGGTGGTGGACCAGAAATTGTCCCTGGCGTCCCGGTCCAGGGTCAGCATGATATCGGGGCCGCTGTCCCAGGCGTAGCCATAGGAACTCCACGGTTTTGTGGATACCCACACGCCTTCCGCCTTCAGCAGCGGACAGGCAGAGCCGTCCCGGTTCCACATCCCGCCGGTGACAACATAGATTTTGCAGTCCGGCCGCTTGGCCTGTGCCTGGGCGGCCACCTGGGCAATGGAATACCGGAATCTGTTGACAAAAAGTTCTATGGAGTCAATGGAGGAGAAAGGAATGTCGATCATGTGTTTCATGTTATCCTCCGCCCCTATCAGAAAAAACGCAACTTCCGATTAACTTAAATGCTTGATAATAATTTGTATCTTTGCTATTAATGGCTATAAATCCAGCATCTTCATATTCCCCGGAAATAGAAGCGCCATAAACCGAATTACACCAAAATGCTATAGATCCTTTTACACAGTTGTTATAAGAACTTCCTGCGTCTATTTCAATAGGACGAATGTTAGAATCAACATAAGCGACAGATAAAATTTTAGTTCTTGATGAATTATTTGTTACCTTAACTTTATCTATCGTTGTACCTGTTTTAATCGCCCTCACTGCCGCCGGGTATGTACTGAACACATCCCCAACGGTCTGTCCTTTCTCAGCCAGTGCGGCTTTCAGATCAGCTTTGGTGGCATTCAGCTTTGCCAGCTTGTCAGCTGTCGTATTTGCCATTTAAACCACCTCCCCATTGATGGTGTCTAGGATGCTGTTTAGGTCACCAAGGTTTGCAAGCGCCTTGTTAAAATCAACCTCAGTACCGGTGTAGCCGTTTTCCTTGGCCGCCTGATAGGCGCTCTTACCGGCAGCCCCAGCGGGTCCTTGTGGGCCAGCTTCTCCTTGCGGTCCCTGCGGACCGGCTGCTCCAGGGTCACCCTTTGGGCCGGTGGCTCCATCCTGCCCTGGGTTTCCCTGGGGGCCTTGAGGGCCGACTGCCCCAGGCTCTCCCTTCTCTCCCTGGGGACCGGCAGGACCTTGCGGACCAACTGCACCATCTGCGCCAGCCGGACCAGTTGCACCTGGATCACCTTTGGGACCTTTGATATTTGTGCCGGAAACAGGCGGCATTTCTTCCGCACTTCCTGCCCATGTAAGGTTTCCTTCCGAATCAACGCTTGGCGTGTAATATCCGCCGTTCTGTCCAGAGGGGCCCTGTGGGCCGGGGGCACCTTGATCACCCTTTTCTCCCTTTTCGCCAACATCACCCTGAGGCCCCTGCAATCCCTGTTCACCCTTTGCACCGGTATCGCCTTTCGGGCCTTTGATGTTTGACGGGTCAATGGACGGCAAGCCATCACCAACAGCAGTCCAGGTAAGGCTTCCGGATGCATCAACAGTGGGCTTATAGTATCCGCCGTCTTTACCGTTGGTTCCCGGGGGTCCCTGATCGCCTTTCGGGCCGGGTTCTCCCTGGGGGCCGGAATCTCCTTTCTCACCCTTTTCGCCAGCATCACCCTTCAAACCCTGTGGGCCTTCAGGACCTGTATCTCCCTTTTCACCCTGAGGACCCTGCGGACCCTGATCGCCTTTCGGCCCTTTCAGTGCCGCAAGCTGTTCTGGCGTAAAGTCGGAATAGATAAACGCATCACCTTTGGGGCCTGTATCTCCTTTGGGCCCAGTGTCGCCCTTTGCGCCGGGAATGCCCTGTGGGCCTTGTTCGCCCTGAGGGCCTTGCGGACCTTCGTCTCCGGTCAATCCGCGCGGACCAGTATCACCCTTGTCACCCTTTTCGCCCTGGATACCCTGGGGGCCGGGTTCGCCCTTTTCACCGGGATCACCTTTAGGGCCGGTTGCGCCATCTTGGCCGGGAACACCCTGATCACCTTTCGGACCCTGAGGACCAGCAGGGCCTTGCAGGGCACCGAGGGAAACCCAATCGGAGGCCGTCCCGCTCCAGATATACACTTCGTTTTTCTCAGCCGTTCCGACAGCGTATGCAAATTCATCTCCGCCGGGGATCCCCTGCCTCAACGCTTCAACGGTAGGATACAGGTCCTTAACACGGAACGATGTACCGTCTTTACCAGGGTCTCCTTTCGGCCCCTGCGGGCCAGGGTCGCCTTTTGCGCCGGTGTCACCCTTTTCGCCTTGCGGTCCCTGGATTCCCGGATCACCCTGCGGGCCTCTCGGGCCAGGGTCGCCCTTATCGCCTTTTGGCCCTTGTGGCCCTTGTTCGCCCTGCTCACCTTTAGGGCCTTCCGGACCAGTATCTCCCTTGTCTCCTTTTGGGCCAGGGTCGCCTTTGGAACCCTGTGGGCCGGTGTCTCCTTTCACACCCTGTTGGCCTTCCGGTCCCATCGGGCCAACATCGCCTTTCTGTCCCTGTGGCCCTTCCGGGCCTTTAGGGCCCGTTTCTCCCCGAGGGCCAGCAGGGCCTTCCGGGCCAGCAGGACCAGCGGGTCCAACAGGTCCGGGATCTCCCTTTGGGCCTGGAGGGCCCACGGAAACATTAGGCAGCGGCAAAGACGATTCCTTATATTTGTCCTCATCAACATTCCATACAATCCAAAACCCGTTTTTGCCAGGAATGGGCGGGTGTGCGTTCAGTTCCCGGATGATTGCCTCAGCCTGGGAAAACTCAGTTGGCAGTTCCGGCCACCGGGCATCGCCGGACAGGCTCTCCGGTACATATACCCGAAGCACATTGGTGTGCCGGACCTTTTCTCCCTGTGTGGCCCGCAACTGAAGTCCATAGTACCCGGACAACGCCAACATCTCAGCCGTCAGGGTCACAGACAGGCTGCCTTCTGCCTGATCCAGGGAGATGACATCCAGATACTGGCCGGTCTGCACCAACAACTCCCATGTCCACCCTTCTGGAATGATCCCTTCCACCCGTAGTTCCCGGGTCAGGTTGTCGTACTGTCGGGCCACTCCCGCTCCTTCGTTGAAAATACGCCAGTTGTCAAACTTGATCATAGCAATTACCTCCCACCTATAGCCGCTCACAGCCAGATGGTGTATGTTTTCATACACCGAAGCAAAAAAATGATCCCTTTTCCACCTATTGTTCTGCCATAAGCTTCGGCAGAACCTCGATCTTCACTCTAACCCGCTTGGATGCTGCTTCTAACAACACCCTGGTGACCTTCAATCCCGTGCCCCGCTCTTCGGACATCTTCTGCAAGTATTCTCTGCCCAAACAAACAAAAGCACAGCATAGTGATTGTCTCTTTTTGTCTGACATCCAATCCCTCTGGTTTTAAATAAGCGCGCTATCCGTGGGCAAGCTATTGCGGGAGGTGATTCTCATGGAATCCACTTACAGCGACAGATACGCCAACTTGCTGGAAGACCCCGCCATGGAGGCCTATTTCACTCAGCTGCCTGGATATATCCAGGCCCAGATCCGCTCCCGCAAGCAGCAGCCAGCCACCCTGGAAGATCTTAAACGTATGGCCAATGAGGTAAAGCAGCTGTTTTAAACACAATTACTGAGGTGATCATATGTCCAAGCAAGGTATGGCACGTCCCGACCGAACCAACACGCACACCCGCAACACAGAAGCGCCTGTACCTGAGATTCAGGGCAAATGCAAGCATGGCAAAAATAAAGCAAATCCTATTGTGGCCGGCACTTTCAGCTCCAACCTAAAAGTACACCACCAAAACTCTCCTGCTGATCAGGAAAACTTATAATGTTGTGCATCAAAATACCGCCCCGCTACGGGCGGTATTTTGATACTCGACCATGAAAGTCCACATCCTTGCCGGATATATGGGCATTGCCGCCAGTTGATCTGCGGAAAAAAGGCGACCACCATGCAGTGTGAATTGGAAACGCTGACGGTCTCGCTGGACACGTTGCAGCAGAGAAAACTTGCCGGAACCCCCTTCAATGGCACGGAAGGCTGTTCTGACCAGTGTGGATACAGATATCACCCTGCTGGAAGATGGTCTGAGTGCAGATGGGGCAGCCCATCCCTTTCGTGATGATTTCCGTTCTGCCGCAATGAAGAGCCCTGTCAACTGCAGCATCACCAACCAGGCCGGATCGGATATGACCCTTGTGTCCGGGTGCAGGCGTACCGTGGTCAAAACCGGCAGCGCCAAGCCGATGTGAGACTCTGCTGATGACCGCCCCGTATGTTGTCACAGGGGATTCCCTGCCGGCCCATCAAGCCGCCGCCGGCAATAACTGCACCGTGGAAACACGCTGACTGATGGCAAGAACACCGTGGATATGTTGGTGGGACTCACGGCCGCCATTGATATGACCGGCACAGTGCCCTCACTCCCCCAAGGCTAGGCCACCCGCACCCAGATGCGAAATGCCGCAGAGGTGTTGTGAAGAATGTGTGACCTGGTAAATTTTTTAAAAGACTGCTGCAACTGCGTACTGAGACAACAGCGCCCACAGCGGTATATTCCGCTGTGGGCGCTGTTGTTAACGCGTGGTAATGACAAGGTACGTTTCTCAATCTCAACCGAATGCCTGCACTTTTAACCACAGGTCATCTCTATTCGGTTTCCACATTATTTCTCATTTTGAGCCTCTGCCTGGATCTCATCATAGCACCGCTGAGCCGCGGAGCGGTTCAGCGGCAGTTACCCGGCCATCATGGCTTTACTGGTCTGGCCGGAGTGCTCCCATACAGGCATTTCTTCTATGCTGTAATGCCACCTTACGGACAACGGCATAAAGCGAAACGTTGATTCCCTGCCGCTTATAAAAACAGCAGCAGGCTGATTGCCATAATCACCATGCCGGAAATAAGCCCATAGATGGAAAGATGGTGTTCTCCATATTCCCGCGCGGCAGGGAGAAGCTCGTCAAAGGAGATAAACACCATGATGCCAGCCACTCCGGCAAACAGCAAACCAAACACGGTGTCGCTCATAATCGGGCGCAATACCAGCCAACCAAGCAGTGCCCCCAGGGGCTCGGCGAGGCCCGACAAGAAAGAGTAGCAAAACGCCCTGCGGCGAGATCCGGTAGCCTGATAGATGGGCACGGATACCGCAATACCCTCGGGAATATTATGGATGGCAATGGCTACTACGATCGGAATCGCGACACTTGGCTCCTGCAATGCCGAGACGAAGGTAGCAAGGCCTTCAGGGAAGTTGTGAATAGCAATGGCTAATGCGGTGAAAACACCCATGCGCATGAGCCGGCCAGGCGGGGGAGAATCCTTCTCCGTGTCCTCCATCAGTTTCACTTCATGAGGATTCTCCGCTGATGGGATCAACTTATCTATGACAGCTATCACTAACATACCACCAAAAAACGCGGCGACAGTCGCCCAACTTCCTGGTCGAGTTCCCATCTCAGCGATCAAGGCGTCCTGAGCTTTAAAAAATATCTCAATCATCGAAACGTAGATCATGACGCCGGCGGAAAAACCCAGAGAAACCGACAGAAATTTTCGATTGGTATGTCTGCAAAGGAATGCGATACAGCTGCCTATCCCGGTACTTAACCCAGCCAGCAATGTCAGAAAAAACGCAAGCAATACAGTGTAGTCCAAGAGATCCCTCCTTTCAGGATGCAAATTAGTTAGTTGCCGCTAACTGATTTGATTCTATCACTTATCACACCGTATGTCAACAGCGTTTGTGCGTTCGAAAGGATCCCTTTGTTTTTCCGCCGCATCCTTATTTTCTCTTCTGGAAGATTTTTAATGGATCCCGCGGCATCCTATGTGTTCCGGGGCATTAGATTTACCGTAGGGCGCTGATATTGGCAGGTTCTCTTTTTGTCAAAAGGCTAACCCCTATTGGACTCATTGCCTGATTTGCCAGGCTTGGTATGTTGGTCTACGGAGTGCCACCACTTGACTCAAATTTCACATGTTCCAGGTGGAGCAAAATGATCCCGCGCTCCTCCAGCGATCGGTCTGCCTGAAGCTCTCCCACCACGGTCACCTCCGATTTGGAGGGCGGGTAATCCTGGGGATACGCCAGCCCTTCCGGCATGACAAGATTAAATCCCTGCGCACAGCAGGCGGTGGCATCCTCCACGATCACCCCACAGTAGATCCGAGCCGTCTCAGGGTCCTGATATACAGTAAAAATGCCTGTCATTCGAATATTCTTTCCGATGTAATCATTCGGAGACACCATCATGTTATACACTTCTGCATAAACCATCGTACTGCTGAGGGCAGTCAGATCCACATCCACAGACACGGAAGGGCTTGCCTGCGTATCCGGCTGAGGGCTGCCCGCCTGGCTCTCTTTTTCTTGCCCATCAGAGGTCAGGCCGTCGGAAGGTATCCCTTGACTGTCCTGCGATAGGTTTTCCTGCTCATCCGACCGGACAGTCTGCCCGTTTCCGGCGCACCCAACACAGGCCAGAAGTATAATCCCTGCCAGGAAGAGAATCATTCGGCGTTTCATCGGTCATCTCCTTCCCATCCGTCCCAGCAGAGCACACAGAGCAAACAGCAGGATTTCCACAGCAACGATCGTGGATCCGACCGGGGTACCTGCCAGAACGGATGTGAGAATCCCGGCGGTGGCACAAAAAACGGAAAAGCCTGCGGCGCAGAGGGTAACCGCCCGGAAGCTTTTGAACAGGCGCATAGCAGACATGGCTGGAAAGATCACCAAGGCGGAGATCAGCAGAGAGCCAACCAACTGCATAGCCATCACAATGACCACCGCCGTCACCACCGCTAGGATCAGATTGTATAACTTTGTCCAGGTTCCAGTGGCGGCAGCAAAGCTCTCATCAAAGGTTATGGCAAATATCTTATGGTAAAAAAAGAGATACAAGAGCACCGCTGCCGCTGACAGTCCCATACACATCCACACCTCGGTTTTTGTGAGGGTAAGGATGGAGGTGGAGCCGAACAGGGTAGTGCAAACGTCTCCCGACAGATTGGGGGAGGCAGAAAACACATTCATCATCAGATAGCCCACCGCCAGCGCCCCAACGGAGAGCATAGCCATGGCGGCATCGCCTTTGATCTTGCCGTTCCGGCCCGTGCACAGCAACAGAATGGCACACAGCACCGTAATCCCCATAACCAGTGGCATATCGTTGGTCAGGTTCAGAACGGAGGCCACCGACATGGCGCCAAAGGCCACATGCGACAGCCCATCCCCGATAAAGGAGAACCGCCTGAGCACCAGAGTGACACCCAGCAGGGAGGCACACAGGGCCACCAGCACCCCTACCACCAGGGCATACTGTACAAAGGGATAGGCCCAGTATTGGATCAGCTTTTCAATCAACAGTTCCATGGGCTCCACCTCCTCTCTGCTCCAGGCACCGGTGGCCGGGATTGGATTGAACAAAGGCATCCCGGGTCCCGAAAAACACCTGCTTCCCCAGATAGAGGATATGGCTGGCGTAGCGCAGCGCAGCGGCTACATCATGGGAGATCATCAGAATGGTCATTCCATCCTGCTTATTGAGCTGAGCGATGACCTGATACAATTCCCGGCCAGCCGATGGATCCAGGCCGGACACCGGCTCATCCAGGAGCAGTATCTTCCGGGCGGAACACAGAGCCCGGGCCAGCAACACACGCTGCTGTTGGCCTCCTGACAGTTCTCGATAGCAGCGCTTGGAATGGCATTCCATATCCATGCGCCGGAGGGACTGCCGGGCCAGCTCCTTTTCCGCCCGAGTGTAAAAAGGGCGCAAACCGCACCGGCTTTGACACCCGGAGAGGGCCACCTCCCAGACGGTAGCGGGAAAATCCCGCTGTGCCTGGGTCTGCTGGGGCAGGTACCCGATCTCATTGGCCCGTACTCCGCCGCTCAGGGTCACCGAACCCTCCAGGGGTGTCAGCAGACCCAGAATGGTCTTCATCAGTGTGGATTTTCCGGCGCCGTTTTCCCCCAGAATACAGAGGTAATCTCCGGCACGGACGGCAAAGCTCAGGTCCCGCATAAGGGCAGTATCATATCCCAGGGCGAGACCCTGGCAGTTTATCTGGATCATGCCATGGTTCTCCTCTCAACGCAGTGCGGTTTTCAGCGTTTCCAGGTTCTTTTCCATGATAGCCAGGTAAGTTTCGCCTGCCGCCACATCCCCGGCAGTCACGGACTGCATGGAATCCAGCACAAGGATCTCCTGACTTTTCGTGTCGGTATTGCTGACCACAGTCTGGGCGATGCCATGAGCAGCCCCCTCGATGGTCAGCACACAGGGCAAGGTCAGTTCGTCCACTTTACCGGCCAGGAAGGCCACCGTCTCAAAGCTGGCCTCCGTCTCAGCCGAGCAGCCGGAAAAGGCCGCATAGTAAGTAAGCCCGTAGTCGTCCGCCAGGTACCGGAATGGGAATCGGTCGGCAAAGAGTAAGGTTCGGGTGGGTGAGGCATCCACGACAGCCTGATATCGCCCGTCCAGTTCATTCAGTTTTTTGATATAAGCAGCAGCGTTTTCAGCGTAAGCCTTTTGATGATCTGGGTCGACGGTACTCAAAGTACCGGCAATGGCATCGCAGAGCACTGCGGCATGCTTCAGGGACAGCCAGATATGCTCGTCATCGTGGGCGTGGCCACATTCCTCATGGTGCTCATGCTCCTCTTTGTTGTCATCATCACCATGGTGTTCGTGCGCATCTTCATGTCCATGATGATGCTCGCTTTCCTGCATCCCCTCAACCACTTCCTCCGCTTTCACGCCATCCCCCAGCGTTTCCATCAGGTTCATCACCACGCGTTGGGGATTGGATGCATTAGCCAGGGCGTCCTCCACCCAAGAGTCCGATTCCCCTCCCGTGTAGAGAAAGACATCGCAGTTGGAGATGGCGACCATATCGTCGGCGGTGGGTTGGAAGCTGTGGAGATCTACGCCGTCATCCAGGAGCATCGTCAGCTCTATGTGGTCCGCCTGATCCCCCACAATTTCCCGCACCCAATCATATTCCGGAAAAATAGTGGTGACAATTCGCAGTTTTTCGCTGCCGCCTTTCGGGATGGAGGAAGGTTTGCAGCCGCCGAGTATCCCAGCTGTCACCACAAGGGAAAGAACGATAGAAATAACTTTTTTCATATAGGTAAAACCTCCGAATTCATACAGGCACTGAAAAATGGGCGCAAAAATACAAGGGCTCCTGGCATACGCCAAGAGAGCCACCTCAAATGGGTAGACTCGTCCCCTTGCAAATAGTTCCTGTTTAATTCAGCAGTTTCACCTTCCACAAAACCAGTGAAGAAGCGACAACAATATTTTGCGTCGACAGAACGAGAAACAGCATAAAAAAGCAAAGCACCGCCGCTGCGGCAGACGCCGTATGAGCCGAGGAGAACTGCTCAAGAAGCTCTTGGCAGGCCTGGATCTGATGGCAGATGGCGCAGTGTTCTCCGCCACAGTCGTGTTCCGCCTCCGCAACGGTAAAAAATACGGAGAAGAGCAAAGCAAATACCAGCAGTGCCGCCCCACAGGCAGCAGCAAGGCGCGTTTTTCTTGCCATATTCTTCTCCCTCCTTTGCACTTATGTTAGCGTACAGCCCGGGCAAATACCATGCAGGACAGTATTGTGGATATCCAGATCAAATCCGTCCAGCTCTGAGACGACACGCCTCAGCTGACTGGTATGCTCCTCACTCATATGAAAAGTCTTTCCACAGCGAATACAGGACATATGAAGATGGGACCGGCAGACCGATGAGCCAACATATTGATAAACAGCCTCCCTGCTTCCCGTCTTTATGGCCTTGCGGATCAGCCCGTCCGCTTCGAGCTGTGTAAGATTTCGGTACACCGCACTGAGGCTGATTTGCTTCCCACACAATATTTGAGCGATTTCCCGGACCGACAACAACTGATGCGGGTGCCGCTCCAGAAAAGCAATCAGGAGTTCCCTCTGTCGGGTGTCGTATTTTTTCATTGCAATGCCTCACAATTTGCGAATAGTTCGCAAATCAGAATAGCATCATCCAAGATTTGTGTCAAGATTATTTTATTTCTGCATCTACAGGGATTGTATAACTAACTATTGTCCAGCCGCCGGCCGAGACAGTATACATTGCTTTTCAGCAACTCCATGAAACCTGCACCGAAAAAAGAAGTCGGGGCTCCAATGCACAATTTGACTTGCGCATCACTTTTCACTGTCACAAATCCTAGCGCAGTGTGTATCTGCCATTACCTCCCCCCTTAATGAAGCAGATGCTTCACGGATAATGAGCAAATTGGGAAGCAGTTTTCAAAATGCCATGTTGGATTTATGCGTCATACAAAAGGGACATATCTGCACAAACGCAAGGCAATACGTCCGTTTCTGAAACCGGATATGTATGTATCGGAAGCTTTTTCTCAAATGGAGTGTCCACCATCATTTCGGGACTAATGGGTTTTGATTTGGAATTTGCTCATATATGAGGATAGAGAGCGGCTTCCCATCCTGCTGCAAATCCTATGCGGCCAGTCCTTCTGCATCCTTCTAACATACAGTTTGATTGTTCTGAGCTGCGGCTGGCCAATCGTGCTAAACTTCTATTCATCGCTCTCATCGGGGCGTTGCAGTGGCATTTGTTGGTGAGCGCCAGGCGCCCTCCTGATCCACACATAATGCGCCTATCTTTTTAAAAGCATAGGGCCATACGGCGTCTGAAACACCGGCTGGATGTCCAGCTGAATCAGGCCTATCGGCCCTTCATCTTTCCGGCATGGTACTGAGAACAGGCGTACATCACTTATTTCTCCCTAACAGCCATCACACACAGCCTGTGCGTTTTCATCTCATGGTCCACTGTGATTTTGGAAAAACCAGCTTCGCTGAGAAACGCGGAAAGCTGCGCCCCGTTGAAAACCCGCAGTCCGTCAATGGCAGATAGCCACTTATCATCGTGCGGATTCATTCCGTCCGACTCGTTTACGATCAGAAATGTCCCACCCGTTTTCAAGATCCGATACACCTCTTGAAAGCTTTCGGCTGGCCCCGGCCAGAAGTATACTGTCTCAAATGCGGTCACCAAATCAAACTGCCCGTCCCCAAAGGGCATCTGGGATACATCCCCCTGCACGACACGACAGCGGCCCTTTTGTATATCTTGCTGATTGACCCGCTTTGTCTTTTCCACGGAGATTTCCGAATAATCCAGCGCAGTTATCTTCGCAGTTGGATATTTCCCAAGAAGTTCCCTCACATTCCGTCCTCCACCACAGCCCAGTTCAGCGATCTCATCAGGGCCTGTTTCAGGCAAATGCCTTATACCCCAATCCGCAACGGCAGCATGGGCATGATTCATACTTCTGACCATCCACTTACCCAACATTCCCTCAGGTTTGCGGGTATTGTTGAAAAGAGTTTTTAATATTCCCATGGCGACCTCCATAAGGTATCATATGGTTAGTTATCGCTAACCATATGATACCTTATTTGCCTCAAAGAATCAACTGCAAAAAGCTAAATGTGCGGAAAAACCGGGGAAGGCTCCCGACCTTTTCTGCAGCTGCTTGTCTCAAAATCTATAAAGCATGACCTCATATTGCTTCAAGTTTGAATATACGGCAGCCCCATCGTACCCGGATCCAATATAGACACGCTTGCCGGCACCTTGCCTGATCAAACAACCCAATGAAACGGCGTGATCTGCCATACCGACACGAACGCCGCGACCAGGTTTGCGGATCCGGCTGCCCAATACCCTTCTGTGCCGGTGCCTGTGGCACAGCACTATCGGTGCCTTTCTGCCACGGCAGACGATTGTCTGATGCGCGGGCAGGTGTGAACTCAACTGCCCCTTTGGGGGAAGGGTCCGGGATAATATGACGCGGGCCAAGGCCGTGTTTACGCGCGCCCCACGGGCATAATCCTTAAGCAATGCTTCTTTGGCCTGCGATATCAATCGCAGCCTGGTCATGTGCCTCTCGGCCCCGCTCGCCCGCTGCCAGGTAGGGGCCCACAGAGAACATCAATGCGCAGGCAACCGATGGGCTGCCTGCGCATTGACGTCTAACACCGTATTGGGTGAAACGCTAAATAACCAGTCTATAACCGTATCCTTGGTATTATGATACTAAACCATACTTGACTTTGATGCGGTCCAATTTCTCCAGCATTGGCTCTGCGCCGAACCACAGAAACAGCCATGTAGCCATGGCATGGATACAATCGAAAGGCATTCCCACGACATAGCTGCTCAGCAGAATGCCTCCGGTCAATTCCCGGTTGGCCGTCAGGGCGGACGCTCCATTCATAATGCCGCCGTAAACCAAAATGGCACAAAGCGCACCAAAAATACACAGAGCCTCTCGTGTCCGCATCAGCAGCCCTTTGCGAAACAGGATTCCGGCCAGAAAGCCAATGATGCCCATGGCAAACATCTGCCATGGCGTCAGCGGACTCTGTCCGAACATGACATTGGAGGCCAGCATGGTCATAGAGCCCACCAGAAAACCGGCTTCACCGCCAAAGGCGATGCCCGCAATGATAGTCACCGCCATCACCGGCTTGAACTGAGGCAGCATAAAGAAGAATGCCCGGCCTGCCACGCCGACAGCACACAGCACCGCGATGGTGACCAGCTCCCTGGCTTGGGGTTTTCTGCCTTCAAAGATCAGAAAAAAGGGGAGCATGGTCTCCAACAGAATCAGCAGCGAGATAAAATAATACTTTTTACCACCCAGATAGGTGATGCCAACAAACAGGGTTACCGGAATCAACAGCACAATCAGAATCATTGCCGCCAGTGTGCGTCTGGTTAGTTTCCGCTGCTCCTTCGGCGTCTGTCTCAAATAGTCCGGCAGGTGGCTGCGGCGTGTAACGCAGAGCGCAAATATGAGCAATGCAGAACAAAAAATGAAGTATAACAGCAGCTGCTCTCCCGCCAGAGAAGTCAATCCCTCAGCAGTAACCAGAGTGGTCAAATCCGCTACGCCCATAAAAGAAAAGAACAGGATCAAAGCGATCCCGGCTGACAATGTCGCCAGGATTTTCCTCCACCAGGGCAGCTTTTCAGGCTTTTCCGCCGCACTCCCTTTCTCCGGCTCCGGCAGGATCGGGATGTCATCCGGCAACTCCGGTACGGGCGGCAGATGACCGCCGCACAGGATGATCACATCCTCCGGCGTGATGGCCCCAGGCTCCAGTTCCCGGGCCATGCGGTTGGAAGAGGTGGTATAAAAGCTATTTCCTGAAAAAAAGGCCCGGGGCGTACCCTCCGACACAGTACCACCGTCAAAAAACAGGGCACAGCGGTGAGCATACCGGGCACAGAATCCAATGTCATGGCTGACCATCAAGACCGTGACGCCCCGCCGCAAAAGTACCTGAAGGATCTCCGCAAAGACCTGCTTGAACTCCGCGTCCAGCCCCTTGGTAGGCTCATCCATCAGCAGAATATCGGGGTCCAGCAACAGGATCTTGGCCAAAGCCGCCCGCTGCTGCTCCCCTCCGGACAGGTCATATGGATGATGATCCAGCAAGCCTTTGAGCCGGCACAGGGCTGCCACATGGGCAATCCGCTCCTCCTGTTTGGCGTTGTTTCCTTCTAGGATTTCCGCCAGATCCTCCCGAACCGTCTTTTTCACAAAGAGCGTCTGGGGATTCTGCGGTAAAACACCCACGGTCCCCCGGACGCTGACAGTGCCCCGATAGGGCTTCAAAAGCCCGCCCAGCAGCTTCAGGGACGTGGATTTGCCCGCGCCGTTTCCACCGAGGAGCGCATAAAATTCCCCCTTCTTCAACGCAAGACTCAATCCCCGGACCACATCGGGACCATCTTTTTCATACTTAAACCAAAGCTCCTCCGCTTTCAGTACCGGTTCTTCCGGATAGATCCGGGCCGGTTCCGGCGGCAGCGGACACAGCGGATGCTTCGCTCCATAGTCCGTCAGCCAGTTCCGTCCCTCCCGGACAGTAACCGGACACGCCCCCCCATCTTCCACCGCCGCCCACACCCGCATGGCGGCAGGCATGGCCAGGAACATGGTATGGCCACACGCCCGCAGAGCATCGCCCACCTCCGCGGGCGTGCCGCTGCACAGCAGCCGTCCTTCCTCCATTACCGCCACTCTGGTGGCCAAAGGAAACGCGTCTTCCAGCCGATGCTCGGTCAGAAGGATCGTCGTACCCAGTTCCCGGTTGATCCGCCCAAGGGTAGCCAGAAAATCCGCTGCCGCAATGGGGTCCAGCTGGGAAGTGGGCTCGTCGAGAATCAGCACCGAAGGCTGCATGGCCATAACAGAAGCCAAATTGAGCAGCTGCTTCTGTCCGCCGGACAGTTCGGTTACATTTTTATAGAACCAGCTCTCAATTCCGAAAAAGGCCGCCATCTCCGCCACCCGCTGCCGGATTACCGGCGTCTCATATCCCAGGCT
Source organism: Flavonifractor porci (assembly GCF_037572415.1). NCBI lineage: Bacteria > Bacillati > Bacillota > Clostridia > Eubacteriales > Oscillospiraceae > Flavonifractor > Flavonifractor porci. Next base: position 72,233 of record NZ_JBBHLB010000007.1, read on the forward strand.
CTCCAGCCCAAACGCCAGTTCATGCCAGACCTTATCGGTGACGATCTGATTATCCGGACTCTGCTGGACAAAGCCGATGCGTTCCGTCTGCTGCCGCTGATCCAGGGCGTCCAGGGGCCGTCCTTCAAAAAGAATCGTGCCGCTCCGGCGCCCGTGAGGTGCAAGAACTGTTTTGAGCTGCCGCAGCAGCGTGGACTTTCCACAGCCGGAAGGTCCGCAAAGCACCAAAAACTCTCCCCGCCGAATGGTAAGGTTCAGCTCCCTCAGGATAGCTCCCGACTGCTCCGGGTAAGCAAAACAAAGATTTTGAATAACAAAGGTGTCTGTCATGGACTGCTCACCCTCTTTCGCAGCAGCGTCTGCTGGCACTCTACCGTCCTTACCCGCTCCGCCCTGGTGCGGGACGTCAATTCATGGGTCAGCCAGACCGGATCGATACGCTCCAGAACAGGTAATATGGACGGATCCGTCCAGGGGCGGTGCTGATCGATCCGGAGCACATGGGCATAGTTGATGGAAAAACGTCGCTCAAATGCCTCCGGCCATGCTTCCGGCAGCTGCCCCACATTCCGCTGAACATAGCGCCCGCTGAGGGACTGATGAAAATGGACGCCCCGGATCGCGGAGCAGAGGCTGCCGTGCCGATCCAGCATGGCGGCAATGTAGGCAGCGCCCTCAGCTTGGCTGCGCAGATCGGTACAGCAGTTCATCAAATGGCCTGTATCCAGCAGGATGCCCTTTCTGTCAAACCGGATGCCGTCCAGCAGTCGTTCCGTCTGTCTGGGTTCTGTGAACGTAAAGCCCGGCCACCACTGATTTTCCACCAGGAACTCAAAGGGCCACGCATTTCCCGACAGCAGTTCGTTGATCAGCTCCATGGCGGCGGTAATGACCTGATCTCCGGTATGGGAAAACCGATATGTAAAGCACTCCTCCATGGAGACATCCGACACATGGAACACCACATATCCAACCTTCAAACGCCGTGCCCGTTCCAGATCCTCACGATACTGCTCCAGCAGCGTCTCTCTGTCCAGGCCGCCGTACACAGCTGCCGCCCGCTCCAGGGATCCATACTTCTCTTTCAGTGCCAGCCAGTTCCCGTTCCAGAGATCGACCCAGTCATGAAAGAAAATCAGGTGATACCCCTGTACCAAGTCCAGCGGCAGATCCTCCGGAATCGGCTCTCCCCCCCATATGGCCTCGATGCCGCCGCACCCCAGGGTGTATACCTCCCGCCTCAGATCGCTCCAATCCTGATACTCCCGCAGCGTACCGGAATGGAGCGGCAGACTTATACTTTGAATCATTCTACTGTCTCCTCGCAATGCAGCTTTTTCCATACACGGTCCGCATGGACGTCGATAACCACCGGTGTCAGGCATAGTCCAGCCCAGCAGAGCATCATACAGGCGGTCAGAACCGTCAGTGGTCCGCCTTTGAGCGTGGGATAGTACCGCCAGAACAGGCCGCCCGTTAACACGCCCCAGCCAAGAACAAGCCCGCAGAAGCAGAGCCAAAGCAAGATCATCTTGTCCCGCTTATCAAAGCGATAAATGGAGAACGCCGTTCTGCCCGGCAGTCCGTAGCCCCGGCTTTTCATACTGTCCGCCGTCTCAATGGCATTTTCCAGCGCCCAGGTCACCATAATGGAGAAAATAGTTACGGCGTTGCGGACCCGCCGCAGAAGGCCGCCGTTGGAAGCATCCCTCCCCACGCATTGCCTGGCCTGGCTGACTACATGAAGCTGCGCTTTGAACTTGGGCACAAAGCGCAGCGTCATAGACAGTACCAGAGAAAGGGCCGGGATCACTCTGCCGAACAGATACACGAACTTGTCAGAGGTCATCACAGCGGTATAACACGAAAACCAGGAGATCACGGCAGCCAACATGGCGGCGGCGGAAATTCCATAGAGGATACTCTCCAGTGTCAGCGGATTTCCCGTGGGCAGATAGGTCAGAATGGTGGCGCCCTGGTGGTTGAACGCCGGATTGACCACCAGGGTCAGCAGCATCATGGGGAGGAGAACCGCCAGCGAGAACCGCACCGCCCGCCGTCCGTTGAGCCACACCGCGTAAACCACACCGCCGGCAAGCGAAACCGCCAGAATGGCAGGGTGCAGGCAGAACATGGTCACCAACAGGACCAACAAGAAATACAGAAAATTGATCACTGGATGGCAGCTGGAAAACGCATCCCGGTTCCGCATAGTCAATTCGCCCCTCTGCTCTCCGTAAGGCCGCGTCCAACATCCGCACCCAGATCACAGGTGTAGACCCACTCCACCACATCGCCGTCCCGCAGCTGATAGCGGCTGCATCCATAATTGGGGAACCAGCCGTTGACACTGTACATCCAGCCGGACAGCTCGCCAACATCAAATTCATAGAGGTTGTGGATTCCTTCAATGTAGGCGGAGTTATACATGGGCGTATCCTCAAACTCCATATGGATCTTTTTCTGTTTGCAGGTCCGTTGGAGCACATTGAATACGCTTTCCCCCTCATAAAAGGTGACGGTCACAGGCTCCAGGATCCAGCCGTCCTCCGGTACCAGTTCTTTCTTTTCCGGGTCACAGAGATCCAGGTTATCCAGAATGGTCGCACAGGAGATGGAAATCGTACAGCTGTAAGCCGTTGTTCCGATGGTCACCTCCTGGGGCTCTACCGGCAGCGGTTTGCCTTCCGGCACGGGGTCGGTCAGATACTGGTCCTTCCCCGTCTCCGGACCAATGACCATCTCCGGCTGGTCTGTTGACTGAGGCTGTTCCGGCTGCTTGGAGGCGGAAGGCACAGCAGTCTGTTTCGGCGCGCCTTCTGTCGGCTCTTCCTTTGCATCGGGTTTCGGCGTATGTTCCTCAGCCGTCTCTTCGGGCTTCGGATCTGCTGAAGGTTCCTGTGTCTGTACTGGCTCCGCTGCATCCTGCGGATCTTTACCCAACGCCGGTTGGGATGTCTCATGGATCTGGACAGTCCACCCCCGGGCTCCGGGGGCGTTGCCGCCGTACCAAAAGGCTCCGGCCAGCACCGCCAGGATGAGGACGGGGAGGATCACTTTCCACTTATGCTGTTTCCACCACATGGCGCATTCTCCTTACAGCAGTTTGGCGCTGTCCAGCACCTGATACAGCATCTGGGCGACCTCACACCGAAGAATGGCACGGGCAGGCTCCACATTCAGTTCGCTCTGATCGAGGATCCCCTCGTCATAACAGAAGGCAACGCCCTCCCGGGCCCACGGTGCAATGGTGATATAATCGGCAAACTGGGCCAGGACATTGAGAATTTCATTGCTTTCCAGCCGGGTATCCATACCGCAAAGCTTTGCGGCACGGGCCACCATGACGGCAGCCTCCTGACGGCTGATGGTACCGTTGGGAAGGAAGCGGCCGTCCCCCACGCCGTTGATGATACCGTAGGAATAGGCCGTCTCCACATAACCGGCATACCAGGCGTCGGCAGTTACATCAGTAAAGCTTCCGGCGGCCTTGGGGGGCAGCCCCAGTGCACGCACCACGATGGCGGCAAATTCCGAGCGGGTCATGGTGGCATTGGGATCAAACAGTCCGTTTCCCCTGCCGTTGATGATGCCGCGAGAGGCCAGCGCCTCGATCGCGCTCTGATTTTTATGTCCTTTGACATCAGGAAAAGCTGCATCAGGCATTGTGACAGGCACCTGCTTTACATCGGTGTGCTTTCCGTGCAGACCAATGGTCTCCGCCGCCACACCAGCCACACGGATGGTTACATCATCCATGTGATAGAGGCTGTTCTTTCCGGTGGCGGCACGCTGAGCGGCCACCAGGCCATAAAGGCCCTGCTCGCTGGCCATCTGGCTGTCCCCATTTCCGGCGGATGTATGAAGAAAACTGCCGTTTTTCTGCCGGTAACTGAGCAAATTCTCCAGCAGGGTATGACCGTTTTTTACAAAACGGGCGTCACTCAAATCAATCCCCAGGGCGCACAGGCCAACGATGACCTGCACGACGCTTTCGGAACTGCTGGTATTATGACTGGCATATCCGCCGCTGCTCTCCTGGGCTCCGCTCAGATAAGCCAGCGCACGCTCGATCCCGTCACGCACCTTGGCCTGATCCCGATAGCCAGCCAGCGCCTGCAGCGCCATTCCGGTGATATCAGGGTCGCTCTGACCGGCCCCACCCTTGTCGGTGAGGTTCCAGCCGCCGTCATTCAGCTGCCGGGAGAGGATCTCGTCCACATACATCTGCCGGGTCGCCTGGACCTTGGCCGCCGGATTGCGGGGCATATCATAATTCCCCGCATCAAGCGCAATCAACGCCCAGATGGGGCCGTTGATGCCCTGCCAGATGGTTTTTTCAAAGTCTCCCAGGGGGGTAAGGAGATTATATCCTCCTACATTGGCCGGATCTGCGCCGATGGCGGTGAGCGCAACGATCAGTCTGGAATATTCCGTATATTTCTTTTCATGTAAAACGCCTTTGTGCTCCGAAACGTACGCCTCCACTGTAGCGTAATAATTGTCCCAGTATTGCTGGGGAACATCATAGCCCGAGCGGGCCACGCCAATGACCGCCCATTCGCCTCCTACAGACCCCACCTGCGGCTCCTGAACAGTGTTGAGCATATACTTGGCGCTTTCCTGAACTGCCGCAGCTAAATCCGTCTCCGCCGCAAATGCGGGAGGTATGCTCAAACTGAGCAGTAAAACGAAAGCCAGGAAAAAACCTGTTCCGCGTTTCAAAATGGTTCTCATGACAACTCCTTCCCGTTCCGGGGCGCAGAGCGCCCCGGAACGCCGTTTGTTATTTCAGAAGCGCTGCAAAGCGCATGAGGATGGTCGCTGTCTCTGCCCGGGTAGCCGTACCGGAAGGATCGATGATATTGGCGGTCTTGCCGGAAATCATCCCGGTCCCCACAGCCCATGCCATAGCCTCAGAAGCCCAGGAAGAAACCTGGCTGCCGTCGGTGAACTTGCTCAGGTCGCCCTTGGCGCTGGTATCCAGCCTGATGTACTGGGCATAGCGGTAGAGCATAACTGCAAGCTGCTCACGGGTGATGGCATCCATTGGCGCAAAGGTCCCATCTCCCATTCCATTGACAACACCATTTGCACTGGCCCAAGCCACAGAAGAGGTATACCATGTATCCGGTACCACATCCATAAATGCTTTGCTTTCACCTGTTACAGCAGGCTTGCCAGCCAGACGATACAGGATGGCAGTCAGCATGGCGCGATTCAACCTGTCGTTGGGTGCGAAGGTAGTTTCGCCGGTACCGTTCATCAAATCATTTCCATAGGCCCATGCAATGCCTTCGGCTGCCCAGTGGCCGGGCACATCGGTGAACGGCATGGTCTTTTGGGCGGTCACGACAAACGTACCCAGAAGGCTCATTTCTATCTGCACGCTCAACTTGTCATTTTGCTTGACGCAGATGCCGGAAACATTTTCCCTGGTACCGCCGTGGCCGAGCACGATGACCTTGTAAGCCTCACTGGCCACAAAAGTGGAGCCACTCACCGGAATGGTGATGGTCAGGGACTTTCCGTCAAAGGCGGTGAGTTCTTTTTGATTGGAAGCAATGGTCACCTCTACTGCCTCCGCGTCCTCCATTTGAGAAACATCCATCTGTTTTCTGATGTCCGCGGTATTTTTGCTTTCCAACGAGAACGTGGCGGTGTTCCCGCCAGCCTGCCGGACCACGGCACCCAGAGCACCGTTGGGAACGGAAAGGCTTCCTATATCGCTCTGCACCACCAGAGCGGCGTCTGTGTTCTTAACCATATCCTTCAGGGACTGGACAGGCACCTCTACAGTGATCTTGGTGGCCGTACCGGTGATCTTGGGTGCAATGGCGACCACGCGCTCTCCCCCGACTTTGACCTGTGCAATAGCGGCCTTCATCTGGTCTGTATCCATCGTGATCTGAGCATGGCCGTTCTTATCCGGCTTGACTACCGGCCGCAAGGTGGCGGAGCCGCCCTGCTCCGGTTTACCGGTCATACCGGCGCCGGGATCATCACCCAGATCAGCACCCAGATTGGTGGTGTAGAGCCACTTGATGACCTCGCCGCCGGACAGCTTGTAGAGACTGCAGCCATAGTCAGGATAAACTCCATCCACGCTGTATTTCCAGCCGCTTCCAGGCCCATGATCAAACTCGCCGTCCCCATCAATCGATTCCACATAGACACTGTTGTATTGCTCGTAGATGCTGTAGTCACAGTCAATCCCCCGATGATCCAGCTCCCGTTTGAGCACATCCCACACCGTCTCGCCCTTGTTGATCTCCACTTTGGTTGGATTGAGAACATACCCCTTGTTAATGGTCAGCTTGTCGATGGACAGGGTGACGGTGGCTTTATCCTCGGGCTTGCCTTCCCCGGCTTTGGTAACAGTGATTTCAGCAGAGGCCGTTTTTCCGCCGTCTTTTGTGGTAACGGTGATCTTGGCTTTACCCTCACTGACCGCTGTAACCAGGCCGGTTTCGCTGACAGACGCCACCTGTGGATGGTCACTGGAAAAGGTCACAGCTTTATTTTCCGCTGAGGTGGGAATGACCATTGCATACAGCTGTACCGTTTTGCCGGCCTTTAGTTCCGCGCTGGCAGGCGTCAAGGTCACACCGGTGACCGCCGCACCCGTATCGCCGCCGAGGGATACGTCATTCATGTTATAGAGGCTGTTTGCCCTCGGCTCTGCATAAAATCGGTTCAGCGCCGCCAGAGTATACAGTGCCTGCTCTGTGGCCATGCCGTCAGAGCCGCCGTTCATGGAGTGGCGAAAAGAACCATCCTCCAGCCCATACATCAACAGGCCGTCCACCAGACTGGAGCCCGTCTTCACAAATCTGGGATCTGTATCCGGGTCGATCCCCAACGCGGCCAGCGCCACAATCACCTGACTGGTGGATTCCGGGTTCCCGTAAGAGCCGTCGGTCCCCTGGGCCTGGGACAGATGCGTTACCGCCTTGTCTACGGCAGTTTTGACCGCATCGTTGCTGTAATAAGGAGCAAGGGCCTGCAGCGCCATGCCGGTAATATCCACATCAAAGGCGGGACCGCTCAATCCAAAGCCGCCTTCCGGCGCCTGATAGTTCCCAAGCAGTTTTTCAATCATCTGCTGACGGGTCATGGAAACAGATTCCGGCTGCTGGAAGCTGTCGTGGGCGTTGGTGGCCAGCAGCGCATAGATCAGCTCATTGCAGCCCTGCATATCACCCAACGCCGCGCCATTCCAATACTTTCCCTTATTCCAGCTGTAATCCAGAAGATTCACGCCGTCCACATCAGTGGGATCTTTCCCGATGGCCGTCAAAGCAAGGGCCAGCCGCTGGGTCTCGGTCACCTTGTTATCCCAGGGACGGGAGGCGGTATCCTTTTGCTTCTGAACCGCCTGATAGGCAGAGGCATAGTAGGTTTCATAAAAATCAACGGGAACCTCTATACCGGCCCGGGCCAGGCCCAGAATCCCCCACTCATCCAGGAAAGCAGGTGTTTTCTCCGTCAGGCCGTTCAGCTCATAGGCAGCTGTTTTTTTCAAGGCGGCAGACACCTGTTCCTCCACAGGCAAAGCAGGTCCCTGATCGCCGGCCTCCACTGTAATGGTAAGAGTAATGGTCTGTTCGCCATTTGTTGTATCCTTGGCAGTGCCTTTGAGTACCACGGTTCCCTGGGAAATTCCCTTGATGAGCCACTGATCGTTGGACACAGTGCCTTCTTCCAGGGAATACTCCTCATCGGTAGGCATCAAGACCGGATAACTGCGATAGGCCAATGCTTCACCATCGCCGCTGATCTTCTCCCAATTTATATAGCTTTCACTGACGTGAAGGCCGCCGGGATATCGCTCCGGCCATGCGTTGTCGTTTTTTCCAGTAAAAATCAGTCCGGCATCAATACTCTGGCCAACCTTAACTGTTAGTTCCGTCTTGGCTGCGGTTACCTCTTTCAGTGGATTGAGGTAACTCAACGTCACTTTCTTCGTATTGGAAAACTGTTGTTCCAGTTTGGGGTCAGCCGTTGTTACAGTGATATTTGCACTGCCCGCCTTCATGGGAATAAGACTCTGTACCAGCGAACCCTGAAATTCTATGACAGAATTGTTATCAGAAACTGTCACATAGCTGCCGGCGTAGGTAGCGTCCTCCGGCGTGATATCCGCAATGTGATGCTCACTGCCTACCCACTCCTCGCCATCCTTCAGGTGCCGCAGGGGATTGAAGCTGGCCTCGCCCGGGGTGCCGTTCTGGCCGATGGAATTGGGATTGCGGCGATGGATGGTGTACTCACCTTCAAACGTGCACTCAATACCATCGATAGCTGTATAACCGGCTTCCACAGTAACAGACGCTGAAACGCCGTTAAGTTCCGCCGTCAGGTTGGCCGTTCCCTCCTGCTTGATATTGACCCATCCTTGGGAATCCACATTGATCACATGGGGCGCACTGCTTTCCCAGGCAAAAAGGGCGTTATTGGCTTCCCGCTCTTCGCCGCTCACCACCACATATGGTACCATGCTGAACGTACCGCTGCCGGGCGTTTTATAGTTCTTCCCGGTATAGTCTTGTCCGTCGATCTTCAGCTTCAGCTGAAATTCCGGGACCACGGCTTTGAGCCGGAAGGACTGCGTATTCTCACCGCAGGTGGCTGTAACTGTGACTGTGCCGGATTTGCGGGCCCATACCCGGCCCTGGCCATAAACAATAATGGGGGCGTTATCCTGATCGGAGGCAACATCCCACTCCACGTCGCCCTCATACCCCTGGAGCTCCAGCGTGGCCACATCGCCGTCCGGCAGGCCAAACACGCCAATGGTCAACATTTGGTCTGCACTGTTAATGGTTGTTGTTTCTTCTGTGATGAGGTCCGTCATCACAACAGGATAAAATGTGGACTCTACATAGTCCTGTTGCTCTCCCAGCCAGGGAAGCCCCACCGCACTCTGGTGCCACTCCATGCCGCCGGAACGATGCTCATTGAGCAGTTCTCGAAACGCCTCGGATTTCTGATCAGAAACCGTCCTGCTGTCTGTCACCGCGGTCCCGTCATTATCCGCCACAGCTTCGCCATCGGGCCAATAGCTGTTGAAGATCTGTCCTCCCCTGCCTGTATTCACCAAGCCGCCCCAGGAATACCCACCAGGTGTCCTGGAGACATAGCAGTTTACAATAGCGGAATCCGGCAGCATCTCATACACCAAACCGCCGTAGCTGCTCTCCGCCCAGGAATAGCAGTTGATCAGTTTTCCTGATAGCTTACTGACCAGCGGGACGTTGGCGATCGTACCCTTCACACCCAGATTCTGAACGACACCATTGGGTCCCAATGTATCAATCAACGGATTCGGATATTGGTCGGCAGCGGCAAAGGTCACCGTATAACCGTTGCCGTCCAACACGCCGTCAAAGGTCTTGGCAAACATGGAATAGCAGCCCACATAGTCCTCAATATCATTTGCCAGCCTGTAGTAGCCGCTGCCACCTTGCTCCGACAGTGCCGCCAGTTCTTCCGCCGTGGAAATCATCTGCCACTCCTGACCTTCGGGCGGCTCTGTTACCGCCTGAGGCAGCTCACCTCCTGCTGCCAGCGTTTCCAGTGGCAGCAGACCCAGCGCCAGCACCAGGACCAACAGCAAACTCAACACTCGTTTTTTCATGGTTATCCCATCTCTCCTTTCGACTGCTGCTCTGCCGGAGCATAAAAAATGCCGCGGCAGATCCCATTGATCGCCACAGCCGTGTTCCCATGGTCGAGCCGTGTCCTCACAGCCCTTTGCATCTCTTGTAGGTCTTCTGACTTACGCTTCCGGAGAAATGCTCCACAACGCCGGATCTGCCTTCCCGGGTCTCCCCAGTGACTGACTTTCGCCAACGATCCGGCACCTCAGCGCTTACAGCGGCGGTACCCGTTCGGGACTTGCACCCGATTCCCTTGTTCATCCCTCCCTCTGCTTCCGCCGAGACAGGGCCACAACAAATGCTCCTATTTACTTGTTGCAGACTATCCCCCTTTCCTTCTGCCACGTTTGAAAAGACTCCGCAGCAGCAATTACATTCTCCCAAGAGCAAAATCGCTCACAAAGGACTTTGGCTTGCGATACATCCCGCTTGCGCGGCGGGTATCCAAGGCGTTCTCTGCGGACGGTCACGTCCCTCAAAGCGCCGCAGATTCCCGGTTCCTCCCGCAGCATCCGCTCCCAATCCGGCATGGTCAGGTCGGGGGTGGGCAGCCGTCTCATGCCGGCTGCCCGCAGAGCTGCCGGCCAGGTACCGAACCGGGCCTTCAGATAGATGCGGTACAGGGAAAAGACCTCACTTTGCGTGGGAGCACGCCCGATACGAGCGGCGGAAGCGCGCAAAACATCCAGCAACGCCTCATCAGAATAGCTGGCATAGACCGCCCTGCCGAGGCCGCTGGATAACGAAAGGGACGGATGAGGAACCCCTCGCTTCTCTCCTTGCGTGCCGTAATCTGCGTGCTCCGCCGCGTCCCGCTGCGCCAGCTTCTGTATCATATCCCGATACCGCTCCGCCTCTTGCGGCGTTAGTTTGGCCGGACGCGCCTGTCTTCGTTTACTGACGGTCTTCACCCCCTCAATCTTTGGGATCCATCGCCTTAATATAAAAAGCCGGCAGACAATGGCGTGTCTGCCGGCAAAAAGCAGATATCCATTGCCGATCCCTGCAAATTGGGTTTTTGCACATCAAAAATGTGCAAAAACCCAGGCCGTGCCTAGATATGGGCACAGCTGCAAAAATCGGCAATGGATACCACCTTGATCAATTACCATGGAGCAGGCTGACGAACCTGGCTTATGGCCGAAGCCAAATACAGTAGAGGTAAGACTGCGCCGGACTCGCACCGGCTTGTCAGTTGGCATATGTCAAGCATATGACCCGCTCGCAATGTGCATTGTAACCGATTTTTACAGGTCTGTCAAGAATGTATCGGCAGTCAGCGCTATTTCTTGGGCATTCTGCCCCATTTGTCACCGCTGCTCCCTCACTTTGCCGCAAAACTGCATTTGCTTCCCCACCTCCGCCGGCACTCACCGGTTTTAAGCGCGCAAAACGGCTGCGGCAATCCTTTGACTGCCGCAGCCGTTTTCCTGCGTACCAAAACCACATCCGCCGCCTCTGTACGGGCAGCAGATGCTTTCCTTTGTAGGTCTTCTGACTTGCGCTTACGGAGGAACCCTCCACGTCCACACCCTGCCTTCTCAGGTCTCCCCAATGACTGGCTTTCGCCAACGGATCTGAACTCAGCGCTTACAGCGGCGGTTACCGTCCGGGACTTTCACCCGGTTCCCTTGTCCAGTTTCCGCGCCGCGCGTCTGGAGCGGTAGGCGGCGGAAACCACAAAGCATCCTATGAACTTCTGTTTGTATCGTAGCACCGGACAGAGAAAACGTCAATAGGTCTGTTCCCGCTTGCAGCGATCTGCTATAATCCATTCAGAACATCTCAAAAGCCCGGAGGATAAAGATGTATGGAACGCGTTTTTGTGCTGTGTAACGGCGATCACCTGACTTGTACAGAACAGGCTGCCATCTTTCGGTTTTCCGGCCCCCGCACAGTCCTGTCCACAGGGGCCAACGGCGGCGGGATGCGGACGGATCTGACTGCTGCTTTCAACTACTGCGACTGCCAAACAGCCAGTGTATGTCAGCCCATGGAGGGGAACAATCTGCAAGACCATCAGCGGGCGATCGCCAGGCGTCTTGGCCTGGACCCAGAGCATACCACCGGTCTGGATACGGCGGCCAACCTGGACAACATGGTGGTAGTTACGAAACGTTGTGAGGATTTCCAGATCACCGCCGCAGTATCCGCCGGTGCCGATGTCAACGCTCTGTGCGCCGGCGACCCGGCAGCTTTGACGGAGACTGACGGCGTACCCTGTCCCGTACCGCCCGGGACCATCAACATCTTCCTGGTTACAGACCGCCCCCTCTCCCCCGGCGCCATGGCGGAACTGATCATGACTGCCGCAGAGGCAAAAGTCGCTGTACTCCGGGATTTGATGCAGGGCAGCAGCATATCCAGGAACCTTGCCACCGGCACCGGCACGGACGGTATGGTCATTATCTGTCCCGTGGGAAACGCCGGTACGCTATTGAACGCAGGCAAGCATTTTAAGTTTGGCGAGCTGACTGCGCTGGCCGTCCGGGAGGCCCTCATGGAAGCGCTCTTCCGCCAGACCGGTTTTTGTGCTCAGGCACAGCATTCTGTACTTCGAAGGCTGCGGCGTTTTGGGATCACCGCGGCCGCTCTGTCCGCGCAGTGCCTGGACCGGTCACCGGATCGACACACCGCATTTTCCAGGACCTTGGAAAAGCTGGATCGGGATGCCTTTCTGGTCGGCGCTGTCACGCTCTATGTGCATCTGGAGGACCAATGCCGCGCCGGAATGCTGACGGAAATGGAGTCTGTGGACTGGGCAAATCATCTTTTGCGTCAAGTTCAGCAGCACTACCACTGTGATTTTCCCTTGATCCATGGTACGGGACTGATGGAGAAGCTGGGGCACTTCCTTTGCGAACTGCTCCTGGCCAGCTTGCGGGAACAGGAACGTCTATATCCAAATCAGGACCCTACATAAACCACATTCCCTTCAGAATCAGTACAGCGGAAAAAGCTGGAACTTTTGTTGGCATACCAGAAGCCGAAGGAAAACAAGGCGCAGGCAGCCAAAGGCTGCCTGCGCCTTGTTCGTGTTTTGCGGTATTCTCACCGCCGGTGATTCAGAGGGCAATATGCCCTTCTCCAAATACTCCGTATTTTGTTACTCTGCCGTCTTCTCACAATACCGCATCAAAATCACAGCGATCTGAGAGCGGGTTGCGTTGCCACTGGGGCTGAGGGTACTGGAACTGGTGCCGTTTATGATCCCATCTGCAACAGCCCACTGCATGGCGGAAACGGCATACTCGCCAAGTTCCGCGAGATCGGTATAGGAGAGGAGGTTGACATTCTCTCCCGCGCTGACATCATGTCCCTTATAGCTTGCGTAGCGGTGAAGCATGGTAGCCATCTGTTCCCGGGTAATAGGGTCATCGGGACCGAATTTGTTGTTGCCATATCCGGTAACGATGCCCTCTTTGGCGGCCCATCGGACCGCCTCGCCATACCAGGAATCCAGGTTCACATCATCAAACGCCACTGCATCGTCCACCACCGGGCTGCCCTCCATCCGCCACAGGATGGTGGCGATCATGCTGCGGGTAGTGGTCATGTCGGGTGCAAAGGTAGTGGCGCTGGTCCCCTTCATCAGGCCATGCTTATAGACGTAACGCACTCCGTCCTCATACCAGATTCCAGACGGGACATCCACGAAGGGCAGGTCTCCAGCAGTGATCTCGGCAAAGGACGCCTTCACCGTGACGTTGCTGGACGGCATAGTAAAGGTATACTTACCATCTCCCTTATCATTCAGTGTGATGGTTTTCCCGTTTTTATCCGTGACGGTGAGCGTTGCAAGCCGGTAGCCCTCATCTGGCTTGGTGGTAAGTGTAACAGTCATGCCTGCGTGGGCCGTGCTCTGTCCGGTCTCCACCTTGCCGCCGCTGCTGGCTTCCACGGTAATCTTATAGCGGGATGCTCCGGCGTGCGTACTCATGATATGCAGAGAGTAAATCTTGGTTCCGATGGTCACGATGATGACCGTCTCCCCCGCACCAATGGGTACATAGAGATTTCCGCTGCCGGTAAATTCCTTGCCGTTGATGGCAACCTTCTCTCCGCTGCCGGAGACGGCGGTCACAAAAGTGCCATCCGCCGAAACTTCGGACAGGGCGTATGTCAGCGTGCCGTCCTCACCCAGGACAAAATCATCCATAGATACGGGCAGGCCGTCAAAGCACAGGCTGTCCTCGCCGGTCATCGTGTGTACCACCACCCGGCTGCCCAGCTGGCTAAATGTAATGGGGCTGATCTGCGCGGTCTCACCGGGCAAATTGCCGGAAATGCTGGTGGTCTTGGTCTCCAGCGGCTGGCCGGAAGCATCCAGAAGGGTGGCCTCCAGGGTCCCGGTGTCCAACGCCTGAAGGCAGTTGTTTCTCAGGGTGATCGTGGCTGTGGTCACATCCGCATTGGTCTGTACCACATCCAGCGTGGTTTTATCCCCGGTGCGGGCATATGCGCCGGTCAGGGACACCGCCGCCTGATTATTGCCGCCGCGGTACTCAGGCAGGCGCTGGGCAGTGCTCTGCTCGCCTACCTTACCCTCTGCCCATGCATCGGCATACAGATACACACCGCTGCTGGGGATCTCCTTCTGCCCAAGCACCGTTGTCACATAGCCGCCCACATCGTAAGTCAGCTCCAGGGTAAAGGAGCCCTCATCAATGCGCTTCAGGGCATCCCCGCCGGAAATGGTGAGGATATTCTTGTCTGCGGCAACGCCGTCGCCGGCACAGGTTACATTCGCCGGCTGCGTGAACAGGTTATCGGTATAGAGGGCCAGTTTGACCTCCCGTTCTTTGTTCCCGGCGAGAGTCGCGCCGGAGGCGTTATACAGAGTCATGGAAACGGTACGCTTTCCGGCCTCCTCCTTGAGCACTTCCATCCGGGCGATACCGATATCGGGGTAATCCAGATAGACCGTGCCGGTCACGCTGGAGAGCTGATTCCCAGAGATGGTATAACTCTGATCCGCCACTGTGTCGCCCACCTTGTGGTACACCGTCAGGACCGCGCTCTCGTTGGGCTTCAGCACCGTTTCCAGTCCAGCGGTCTCTCCGTCTGCCATGGTAACAGTCAAGCCGGACAGATCCTTGATGCCAGTGTTGCGGATCGTAAACTGGATGGGAGTCAGGCTGTTGGTCATCAGATTCTCATAGTCCACTCCAATGTTCTCTACCTCCACCCCATACTGATCGAAATCAGAGGTAGCAGTGTAGAGCATGGCCTTCTCGCCGGGTACAACAACGCCGTTGATGGTTTCCGTGTTTTCGTTATCGTAGTAGGTGGCCTGGATGACCGCCTTGACCTGGTCCTCCCCACTGATGTAGGCACTGAAGTGGTTCACCAGATTGTTGGCCGGCAGCTCTGCCAGCTCCAGGGGCGCGGACAGGCGGTAGCCGCTGTTGTCCCGCAGCAGTCTGGCTGCCTTCAGGACGCTGTGAGCGGCGGCGGTAAGGCCTTCTTCATTGGTCCTATCGCTGACCTGCTCGCTCCAGATGATCGTCAGGTCGTCCACACCATAGCCGCCGCTGAGGGTGGCAAAGCGGAAATCGCCGCTGACGCTGGCATCCCCGGTGCTGGTGATGGCAGACAGAGACGCGGGGAAGGTATTGGACATGGCGCCGGCCTCATCCACAGCCAGCAGCTGGATGTCGCCGGTCTCACTGCGGAGGCTGTGCCAGCCAATCACGAACCGGTGATCGCCGCCGCCAAAATCAGCTGCGATCACCTGGGGATTCTCATCCAGCCAGGTGTCACTGGTAGCGATCATAGAGGCACCGGGTATACCAGTATCGTCTACGATGGTATAGCCGATCTCATAGTCACTGATGTTTCCGGTCTGGCTGCGATCCAGAGTATACACTGCCATAGCAGTACCATCGGGCAGCATGGCGGCCTGAAGGGCCTTGACGCTGCCACTGGACCCGTTATAGAGTATCTTGGCCTCGCTCCATGCAGCGCCGTTATAAACACTGTACATGATCTGATCCCGGGCGGCAAAGCCCATCAGGTCCTCCTCGGGACCGGCACTGTAAACACTGCGCCAGAACACCACTGCCCTGCCGGCACCGTCAGAGGCCACGGCGGGAGCCAGATCCGGAGTAGCATTCTCCGTCAGCCGGGCGGAGGTCCAACCGCTGCCGTTGTAAATGGAGGCCACGATCTCCGTACCGTTCATCAACAGATTCTGATCTACTGCTGTCACCGGATCATCGGCATCCTTGCCGGGAAGATCTGTGTTCAAACGGACCCAGGCCGCTGCCGCGAAGGACTGGGTACCAGCCACGTCCACATTGCTGTCTCCGTAGCCCTCAAAATCGGCGGGATGGGAGATCTCTGTGGACGGTGCATAGCTGCTGCCGCTCAGGGTGCTGAAATGGGCGCGGCTGTCATAAATGCTCTGGCTGTCGCTGTCGCTGATATACACCAGCAGCTGTCCGTCGTCGCTCAGTTCCGGATAGGAGGCGGGGTTGGCATTGTTCTGCAGGTACTCCACGCCGCTGGGCTCATCCAGGCTGAAGAGCGCGAAGGACCGAAGCGGATTCCCCCAGGTTCGGGCATAGGTTTCCAGGTAATCCCGGTCCTGAAGGGTCGCACTGGAAGCTGCCACCCGCAGGCCGCTCTGGGTTGCCATAGCCTGGAGGCTCTGCGTGGACAGGCCGGTATTGGCACTGTTCCAGTAGTCGTCGATGGTCTTCCAGTCGTTGAAGGACTTGGTGGCGCCAAACTGACCGGAGGCCAGCACCGCCTCATAGGAGATTGCCAGGAACTCCGCCACAAACTTGATGCCCACTTCACTCTGGATGGACAGCGCCTGGCCGTTGAGCTGCTGCTTGGACGAGTCGCTCAGATAAGTCCGGGAGAGGAAACGGTTCTGACTGTCCACATCCAGCTCGCCGAACAGGCCGATCTTCAGTGCAATAATTGAGTAGTCAAAGCCCACGCCGCCGAACGCCTTCACATAGGCGTTGAGCCGCAGATTGGTGAGATAGTCGGTGACGGCGGTAGCGGAGGGATCGCTCCACTCCAGACCGGCGCCCTGCTGGCTGTAGCGCACGGCGGCCTTAAAGTCCAGCTGCACAGCGCCGCCAGCCTCAAAGCTGCCGGTGACGGGCACGGGGCCTGCCATGGCGTTGACGTCAAATCCGAACCCTACGCCCGCGCCGGCGGTAAAGCCGCCGCCCTTGGTAAAGACTTCCCACTTCTGGGTATCCCGGTTGTAGCGTATCTCCGCCTCATAGTAGCCCTCCAACTGGAGGCCCACTTCGGTGTTGGTGATGGTAGTCTTGTTCTTATTCTCCCGGATGGAGGCGGAGGGATTATAGGTACCCTGAGCCATCTCGCTGATGTCGCCTACGCCGGGCACGTTGGCCTCCAGGTTCTGGGACAGGAAGTTCCCGCTGATGGCCACGCCGTCTCCGGAGTACTCCACATCCTCCAAGCCCAGGGTATTATAGCCCGTCCAGATGATGGCGTTAAAGACGGTGGGGTCCTCGCTGGGTGCAATAAGCATCTTGAATACGCTGCCATTCACGGGACCGGAGAGATCGTCCAACCGGCCGGTGAGGGTCTTCAGGATATTGCTGCCGCCCACATTGCCGAAATCCACGCCCTTTAGAATGCTGGAACCCTGCATAGTCACCAGCATCTGGGTGACGTTCTCATCCTCGTTGACCGGAATGACCCGGGTCAGGTCGATGGTCCGGAAGGGCATGGTCCGCTCCTGCACCAGGGCATTGTCTTTGGTCAGCCTGGTCTTGAGACCCACGTCCTTTCCGTCGGGAATCCAACCGGATGTGGTCATGGTCTCCTCGTTGAGGGTCATGGTGTTTTCCACCACTATCATGGAGGCAAAAGGATACCGGCTGGAATCCCTGCTCTGCTCCTTGGGGGTATAACCGAACTCGTCCACCACGGCCAGGGAATAGTCTTTGGCCTCACCGGTCTGGCCCCAAAGGAGCATGGTGGTGGTAAGGGTAGCCTGCTTAAAGGTGTTGTTGGGGCCTACAAAGCCGGTAGAGTGGCGTACATCCACCAGTTCTCCACTGGGCAGATCGTAATCGATGGTCTGCCGGGCCACGAAAGGTTTATTCGCCTCGTCGGCCGACACCTCCTCCAGCACGACCACTCCGGCGGCGGTCCGCATCTCCTGCTGGACGCTGACGCTGCCGTTCACCACCTGGAATACGGGATAATAGGTGTTATTGACGATATCCCGGATCTCCAGCACATACTGGATCTTGTCCACGGGAGACACCACTGTACCAGCGCTCTCCCCTGCCGCCTGGGACCAGAACTGAGTGGCGTCAAAGTAGACTATGATCTTGCCGTTTTCGTCGGTGGTAAAGGTGGTGTCCTGCTGGTTCTCCCCCGCTGCGCCGATACTGCCGCGGCTGGTGCCCAGACCGGCGGTCTCGCAGAAAGAACCGTTTTTAAACACACCGCCCCGCACCGTGACATCGGTGTTGGCCAGCGGCGCACCGCCGGGGAGCGCGAAGGTCAGCTCTGCCTTGGCTGCCTCCCGCAGCCGGAAGGTGTTCAGAGGATAGAGCTGGAGCTTGGTAGCGTCCCGCTCGCCGGACTGGAGGTCCTGCCGATAGATGGTACCCATGTATTCGGTGTCTCCGGTTTCGGAGCTGAGCCACACGTCGCTGGCGATGCCGTTGGGCTCGTAGAGGGCCAGCACGCCCTCAGAGTTGGTCTTTACCGTCCGCTCAGCGCCGGTGCCATCCTGATAGCGCAGGGTGGTCTCAGCCGCCGGGGTCACCTGGAACAGATAGAATTTGTCCCGCAGGGTATTGGCGGTGACCGTTACCTCAGCCGTCATGCCGGTGGCGGCATGGGTGGCCGTCACTTTAGCGGTGCCGCCCTCCACCGAGGAGATACCCATCTGTACTTCCGGCAGATAGGTGCTGAAGGAGAAGTTCTTGATGTTCTCATACAGCCCGCCCTGCTTATAGTTCACCGCGATGGCGTCGTTGTCGGTAGCCCAGGCGATACCGTCCTTAAAGGAATTCCAGCTGTAATCGCCGTAGTTGATGCCGATGAAGTCCAGCAGGCCCAACTCCTGCCGCATGGCCAGGATCTCAGCCGTGCTGGTGGGCAGATTACCGCTGACCTTTCCGGCGTTGTCCAGGGTAAGGGTGCTGATCTGATTCCCCCCGCTGTCCACGATCTTCAGAGCGTCGCCGTTGTAGACATACAGAGGGAAGGAGTCGGTGCTGGGGGCCTCGCCTGGATTGTCCACCCGCAGCATCACCTGATAGGTGTCCTTCAGATAGCCGTCCGCCACCTTGGCCAACTGCAGCGGATAAGTACCGGAGGGACCGGAACGGATCTCGTTGCAGATTTCGGTAGAGGTATTGTCCTCTGTGACACGCAGGATGGTAAGGGTAACGGTCTGCCCGCCGCCCTCGGTCAGGTTCTCCGCTGTCCATCCGATGGAGACGGAGCCGTCACTGTCCTTCCAATAGATGCTCTCCGGACGGATAAGCTGGGCCTGGGCAGGTTCAGGCCTCACTACGATCCAGGCCAGGGCGGACAGCCGGACGTCGTCTCCGGACCCGTTGGGGTGTGGCATGGAGACCCGCACGGTATAGGCGGGGGTATTGCCGCTGGACAGCTCGTTCAGCACATCCTCCGAAATCTGGACGCTGTTCTGGTCCTTGGTGGCAGTCGTTTTCCACACCGGCTCGGCGGTCAGCTCCGTCTCGGTTGCAAAATTGCCTTCAAAGAGCTCGATGGTGTAGGAAAAGTCCTTGTCAGGTGCAAACAGAGCCGCATTGGAACTCCACAGTATGGTAGCGGCTGTGTTCTGTCGGGCTACGATGGTGGAAGCCCCCTCTGGAATGACCAGGGCCAGGGAGTCGCCCGCCGTCACGGTGTAGGTCTCAGAGGTGCCGGTCTTGTCGCTGGGGTCATCCGGTGTGCCGTTGTCGGCGGTGAAGGTGAAGGTCACTGTACCGATCTTCTGTCCGGTGAGGGCCACCTTGCCGGAGTAATCGCTCTCCGTGCTGATGGTGGCGATGTCCGGATCGCTGCTGGACCACTTGCCGCTCTGGTGGGTGGCCAGGGTCGTGCCGTCCGGGCCGTAAACCTTGGCGGTGAGGGTGGGGCGGACGGTATCCGCCAGAGAGAGGGTGTAGTTTTTCTCATCCGATTCCGGCGTGACCTCTACCTTGTCCGCCGGGATCAGAGCCGCCACGGTAAAGGTGTCTTTCAGGTCGGTGCGGTAGGACAGGTCCTGCCAGTTCGAATCCTCCCGTGTGCCCTCGTTGACCTGGAGGGTGACGGTGTAGGTCTGCTCCGTCGTCTGAGGGGTGACGGCGAAAGGCTGGGTGGAGAATGTTTCGCCGTCCTCGTTCACATAGACCTGCTCCGTGGCGATCACGCCGTTGGAGCCGGTGACCACCGCCCGGAAGGGCAGCTCCTTGGGAGAGCCATCGGTGGGCTGGTGATAGTTGTTGTATTTGGTCTTGTAGGCGGTGTTGCCGTCCAGTGTGATGACAGTAGTGGCCATGCCGCTGACCGCATCATATTCGGCACTGACCCCGGTAGCGGCGTCCCGGTACAGGGCGCTCTCCAGCGTGGCCCCCGTAGCGGTCTCGCCGTTGATGACCGCCTCGTTGCCAAAGATATCGGTGATGCCGGAGCAGGAGGTGATGGTCACCTGAGCGCCGTCCACCTTCTGCACCGGGTACCACAGGAGGATCTGGTTGCCCGCCTTGCTCATGTGCAGCTGGTCGGCGTTGAGGGTTACGCCTCCGTTGGCCTCACCGCCGTTGAAAACGATGCTGGCGTTGTCGTTCACATACACCAGTTCATCGAAGGCGAGGGTCACCGGCACCAGCTGGCCGGGCCGGTAGGTGGCGCTGGGGGCGGTGGCAGCAGTTAATTTGGGAGCGGTCTTGTCATTGGTCAGTTCCACACGGCAGGATTTAATCTGCTGCCAACTGTTTTTTTCCAAGAATCCCGAAGCGGCCTGCTTGAACGGGTGGACAATGACAAGTTTATCCGGGACAGCGTTTGTTCCCAACTTGGTATAGGCTTCTAATTCAAAGGAGTTTTCGCCTCCTGATTTCCAGTTTGCATACCTAAAACCATAGTTACCGTTAAGCTCCACTCTGTCCGCCGTCTGGGATGAATCATAGTCAGTGCTTGGGAGAAAGTACGCATTTCTCGTATAGCTTCCCCACACATCGGGTGGTACGACATATGCATTCGGGTTCTCTCCGGTAATATGGACTAAAGTTCCGGAAACCGTAAAGTAGACGAAATCACCTTCTGATACCTGGTCTGCTTCCGTCAATCCTTTGGCCCCTTGAAGCAAAGCGATGAACGCATTGACATCTTGTGCAGTGATTCCGGCCGCTTTGTCAGAACCGCTGGAACCTCTGTCAGAGGAGTTGAGAATAGGAAAGTTAAACTCCGAAACGATAGGGCTGTTTAATCCTCCCTCTGCGTTATAGCCTGTGTCCCAGTTGTCATCCTCCCACCAAGTGGACAGGTCGGGCACTTCCACGTCCTTGGTCACCCGCACCGTGTGGGAATCGGAGTAATCATTCCCGTTCTGGAACACGAATCCCTTGGCGTTGCTGAACTGCACCGCCCCGGCCAGCTGGCCGTAGGCGTACTCGGGGGCAGTATCGGCGTCAGCATAGATCCCTATTCCCACACTGCCAGCTTCTGTGGCATGATATACCAGAGTAGCGGATGGTTGATTAGGGGTTAACTCGATCATTTCCGTTCCTATCCACACCGAGACGGTACTCAATCCCACAAGCCCGGGGTCCAGGCGGACGTCCACCGAGAGGACGGCATCCTCCGGCAACCAAAAGGTAGAATCGTTTACTTTTATCTCCGACACTTTGACGGAGGTAAAATTGCTCACATCCACCACAGCGGTGGTGTTCACGGCCCCGGCATTCAGGGTGATGCCCTCGCTCTGGAGATGGGCCATGAGGCTGCTGAGGTTCGTGAGGCTCTCCCCCTCAAAGGCCTTCCCGGAGAAATAGGTCTCCTGGATGCGGGCCATCTCCCGCTCGATGGCAATGATGGTTTTAAGATCCCCAAGCGCGATGGGCACTCCGTCCACATAGCCGATCTGGCCGAGGTCGGTGCCCGGGTCGCCCAACAGGGTCTCCATCTCTTCCAGCGTGTAGGTCTTTCCGTTCAGATCCACGGTCTGGTCTGTTTTCAGCTGGCCGTTTTCGTCCAGCAGGCCATACTGCTCCAGTACGTCATAGACCGCCTGGGCATCTCCGCCGGTAAGGGCGGAGAGCTGCTCCAGCAGCATCTGGTTTTGAGCCGGGCTGTTCCCCAGCAGCTCGCCCACGGCGGCATAGGCCGTAGCAGGAAGCACCGAGAACGTCATACAGGCTGCCAACAGCAGGCTCAACACTCTCTTCCTCATAAAGTTTCCTCCTTATCATCCGTCCATCTGCATGGAATCCAGCAGTTCATTGATGGATGCCCGTACACAATAAGTCCCGTTGTCCCAGACCACCTCGCCGTCCACCAAACGGGCTGTTTGGAACAGGCCCGGAGAAGACAGTCTTCCAAAACGGATGGCGTGGACCCTATGCTTCATGTCAATGACCGCCTCGCTGCCGTTGGGAAAGCAAAGCTTGATCTGATAATCCGGGAGTACCCGTAGGGTGGTGCTGGCGGCTTCCATAAAACCTCCTCCTTTCAAAAAAGAACAGCATAGGAACTCTGTCTAAATCATACAGAATTCCTATGCTGCACACATCCCCCAAACGGGGGATTTTAAGGGGCTTATTTCAGCAGATCCACCAGTTTGCTTCGGCGGTCAATGTTAGTTTTATTGAATATGCTGCGGATATGGCTCTTCACCGTCTCCTCAGAGATAAAGAGCCGCTGGGCAATCTCCTTGTTTCTCAGGCCCTCTGCTGCCAGCTGGGCCACCTCCCGCTCCCGGTCACTGAGTTCCGTCATCTGGTCCGGGTACTTCTCCAGCATAGCGAAAATCCGGCTCTCCTCCGCTCTGGTGTAGTGGATCTCCATGGCCTTGATCTCCGCGATGGCGGCCTGATGCTTCTTTTTGATGGAGGGGAGCAAAAACAGAATGGAGAGATATTTTCGGAAACAGGCCAGGAAGGTATAGTTCTTGTCCTGCTCCGCCAGAGACAGGGACCGCTCCAGCCACTCTGCCGCCCTGGGTATGGCCCCCATGGACAGATAGCACAGGGACAGACCTACGCACATGAAGTTGCGGGTAGACAGGGAGATAAGACGGGGGTCCAGCTGAAGGGATGCCTCTACGCTGGCAATGGCCCGTTTGTACTCTTTCTTGAGAATCAGATCGGTGATCCGGTTGGTCTTTGCCATAAAGTTGGTGAAGGTAAGGTCCCCCAGCATATCTGCAGAGCCTCTTGCCCAGGCCGCGGAGCGGTCCGGCTCCATCATGAGGCCCAGCAGATAGGTACGGACCGTCTCCGCCATCTGGGTATTGATGGCGGTGTGCTGCAAAAAGGGATAGGCCAGCGCCTTGGTCTCCAGATATTCGATGGCCTTCTGCAGGGAGATCATATCCGACTGGTAGATGGCGTTGATGCCCAGCAGCAAGGCCGCACCGTAGGTAATGGTTGCGTTCTGCCACTGCTCAGACAGCATTGCCGCCCTGTGGGCATAGATATCCGACTCGTCAAACCGTCCCTGGACACTGAGGGCCTCGCCCAAGTACAGTTCATAGGCTCCGGCGCCGTGATACCCGGTCAGGGAATTGTAGACTTCCAGCATATCCCGCAGCTCTTCCGCCGTCTCCATCATCTTTCCCGGCGTACGGTAGAAGAGATACCACATGGAGGTGGTGCCGAACATATAGGGCTCCTTTTGATCAAAAAGCTGGGAGGGGGCGTGCATCAGGGGAACGGCCTCCAGATAGCGGGCCTTCATGCGTGGGATATCGGGAAACTCCCGGAAAGCGGAGAGCAGGTACCACTCGCCCATCAGCTGTTTGCTGCCGTTTTCCTCCAAAATCATTCTGCTCTGCTCCAGTGCCTCTTCAAAGCCTCTGAAATCCGTACCTCCAAAGAGGGCCAGACACAGCCGCAGCATGGAGAGGGGGTATCGAGCCAACGTCTCCCGGGGACACCGCCGCAGTACCTGACGGGCCAGGCCGGTATAGCTGATGGAGCCAAAGTTCTCCCCCAAAAGGCCGATCAGTTCACAGGAAAGCAGCTGCTCATCGTTACCTGCCCGGAAAAAGCACTCCACGGCCCTTTTGTTGTTCCCCGCCCGACGATAAATGTCCCCGGCAGCCTCATAAACCTGACAACGGAAGTCCGGCGGCATGGTTTCCAGCATCTCCAGCAGAAAGTGCCGCAGCAATTCGTGGGGATAGCTGGCTCTGGCCCGGAGATCATGGTGCATAAGGGGGGTACGCACCAGGAGGTTCTGCAAAGCCGCCTCCTGCCCGGGGGCAATGTCCGGCAGCTGCTCCTCTTTGATGCAGTCATATACTGCCACACGCAGCAGCATCTCCTGCTCCCGGCAGGACACCTTTCTCCAGAAAAATTCGTGCAGCAGCCCGTCCATATCGTGAAATTCCGGCAATCTGTCCGGGGTATCCTGCAGGCTTTTCAAATACAGGGCCACCGCCGCGGCCCACCCCTCCGTATTCCGGTAAACTCCATCCGCCTGCTGACGGGACAGATTCAGGCCCAGTTGCCGTGCATAGTTCAGGATGTCCTTTTTCCCCAACAGGAAATCTCTGGAGTGAAGCCTGGAAACGCCGGAGCTGCTTTCAAAGACCGCCCGCAGCTTTTTGAAGTTCTGAGAGATTAGAACGACGTGCAGCCCGTCCTGGTGCCGGTCCGCCATGGCCTGCAAAAGAGGCAACGGCCAGTTATCGCCTATCAGCTGAAAGTTGTCCAGAATGAGGTAGCACGGTGTAGTCACCGAAAGCCGGGACAAGATGTCCGCGGCATTGCTCACATTGCTGCGATTCAGAAAACCCAGTCCCCGCAGGGCCGCGCCCGCATCTTTATTCAGGATGCCGATCTGCCGGATGAACCAGTCCAGACTGGTATCCTGCAAAAAGCTCACCGCCGTGAACCAGCGCACCTGTTCCGGAGCAACATCCCGCATGGCCCAGCGAACTGCCGTACTTTTTCCATAGCCTGCGGGCGCCTCGATCATGGTCAGGCTGCTTTGATATATGTAAGCAAGTTTTCGTTGGATCTCCTCTGAAAAATAGAATCCCTCCATACGCTCAGCTCCCCCGCTTTTCATGCGATTTTATTATAAGAACAAAGCATCCCTTTGTCACTCCCCCAAAAGAGGGATTTGGGGCAACTCCCGCAGCTCCGCATGACAGCGGCTCTGCTTCGGATCTCAAGCATCACAGTTCAAAAGTACGCAATAAAACTTCATCCCACAGAAATGATATATCACTGTACGTTCTGAAAAGGCTCATTTCGCTCTGCACAGGTCAAATCTTGCGAACTTCGTAGTTTTTCTGGTATTTTCTCTGTGATATGGTACAATTATACTACGAATATACCCCAGTTGAAACCCAACCGGCACTGCCGTTCACTTTATATTTGGGAGGGGTGTCCATGAAGATTCTTGTACTCAACGCCAGCCCCAAGGGCAAAAATTCCACCACCGTTCATACAGCCCTGTATTTACAGGCACTGCACCCAGAGCACACCTTTGCCTTTCTGCCGGTGGGGCAGCGCATCAAAGCCTGCGAAAAGGACTTTTCCCCGGTACGGTCCGCGCTGGAAGATGCCGACCTTATTCTGTTCTGCTACCCTGTCTATACCTTTCTTGCTCCCTATCAGCTCCACCGGCTGATGGAGCTCATTAAGGCGGACGGCGTGGATTTGTCCGGCAAATACGCCTCCCAGATCACCACCTCCAAACATTTTTACGATGTGACTGCCCATCGATATGTGGAGGACAACTGCTTTGATCTGGGCATGAAGGTGGTACGAGGACTGTCCGCTGACATGGAGGACCTGCTCAGCCCCCAGGGCCGTCAAGAAGCCAGACACTTCTTCGACCAGCTGATCTTCTCCTGCGCGCACCATTTATTTGTCACTCCGCCAGTAAGCGCCCCCACCCGTGACAAAGCAGTCTACCAGCCTGTCCTGCCCGTCTCCCCCAAGCAAAACTCCAAAGACGTAGTCATTGTCACCAACTGTGCCCCGGATGATGAAAATTTAAACCATATGATCGTCGATTTCCAGGCTGCTCTGCCCTATAAGAGCCGAGTCGTCAACCTGCGGGAGTTCCCCTTCGGCGGCGGCTGCCTGGGTTGCTTTGGCTGCGCTATCACTGGAAAATGCGTCTATCAGGACGGCTTTGATGATTTCCTGCGGAATACCATTCAAAACGCCGACGGTTTTGTCTATGCTTTCAGCATTTCCGACCACTACACCCACTCCAGCTTCAAATGCTTTGACGACCGGCAGTTCTGTAACGGGCATCGCACCGTTACCCATGGCACACCCATCGCCTATCTGATCAGCGGTGATTACCAATATGAACCCAATCTCCGGATGATCGCGGAGAGCCGGGCCGAGGTGGGCGGCAACTACCTGTGCGGCGTAGCCACCGATGAGGGGGATACGGCAGCGGATATCCGGAGTCTGGCCGAGCAACTGGCCTTCGCCATGGAACACAAGCTCACCCGCCCAGCCAATTTCTACGGTGTGGGCGGAATGAAGATCTTCCGGGATCTGACCTATATCATGCAGGGCCTGATGAAAGCGGACCACAAATTCTACAAAGCCCACGGTATTTATGACTTCCCCCAGAAACAGAAAAAACGGATCTGGCAGATGCGGCTGGTGGGTACGCTGCTGGCCATCCCCTCCCTCCGGAAAAAGGCTGGGAACAAAATGACTCAGGCCATAATCGGGCCTTATGAAAAAGTGGTCCGGCAAGCCGTGGCACAGCACCCCGTATCAAATGGCACATCCCCTCGTTCCTCCCGCCGCTGATGGATCGCTGCGTCTCCAGATATGCAGTCTCCAGCGGCCCACCGGTCTGGCGTCCGGGGCCTCTTTCATCAAAAAAACATCCGGACCTGACGCCCAACAGCGTCAGGTCCGGATGTTTTTTTGTCAGGGCACCGTCCGGGTTCCCGCGTCTTCCAGAACTGTGGTATAACATCCATTCATTTCCCGGGTCAGAACGGTTTTCATGCCCCAGTTGGTGACGCTGCACTGATCCCCTTCCCGGTTCAGGGCGAAATAGGCCATGCCGCCCCGGCGGCATGGCTCATCGGTCTGAGCCGAGATATAGTTACCCAATGAGTAGTACACCAGCGTCCGCTGCCCGTCTGTTCCGGTGACCCACTCGCAGGGCTGGAGCACATGGGGATGGGTGCCCAGCACCACATCCACACCACAGTCGGCAAAAACCTGCGCCCAATAATGCTGGGTCTCATCTGGCTCCGGCAAATATTCAGTACCCCAATGGACGAAGAGCAGTACAAAGTCCGCCGCCTCTGCAGCAGCCGCCAGATCCCGGCGCACCAGGTCCTCATCATCCAGAGTATGGAGCACATAGGGTGCCTGCTCCGGCAGAGCGTGGCCATTGGTCATCTGGGTATAGCTGAGCACGGCACAGGTGATGCCTTGCCGCTCCAGCAGTTGGTAGGGCTGATAGCCGCCGTCCTCCACCGGCTGGATACCGGGACAGAGTATCCCGGCCCGCCGATAGAGATTTGCTGTCAGGTCAATGGCATCGGCCCCCTTGTCCAGGGCATGGTTGCTTGCACAGCTCACGATGTCAAATCCGGCACGGATCACCGCCTCCCCCACCTCTACCGGTGTGCCGAAGGTGGGATAATCGCTGTAGTCCTGGCGCTGGTCCACATAGATGGTCTCCTGATGGATGCAGGTTATATCATACCGGGCCAGCTCCTCTGCCACCCCGGCAAACAGGTGGTCAAAATTCCCGTCCAGCTTTCGCAGACCGTAGTCGTAGATGGGGCGGTGAATCAGGTTTTCTCCCAGGGCGGCCACGGTAAGCTCCGCCGTTTCCGGCCGCTCCGGCAGGGTGCTGAGTCCCCATGAGATCCAGTCCCAGGCACTCACCCGGCCGGACCGCTCCTCCAGCATCAGACGGCTTTCCGGCGTAAAGGACCAGCCTTCCACTTCCACCCCCAGGTCAGAGGCCATCCAGATGGGTTTGACCATCTTCCCGGTCCAGTCGTAGATAAAGATGTGCTGGGACCAGACACGCTCCTCTGCCTCCTCCTCCCAGAATGGGCGGCTTTGGCCATAGCGACCCTGCCGCCAGCACAGGAGCATCAGTTCCCGTCGTCCGTCGTGGTCGATATCACACCAGAGCACGTCCTGGACCGGCTCGTCGGGCTCCGACTGCCAGATCTTTTTATCTCCGCTCCACAGGACGGCGCGCCGGTCCTCCAGGGTAATACGCTCCGGCTCGTTCCAGGCAGGTTCTCCACTCAAATCAGCCGTATGCCAGACCACCCACTCCGGTGGGCCGTCCCCTCGGGCGGCCCACCAAAGACCGATCATTAGCAGACAGGCGCCAACTGCCAGTGCAGCCAGGAGTCCCCGTCTCACCACGAATTGCTCCGATAGCTTTCCGTCCAGGCAGGCTTGACCAGGCTATCCCTGCCCTCCCAGTTATAGTTGCCGTCCGGACCCACCCACTCGCCGATCATCTGCCGCCACTGAGTATCGGTCAACCGCTGCTCCATGGGCCAGGTGAACTGATAGAAGTCGTACACCGCGCCGGAGGCCAGCCGCAGAGTGCCGTCCACCGGCACCACCACCACCATCTCCTGGGGCATGGCGTTTGCAATTTGCAGCACAGTGCCGTTGGGATCGGTGGCGATATCGGTCACCAGAGAGGCGGGTATCTCCTGAGTCTCCAGATAGTCGCTCTCTGCCTTATCCTTGACGGCTTCGATCCAGAAGTGCTCCAGATTGCCGCCGTAGGTGCGGATCAGCTCATATTCCTCGTCGGTCAGGGGCTCGTTGCGCAGTTCCTTCTCGGAAATGGTCTGGAGCTTCCCGGCCAGCTGGGCCAGGCGGGACAGGTTTTCCCTGTCTTCCCCATTGATCAGTCCGTACCGATCCAGCCCCTCAGCGGTCTGCTGGGCCAACAGATAGAACCGGCGGAACACCTCCGGCTCCGGCTCCACATAGCCCCGGTCGTCCACCTGGTCAATGGGCCCGTCCCCCATCTCCGCCATGATCTGCTTGGCATAGAGCACGGTATCGTGCTTGAGTTCGGTAAAGCTGCCCGCAAAAGTCTCCAGGCTCTTTTGCCGCCAGGCCTGGCTGGTCATGAAGGATGGATAGCCCTCTCCCTTTTCCTCCAGCAGGGGCATCAGCGTATACAGCCAGCTGGAGTATAGACTTGCGTTCCATGCGGATACCGGCGCCTGGGCAATGGTGCTCCGCAGCCGCTCCATGTTCTCCATAAAGCCCGGATATTGGGCGGCGCCCTGCTGCTCCAGCAGCGCCAGGGCCGCATCCGAACCCATGGCCGCCGGCACATCCAGCACGTCGGGCAGCATCCGCTTGTCCCCGTCGGCCGACTCCTTCACCTGGCTGTACACCAACTTCTGCATAATGGCGGCATCAACGGTAACCCGCTGGCCCATAAAGCGGAACCCCTTATTCAGTTCCTGAATATCCTGGGTGCCATCCCACACAGGCACGGAGTTGATGGCCGGAGGCTCCATTGCCTCAATGGCAGCCACAAAAGCATCGAAGGCCTTGTCGCTGCCGGGAAGATCGACCACTGCCGGCAGTCCGCCGTAGGCTGTCCTGATTGCCGGCTCATAGTCATAATAAGTCAAATCATCGCTGGCCCCAGCAAAAAAGGATGTAACAGTATAGATCATCTCCCAGGCCGAAAGGTTATCACCGGCCATGGACAGATTCATGAGCAGTGCGCTGCGGTTCATATCCTCGTTCTTCTGGCCGAAGTTCACCTGTCCATACCACATCATGGCGCGGAAATACTGCTCCAGCACCTGGTCGCCCTCGTAGTATCCCCGGGGGATGAACTGGGTATAGTCCATAAAAGCCCCACTAATTCCGCAGGTATCAATACCGGCAGCGGCGTTGATCCTGTCCACCTCCATCTCCGCAAGGTCGGCGGCGTAGTCGGGGATCTGGACCGACGGGTCCTGCAGCACAGCCGCCACCGCAAAAAATGCCACATTGCGGCGGGCAGCCTCTTCCCACTCGCTGCCCTTGAGCGCATCGTACTGGGCCATGCTGCTCTCCAGCATTCCCTTACTCAGATCGAGCAGCCCGTCAGCCAGGTAATTCTTTTCTGTCCGGCTGAGCAGCAGGCTGAAATACAGGTGGTAGGTGTGCATCATGGAGTCTACGGTGACAAAGTTTGGGACAAGATTATACCGATTGCTCTCATACAGCTCAAAAAACTCGTGGCCGTAGCTATTGGTTACTACAAACAGATTCTCCTCCAGCTGATTCACCGCATCATCAGACAGGTAAAACTGATCTGTATTGACCACATTGCTCAATCCCGGTGACACTCTGTAGGCCGGCACCGATGGGGTGATCTCCGCTTTCTCCGCTCCGCTGAAATTCAGTAGCTGGATCCGCGGAAGGGCCTGGACGGTACTAACCTCCTGGGTATGCTCTTCAGAGATGGGAAATTTCTCTTCTGCCGAGTCAGACAATTTCTTACTGCATCCAGCCAGAAAACCCGCGGAGGTCAGCAGCAACGCCCCGGCGGTCAGCGCCGCTGAAATCTGAGTCGATTTCCTCCGCCGACACCGGAGGTCTTTTCGGTTCCAATACATGCGGACTCCTCCTCATCGATCAACTATGGAAGAAATGGAATTGTTTTCCTTCCTTCCGCAAGGTCAGTATACCACACACACTTCCCCTAGGAAAGGACAAAATTTTTCGGTTGCAATGATCTGATCCGCTCTTTTTTCCTTTCCTGCGGGCTGCTGGGCATAACTGTTCAAGGGCACGGAAAACTAAAATCACTGTTTTGCAAAGGAGGCTCTTATGAAAAAGCGAATGATCACCGCCGAATTGCTCGGCTGCTTTGAGCAACACCTGCGGGAAGAGGAACGCAGCGGCGCCACCCTGGAAAAATATCTCCGGGAGGTAAGGCAGTTTGCCGCTTGGCTCTCCGGCGCCCAGGTATCAAAGGCCGCCGTGGCACAATGGAAAGAGTATTTGCTCTCCTGCCGCTATCATCCCTCTACCATTAATGGCAAGCTGACAGCACTGGACCGTTTCCTGTCCTGCTGCGGATGGCAGGACTGCAGAGTCAGACACCTCAAGCTGCAGCGGCAGCTTTTTCGGGAGGACCGCCGTGAACTGACCAAGTACGAGTACAGCCGACTCGTCTCCACTGCCGAGCGCCAGAAAAAAGATCGGCTGGCTTTGCTCATCGAAACCATCTGTGCCACAGGCATCCGGGTGTCGGAAGTAAAATATATCACTTTGGAAGCTGTCCAACAGAACAAGGCCGAGGTCTTTCTGAAGGGAAAGATCCGCACGATTCTCATTCCCGGCAAATTGTGCAGGAAGCTGCAAAAATATGCCCGAAAAAATAAAATCACTTCCGGTGAGCTTTTTCTCACCAGAAGTGGTCATTCGTTATCCCGGAAACAGATATGGGCAGAAATGAAAGCGCTGTGTAAAGATGCTGGCGTGGAGTCTTCCAAGGTATTTCCGCACAATCTTCGGCACCTGTTTGCCCGGACATTTTATAACGCCTGTCGGGATGTAGCCAAGCTGGCCGACGTATTGGGACACTCCGCCATTGAAACCACCCGCATTTATTTAGTTTCCACCGGCGCGGAGCATACTCGAATGCTGGAACGACTAAAACTGATTCGATAGGACAGAATCTGTATTCTGTCTCACCGGCAAAGCGGATGAGACAAAATACCCATTGGTTTAGCTACACCGTCTCTTATATTGTAGCAGTTTGACTTACATAAATCAACATAATTGTAATTTTCAAAGCTATACATCTTCCGGTAACACCAATTTACCGATAATCCAATGTGCCGTTGTAAGCCCATTGCCCATTTTGAGATAGGCTCAAAATGGATTTTTTCTTTCAGAATGGCTGCAGCGACCCAGTCCGCACTTCAAATAGACAGAATACAGATTCTGTCCAGAGAGGGGAGGCTGATATGCAGGAATCACTTTATGCGTATTGTGTTCGCACAGGGGAATACGCCCTGCTCAAAGAGTGGGACTATGCCCTCAATAAAACAGTTACGCCTGAACAAATCAGCTATGGAAGCAAACGGAAGGTTTGGTGGCGCTGCGAACACGGGCATATCTGGTCTGCGGCTCCAACCGCCCGCACCAGCGGCGGGTCTGGCTGTCCATACTGTGCCGGCACCCGCCCTATTCCCGGACAAACAGACCTGGCTTCCCGGTATCCCGCCTTGGCCAGTCAGTGGCACCCAGTAAAAAATCAGCCTCTGCTGCCAACGGAGGTACTTCCCGGCAGCCATCGGAAAGTATGGTGGCTCTGTCCCAAGGGACATGAGTGGCAGGCGCAGATCAAATCCAGAGTCGGCGGGTGCAACTGCCCTGTCTGTGCCAATCGGACACTGCTGTCGGGCGAAAACGACCTGGCCACTGTTTATCCTGAACTGGCGCAGCAATGGCATCCCACACAAAACGGGCCTCTGAGACCTACCCAGGTTCTTCCAGGCAGCCGCCGCAAGGTCTGGTGGCTGTGTTCCAGAGGGCACGTCTGGCAGGCTGAGATAGCTGCTCGTGTTTCCGGAAACGGCTGTCCCATATGCGCCGGAAAGCAAGTTCTCTCCG
Source organism: Flavonifractor porci (assembly GCF_037572415.1). NCBI lineage: Bacteria > Bacillati > Bacillota > Clostridia > Eubacteriales > Oscillospiraceae > Flavonifractor > Flavonifractor porci. Next base: position 104,703 of record NZ_JBBHLB010000007.1, read on the forward strand.
GCGAAAACGATTTGGCCAGTCTGTTCCCGGAGATTGCGGCCCAGTGGCATCCCACAAAGAACGGGACACGGACACCCGACCAGGTTTCTCCTTACTCAAACCGAAAGGTCTGGTGGCAATGCAAGCTGGGGCATTCCTATCAGGCTGTCGTTGGAGCGAGAACCATTCGGGGCAGCGGCTGCCCCTATTGTGCCGGGAAAAAGGTTCTGGCCGGCTTTAATGATCTGGCCACTGTGGAGCCTGAGCTGGCATCCCAGTGGCACCCGACCCTAAATGGCCGCCTGACCCCTGAGATGGTAACCGCCAGCTCCCACCGGATGGTATGGTGGGCGTGCTCCTTGGGCCATGTGTGGAAAGCCGTCGTTTATTCCCGTTCCGGTCCAAAGCGGTGCGGCTGTCCAGTGTGTGCGGGCAGCATACGCAAACAGCGGCGCCGCCAAGCAACACCGTCCCGATCTCAGGTGCGTGGAGACGCACAAATTTTATACAGGAGGGAAAGCAGATGAAACGAACCACACAGCATATCTTAAGTCTGCTGCTTACCTGCGCCATGCTGTTGAGTCTTCTCCCGGCTGTAGCTTTCGCGGAAGAGCCGGAAACCGCACCCAACACGGCAGCAGATACCCTGGCAGAGCCCGCACCGGTCAACGAGCCGGAGCCCGAATCGGACAAGATCGTGTATGTATCATCGGCTGGCAGCGATGAGACCGGCGATGGAACACAGGATAACCCCTATGCTACTTTGTTCAAGGCGGTAGAGAAAGCAGAAGATGGAAGTACCATCCATGTCCTGACTGATCTGACTATTGCCGACACCAGGACCGCCCGAGTCACGGACAAGCATCTCACCATTACCTCAGCAGATCCGGAAAATCCGGTCACGCTGACGCGGGGCAAAAATGTAACCGCTGCCGACAATCATCAAAGTTGGTATAACGGCGCACTTATTGAGGTCACGACCAGCGACGCAGCCTCTGGCACAAGCGACAACGCTGCTTCCGTCACGCTCAAAAACATTGTCCTTACAGATGACGGCAAGCATGACGGCACCTACTTCGCCCAAACCAACAGCACGATCAACGGCGCACAGCCTGAGAACGGCAATCTAGCTTTTGTTCAGGACGCTGTCGTTACGGCCCACGGCCTCAGTGACCGCAGGGTGAACATTACCCTGGGCGAAGGCGCTGTGCTGCAGGATTTTGGCGGTATGTCGGCAGTGTATGCCACCGGCAATGTCCAGATCACCATGCAGAGCGGCTCGGTCATTAAGGACATTGGTGTTACCGACCGTGTGAGAAGCGATACCATCAAGAATTGCCCGCCCGAAGAGGTGGGACCTGCCGGTGCGGTCTGGCTTCAGGGAAGCTGCCTCGTCATGGAGGAGGGTTCGGAGATCCGCAATATTACGGGCCGCGCGGTGTATGCTGACGGCGGCAGCGCTGTTATCAACGGAACCATTTCCGATATCTCCAGTGACGCTGATATGTGGCAGGGTAAGGGCGGTGTTGCCGTCCATGTTCGCAACAATGCGGATGTCACCTTTGGCAGCACCGCTCTGTTTGACAATACCAACGTAAGCGCCAAAATCGACAGCGCAGTATATGTGAACCAGGGCAGCTTTGAAATGGCGGACGGCGCGAAAATCTGTAACCTTGCTGGTACCGCCATAATGGGATACGGCTCCACCACCCAGCCTGCGGATTCCATCAACATCATGATCGATGGTGAGATCTGTGGAATCATAAACGGTGGAAATGCCATTAATCTGAATGAGTCTGGCGGTCTGTACTGTAAGATCGGTCCTAATGCAGACATTCATCATAACACTGTCTGGGCGGCTACACTCTACGCTCAGGGCCCTGGTATTGTGATCGACCTTTATGGCACCATCCGAGATAACACCAGCACCCAGTATTCTGCCGGTATCTGGCTGGCAAACAACTTTACCGGCGCCAGGCTGACAATGTATGACGGTGCCAAAATCACGGGCAATACCTCTGTTAATGACGGCGCCGCAGTCATTGTGTCCCGCGGAAGCTTTATCATGGATGGCGGCAGTATCTCGAATAACTGCTCGGTAGGAAATCCTTCTCTGGCTGGCGGCGTCTCTGTCCGCCGCAGCGGGTCCTTTACAATGAATGCCGGTGAGATCACCAGCAACATCACCACCGGTTATGGCGGCGGCGTACAATACAATGATGACTCCTGGGGCAATGAGTGCGTCATTCTGAATGGCGGCACCATTTCCGACAATATCATGAATGTCACCGCAACACTGAACGGGGAAACCGGAAAGTATGACTTCACCGATGGCGTCTCTAATGATATTTCTGTTTCTACTTCCCAATTTGGCCATATCAGCCGCTACATGACGATCTCTGGCACGATGGACCTGGGAAATCCAACTGTCTATCTTGAAAAGTATAACGTCACCCTTACACCTCCCGGCTCTGGCGTGAAGTTTGGCAATGCGTCCGATGCGGGCATCACCTCGGTTACCTCTGCCGCTGTTCAAACAGGGTGGAGCGACACAGTTCTGGCCGCTCTGTGGGCTGTCGGCAGCGAGCCTGTCACTGCACTGGAGATCAGTAAGCCTGCCGGTGCGGCAGCCTTGCCCATCTATGCTGGCGTTGTAGCGGTGGGTGAGAATGGCGAACCCGTTGCCGGCGCTCCTGTCTGTTTCTATCCCGTTGCGGAGCAGAACGGCAAGCTGACCATCCGTTTCCCCAACTCCATCAACGGCTCCGCTCTTGCCCTGGTGCAGCCCACCGCAGACTACGGCTTCATGACGGCCAGCGCTCCCGCCACCCTGGTTGGCAAGACTGACGTGGATAAGACCTATCAGATCCCCTACTGCTTCACCTATACTGTCAGCGATAACCTGAAAAACCGTCTGAAGGCAGGTGAGGCATTGCGGGACATTTCCATCCAGATCCATCTAAATGAGGATCTGACTGTGGACCCCGGCAAGATTACATTTACCAGCGATATCTTTGCGCCTGGAACAATTACCTACGAAAACGGGCTTCTCACCATCCCCTGCACCATGAAGGATGGCTGGGAGAACGCCGCCAATTGGAATGCCATAGCTGAGTTCTCCGCCGCCCTGCCCGGTGCAAAGTTTTCTGAAGGTACCACCCTGGCTGTCTCCGGCGACTTCAATGCACAAATCGCCAAGGACCAGAGCAAGATATTTGTTCCTTCTGACCCCGCGGTCACCCTGCTGAAGAGCAAGGCTCTTATCACCGCTATTGCCGGTCCCAACGGCACCATTACCCCTGACAGCGCCGAGGTGGACTATGGCGGCAGCGCAACCTTTACCATCACCGCAAACGACGGCTACCACATCTCCGACATAAAGGTGGATGGCCAGAGCGTGGCGGTGACAACCTCCTACAAATTTGAAAGTGTGACCACTGATCACACCATTGAAGCTTCCTTCGCAGAAAACGGTACTACCACCCGCTACACCATCAGCGCCAGCGCCGGTGAAGGCGGCTCCATCTCCCCCAGCGGCTCCGTGCGGGTCTCCCGCGGCGGCAGCAAGACCTTTACCATGAAGGCCGATGAGGGCTATGAGATCGACGACGTGCTGGTGGATGGCGAGAGCGCAGGTGCTGTGGACAGCTACACCTTCAAAAATGTGAAGGAAGCTCACACCATCTCCGTCTCCTTCCGGCAGCTGCCTCCCGCCCCCGATGACACCGGCGTATCCGACTGGCTCAACACCAAGGATCACTTCGCCTACCTCCAGGGCTTCCCCAATAGCTGCTTTGGTCCCAGCCAGAACATGACCCGCGCCGAGGCGGCCCAGATGTTCTACAACCTGCTGCTGAACAAGGACGTGACCCAGACCGTCTCCTTCTCCGACGTGCCCGCCGGCGCCTGGTACGCCGACGCAGTCAACACCCTGGCCTCCATCGGCATTCTGGAGGGCGTAGGCGGCGGCCGCTTTGAGCCTACCCGCGTCATCACCCGGGCCGAATTTACCGCCATGGGTATGCGTTTCGGCGACCTGAGCACCGAGGGCAAAAATATCTTCTCTGATGTGGATGAGGATGACTGGTTCTATGATGTGGTGGTCGGCTCCATCCAGTACGGCTGGATCAACGGCTTTACCGACGGCACCTTCCGCCCCTATCAGACCATCACCCGGGCCGAGGTCACCGTCATCACCAACCGGTTGCTGGGCCGCAGCGCTGATGAGTCCTATGTGGATAAGCACGCCGACCAGCTGCGGAAGTTCTGCGATGTGGACAAGGACAACTGGGCCTATTACGACATCGCTGAGGCCACCAACTCCCACGAATATGTCAAGTCCGGCAGTCGGGAAACCTGGGAAAAATAAGGTCCTGCTATTCTCCCATCTCTAGCCGGAAAACAGCTTTGTACCCAACGCGCAGCGGAGCGGCAAGATCTTCTTGCCGCTCCGCTGAGACTATCGAAAATGCACAAGTACCATTTCGACAAAATACTACACGGTGAATAGGTCTGGATTTCTTGTAAATTTCTACTCCTGCCCAACCATAAGAATTGTCCTGTCCCAGGTTTATATTCTCAGGGGTGCGGCTACCCAGTGTGCGCGGGCAGCATATGCAAACAGCACCGCCGCCAAGCAACACCATCCCTATTTCAGGTGCGTGGAGACGCACACATTTTATACAGGAGGGAACGCAGATGAAACGAATCACACAGCATATCTTAAGCCTGCTGCTTACCTGCGCCATGCTGCTGAGTCTTCTACCAGCTGTAGCTTTGGCTGAAGAGCCGGAAGAGAATGCTACACCGACAGGTAAGACGATCTATGTTGCAGCAACAGGCGGAGAAGGCGAGTTGGGCTCAAAGGAAAATCCGTATACCTCTTTAAAGGCTGCTGTAGACGCCATCAATCAGGATGCAGACAACCAATATTATACCGTCTATCTGATGTCGGACGTAGAGGCAGCCGCCTGTGCCCGCATCACAGACCACTATGTAATCATTTCCAGCCTGCCCGCGGAAGAGGGGCAAATACAGGAGATTTACACCATTACCCGCGCGGAGGATTTTAAACAGATACAAGATACCGCCCGCTCTACCTATAACCCCGCTATGATCGAGGTCACAGTTCCCGCAGGAAAAGGAGCCTCGGTCACACTGAAAAATGTCACTCTGGATGATGCCGGCCGGCATGAAGGAACCATTTTTACCCAGGCCAGCAGTGGCGGTGACACCAGTAAAAACAGTCTCTGCGTGCAGGATGCCATGATCGCAGCCTATGGCACAGATGCCGCTCAGGCTGAGATCATTCTGGGCAGCGGCGCAACCCTGAAGAACTTCGGCGGCATGTCCGCAGTCCGGGTCATCGCCGGTGCCTCCCTGACCATGGAAACGGGCAGCATCATCTGCGACGACACCGCAAATGACCGAATCAAGGGTGCCTCCGGAAGTATTGGCCCCGTGGGTGCCGTATGGGCGCAGGGCACCAACATTACCATTGACGATGGCGCCGTCATCCGGGATGTTGTGGGCCGCGCCGTCTGTGTGGACGGCGGTTCTGCCACCATCGGCGGTGAAATTGTCAATATCAAAGCAGACAATGATATGTGGCAGGGAACCACAGGCGTGGCAGTTCATGGGCGTGGAGATTCGGGTATCACCCTGGCCGCTTCTTGTGAAATCCGGGATTTTAATGCCAATGCCAGTCAGGGTTCCGTGATCGGTATGTATGCCAGCGACCTGGATATGAAACAGGGCGCAAAAATGACCAATATCACTGGAATCTCCGCCCTTTACATGGACGATATGGGAAAAGATTATCAGCATACCGCCCTGGTCAACGGCACCGTGGAAAAGGTGGAAAACAATCCCGTCATGCGTTCCTGGTACGGCCATATTGAGATCGGCCCTACCGGCGTCGTACAGAATTGCGTTTCCAGTGCGGGTTTATCGGACGGCCAGGTGCTGTACACCAACAATGGCTCCAGGTACACCATTCGCGGCAAGATTTTAAACAATAAGGGCACCGCGATCTATATTGCCAATCAGTCCGGCGGCCGTCCTGAAGTCATCATGGAAGAAGGCGCAGAGATCTCCGGCACCAAGGGCGCTGGCCTGTTTGGCACCGGCGTTGCGGTCCGTGTCAACAACGGTTCTCTCTTTACCATGAACGGCGGTACTATCTCCGGAAACGGCACTGGCGTTGAGGTAAGCGGCAAACCTAACTTCAAAGGCGTCGAATTCGTGATGAACGGCGGCACCATCTCCGGCAATTCTTATGGTATCAAATATACGGTCGCAGGTGAATCCAAAGTGCGGCTCAATGGCGGCACACTGTCTGACAACGGAACGACCTATCAGATTTCCGCCACCGGCGGCTCCGCCAAGGATGCCAACGAAAACATTTATATCGCATCCGGCGTACTCCAGGGCAACACGACTATAAACACCTCTTTCGGTACACTGACTCTGGATGAACCCTACCCCTCCCTGTGGCTGGGCGCCGCCTCCAGTGACTCCAAAAACCAAGTTGACGCCCTGGTCAAGGCCGGCGAGGGCCAGGCTAACTGGGCTGTTAAGGGAAGCGCCCTCTGGTTTAAAGCCGACTCAGACACTCTGCACTTCTCCATGTCCAGACCTTCTTCGGTTGAGAAGGGCGTCGGTCTGCACATTGGCTACATCCCGCTGAAGGACGATGGTATCCCCGCAGACGGCGCAACGCTGACCCTGCTTCCTCTGGTCAACAGTGAGGTCCTTGATGTGACATTGACCGGTCTGACGCCGGGCACTTCCTATGCGCTGGCTTTTGTGGCCGAGGACAAATACTATGTCACCATCGATCCTGCCGACATCACCGTATATATGGGCGGCGAGCAGGGCTCCAACCATGTCACAGAAGACAACGGCACCATCACCAGCAGCACCTCCCTGCCGGAATTTGGTTTCCGCATTGAGGCCAAGGCAGGCTTGGCTCCCACCGATATCCGGTTTAAAGAGGAAGGCAGCGGAAAGGTTTGGAAGGTCATCCCGTATAACGAAACAGCCACAGACATTTACAAAATCGTTCCGGACACGGATGGACAGGACCCTGTTCGCCTGCTATTCACCGATGACACAGGAAAAGCCATTGTCAGCGACCAATTTGCAGTTGGCCTTGAAGTCAATAAGCACTTCAACATGGGCATCTATTCCGGCGCTGTGGACCAAGGCAAGATCTATGCCGTTGATCAGGGCAGCACCTCCGGGGAGACTTACGGCGTGATCTCTAATACCGGCATTCTGAATGTCCGAGGCACGACCAGTAAGGTAGAGTATGCAGACCTGAACCAGCCTGCCACCAGCGGCAAAGTCGGAGTCACCACCGCTGATGGCGTCACATTTACCATCAATGACAGCAATGTATCGGTGACTGATTCCACCGGCATTGCCCTGCTGTTTGACGACATCATTGAGAGCACCTCCAGCGAGTCCAATCGCACTCAGCTGCTTGAGGATAAAGCTGATCAGGCCTTGGCCAAACCTGTTCCGGAAGGAATGGTCCGCAACTATGATCTGAAATATCTTGATCTGGTGGACAGATATAACGGCAACACATGGGTCAAGGCCTCTGCCGATGTTACCGTTTCCTGGCCTTATCCCGCCGGCACAAACAAAGATACAGAGTTTACGCTGCTTCACTTTGAGGATCTTCACCGCGATATGGCCTCCAATGAAGTTGCCGGAGACATTGCCGGATGTACGGTATCTGAAGTGAGCATCCTGGAGAAAACAGATACTCACATTGTCTTTAAGGTCGGTTCCGGCGGCTTCTCTCCGTTCGCTCTGGTTTGGGAGGAATCTGATATCCCCAGCGTTACCCGCTACACCATCAGCGCCAGCGCCGGTGAAGGCGGCTCCATCTCCCCCAGCGGCTCCGTGCGGGTCTCCCGCGGCGGCAGCAAGACCTTTACCATGAAGGCCGATGAGGGCTATGAGATCGACGACGTGCTGGTGGATGGCGAGAGCGCAGGTGCTGTGGACAGCTACACCTTCAAAAATGTGAAGGAAGCTCACACCATCTCCGTCTCCTTCCGGCAGCTGCCTCCCACCCCCGATGACACCGGCGTATCCGACTGGCTCAACACCAAGGATCACTTCGCCTACCTCCAGGGCTTCCCCAATAGCTGCTTTGGTCCCAGCCAGAACATGACCCGCGCCGAGGCGGCCCAGATGTTCTACAACCTGCTGCTGAACAAGGACGTGACCCAGACCGTCTCCTTCTCCGACGTGCCCGCCGGCGCCTGGTACGCCGACGCAGTCAACACCCTGGCCTCCATCGGCATTCTGGAGGGCGTGGGCGGCGGCCGCTTTGAGCCTACCCGCGTCATCACCCGGGCCGAATTTACCGCCATGGGTATGCGTTTCGGCGACCTGAGCACCGAGGGCAAAAATATCTTCTCTGATGTGGATGAGGATGACTGGTTCTATGATGTGGTGGTCGGCTCCATCCAGTACGGCTGGATCAACGGCTTTACCGACGGCACCTTCCGCCCCTATCAGACCATCACCCGGGCCGAGGTCACCGTCATCACCAACCGGTTGCTGGGCCGCAGCGCTGATGAGTCCTATGTGGATAAGCACGCCGACCAGCTGCGGAAGTTCTGCGATGTGGACAAGGACAACTGGGCCTATCACGACATCGCTGAGGCCACCAACTCCCACGAATATGTCAAGTCCGGCAGTCGGGAAACCTGGGAAAAGTAAGGTCCTGCTATTCTCCCATCTCTAGCCGGAAAACAGCTTTGTACCCAACGCGCAGCGGAGCGGCAAGATCTTCTTGCCGCTCCGCTTTCTTTTATACCTTCCGCTCATATTTTAAAATAAGCAAAAATTATTGACAAACAATAATCCTTCTGTTATGCTCAAGATGAAATTATAATAAAACAATAATTTGAGGTGAGCATCATGACACGCAAGCATATTCTGATCCTGCTATGCGCCGCTCTGGTCGGAGGGCTGACGGCCCTTGCTCTGTCGTGCTATGATCCGCAGGGGCTGCCAGGCCTGCTCTCCGCCCCAGGCCAGGGGCTGCGGGAACTCTCCCTGTCCGGTCCCTGGGGCAATCTGGGAGCCTGGGCAATCACCCTGGCTGTTACCCTGCTGCCCCTGCTGCTTCTGGTGCTGCCCAAAGACCGGGGGCCCCTGGTATGGGAGGACTGGCTGTTGCTGCCCGCCTGCGGGGTTGGATTCTGCATGGTGTTTTTCTCTGTCAACCCCACCCTGCTCCCCATGCAGATTCCGGAGATATGGCCCTTTGTCTCCCTGTGCGTCTATCTCTCCGTGCTGGCAGCCTGGCTGGTCCTGCGGGTGCTGCGTCGGCTGGAGGAAGAGGCGACTGACCGGCTGGCCGGTGTGCTTCGTATCCTGCTGTGGGCCTGCGCCCTGCTGGCGGCCTTTGGAACGGCGTACAACCGGATCGGCGGCTTTGCCAACCAAGCCATCCAGGCGCCGTTGAACGACCCTTCTGGCTATGAGCTGCTCTTTGAATCCAACAGCATCAACGATACCATCACCAGCGGACTGATCCTCCAGTTTATTTTGACGCTCCTTCCTCTGGTGGCCGACCTGTTCACCGCCTTTTTGCTGGCTCAGGCAGCCTCCCTTACCGCCGTTCTGAAAGCGGGCTTGTTCAGCCAGGAGGCCGTGGAACAGTGTGCCCTCACAGCCCGCTGGTGCCGGCAGCTGGTGGTATGGTCCGCTCTGCTCACCGTTCTGAAAAACCTGTTTCAGCTTACCTTCCTGGCGTTACCGCTCCAGTCCCATTTTCAGGTGTATATCCCTCTGTCCTCCCTGGTGCTGGCCGCCGCCCTCTACCTGCTGTGCCGCTGCCTCCAGCAGGGCAAGGAGCTCCAGGAGGACAACCAGTCCATTATCTGAGGTACTTCCATGGCCATTACCGTACATCTGAGTGAAATTCTGAAAGACCGCCATATGACTGCCAAGGAGCTGTGTACCAAGGTTGGCATCACCGAGGCCAATCTGTCTATCCTGCGATCCGGCAAGGCGAACGGCGTACGCTTTCACACCATCAACAAAATTTGTTACTACCTCAACTGCGACGTAGGGGATATCCTGCGCTTCGACGGACGATTGGAGGATGAGGATAATGACAGCGAAGAAACGCCTTGACCGCCGGTTCCTGATTCCGGCTGTAGGGATCGCCCTTGTTCTGCTGCTGGTACTGCTCCGGCCGGTCAGCCTGGCCCAGCCGGAGGCCCAGAGTCCTGTTCAGGACCGCTGGGTGGGCTACTACATGGTCTATCGGCCTATTGATGATCACGACTTTGACCGGGACTGGGAAACTTATGGGGACACCAAAATACTGAACGCCCAACGCCAGAACGATGGCAGGTATGCCTTCACCGATCTGGATGGGCAGGCACTCTTCTTTGACTTTCTCCCCTCCACTGATCCGGAGGACCCCTCCTCTGTCATCATTGCCCATCAATCCGACGCGGCAAACACCGATATCCGCTCCCACATTACGGACAGCGAAACCACCGAAAGCCTCTCAGGCACGCTGTATTTCGGTCCCGCCTCCTCTTCCTCCATAAGCGATCAGGACTGCATCTGGACTGCCTGCCTGGTCTATCAGCGGGCGGATGGCTCTCTCTATCTCACAAAAGGCTATTCCTATCAGAGCGACGGCGTCACCCTCAAACAGGAGACCAAGTACACCTCAACCATCAACGGCTGCACCACACAAGACGTGCTCTCGGTAGAACTCGCCATAGAACGGATTCCCCGGATAGCGTCCTGCACCTTCTTCCAGTTGGATGAGAATGGCACACTTCTGAACGAGACTACACTGTCCGAGGCTGAGGCCCTGGCCCTGACCGATGGCAGCTATCAGCTTCCTCTTGTGGAGGGCACAGCCTGTATCCTGATCCGACAGGATGAGGAACGGGACGGCCAGACCTACACCACCCTCACTCCCCAGCCAGACGGCAGCTTCACCGGGGAACTCTGGTTCCTGGATGAACGCGGAATTGGCGTCCAGATTATAATTCAAACAATATCTGAATAAACAAAAAACAAGCCGCAAGCGAAATCGCTTGCGGCTTGTTGGAACATCACAACAGTATAGATGCCGGCAGGATATGGGGCCCCACACAGTGGGGCGGCGCTTTTGCGCCGTAAGAGCGTTTTTGCCGGAGGCGAAAACCTCGGCGCAGGGACAATTCATTTGCCTCGAGCATTTTGATTTCTCACGGTATCCATAAAAATAGCCACACCGAAAGGTGTGGCTATTTTTATGTAACATCAAAACGCTGTAGATGTCATGTTATCTCCGCAAAACTCAAATTATTTATTCTTGTTTTGATGAGTCAACTTCCGATTCGGAGATACCCCCTTCAATCAAATCGGTTATCACTTGATTGAGTTGGGCAGCATTCTTTTCCGTAATAACAGGGACACCTGTTTGCAACTCAATAGCCTTTCGGGCATCTCCAGCGACTTTACCGCCTGCACGAGCCACTTCGATATTATCAGAAAAAGATTCCGGTGCTTTCTGCTTGGAAATTTCTGTGGTCGTAGCCTCGGCCAGCATATTCAGAACCAATTCCAGTGTAGTCATATTGTCCCGCAGGTTTTCCTTTTTCAGCCCCTTGAGATTCTTATACTGTCTGGTGGACATCCCGGACCATGCTCGGGATATCTCATCTGTAAGAATGGCATACTCAATGCCCTTTTGAACACCACGGGCATCCCATTCATCGGTCAGCTCTTTGCGAACCTGGATCGCCTGCAGTCGCTGATTGATCCATTCACGGGTATAGCCTTTCTTCAGATAGGTTTCCAGCGCCCGTTCAATGGTCAGTTCCGGATCTATCGTTTCTTCGATTCGCTCCCGACCAACCTGTGCCAACCATAGCTTAAACGGCTCAGCTTTGGGAGATGGTATGGACTGGATGATACGCAGAAGCTGTTCCGTATCTGCCACATCAGTATTATACCGTTTTCCATCCTTTGGGGACCTCAATTTCAGTTGCTGACAATTTGTCAGCAACTGATCTGCACCTTCGTCTTTAAGGCGTTGTTTCAGCTTTGCCCAGTAGTTGCTTGCGCCACGCTGATCCGGCTGATCGGTCAAAACTGCAACGACATCAACAACAGAAAAGTACCATTCCTCTTTATCCTCGTCCCAGGCTGTGCGGATGCGCTTATCTTCAAAAAGCTGAATCTTATCCTCTTGCCCCATTCATATCACACCTCTTTTCTTCAGCAAATCATCAAGCAGTCCCTGACAGCCTTCCATAACATCCTGCCAGGTCGCATCGAAGTCGCCGGTGTACCACGGGTCGGCTACCTCTCCGGGTCGGCTTGTAAAATCCATCAGAAGGTGCATTTTGTCGGCAAAGTCGCCACCACAGATCTGGTACATACTCCGGATATTGGCGCGATCCATGCCGATCAGCAGGTCGTACTTGTCGTAGTCGCTGTTCTGGAGCTGCCATGCTGTTTTGCCGGAACAGTCGATTCCATGCTCGACCAATTTCCGGCGGGCAGGTGGGTAAACAGGATTTCCGATTTCCTCGGTGCTGGTAGCTGCTGATTCGATCTGGAACTCCTGTGCCAGACCAGCTTTCTTCACCATATCTTTCATCACAAACTCGGCCATCGGGCTTCTGCAAATATTGCCGTGACAGAGAAAAAGTATCTTGATCATTTTCGGAACTCTCCAATTGATTTTCTTCATGATCAGTATAACATGGAACCTCAAATTCGTCGAGCGTGAGTTCCTGATGAGCACATTCCTGGATAGCGTTCTGAAGTGCGGATTTTGACCATCCGTACTGTTTTGCGGCCAGCAGATACCAGCGTCGCTCCTCCATGTTCAGGTCCGCCTCCAGAATCACAACATTTTGTGTCCAGGAGATCTCTGCGGCGAGTTTCAAAAGTTCTTCGTTTTCACCATACATCCGATAAAAATCACGCATCCTCCGCAGATTGCGCGGGGAGAAACCAGGGACATTCGGATACTGTTCAGACAGGTATTTGGCAGCAGCAACCGCAGCACCCTTTTCAGAACGACCACATACAATTCGGCCTAATTCGCAGTATAGTTGCACTTGAGAAAAGTCAGCAGTTACTGCTGCATCCAAATCCGCAAACATGGCAGAATAGTCGATGTTTTTGCGAGTGTTCATGGTTTCTCCTTCCTGATAAATTATGCTTAACCGAAAACAGGCCAAAGAGAAACGCAGGATATTCCCGCACTTCTCTTTGGCCTGTTTACACCACCCGGATCATCTGTTCCCAGAGAAGAACAAATCGGTCATCCAAGATTTTGTTGTCATGATAGTGTCCGAACAGCCAGTAATGAAACCGTGTTCTTTCTTTGACTTCCTCCAGATAATCTGTCAGGGGATCATGGGCATATCCTCCTGCGCCCAGTTGGTCTACAATACTGCTGGGAGCACAGTGGGTGATGATATAGTCCACTTCATGCCGGACACGCTCCAAATTGTTTCGGGCTTCTTCATATTCCAAATCACTCGGAAGCTCCTGTTTCCACCAGGAACGATGGTTTACACGGAAACTGGCCCCCATCCTGCGGAGTGTCCAGTATTGTTCTTCAAAATCTGGAGCGTAGGGATTCAGTACACCGTATTCCATATCGTGGCTCCTTGCTCCGCCCATAGTAAAGAATGTGTATCCCTGCAGTTCAAACACCTGTCCCCGCATCAAATGGATCACATGCGGGCGGATGCGCTGGACTTTCCCACCGTTCCATTCCTCGACAGGGTATTTCCCCAGCAGATCAAAGTTCTCGTGATTGCCGCTGACAAACAGCACGGTGAAGGGTAAGGATTCCAGCCAGTCCAGGTTCCGATTATCTTTTTTTCGCCCGTCCCACAGACCACCAAAGTCGCCGCAGATGATCATGTAATCCTCTTTGGTCATTTCAGCTTGCTCCGGGAAGTATTCGGGCTGAAACCGCTCGAAATTGCCATGGGTATCGCCGGTCGCATAAATCATATCGTTCACCTTCTTTTTCTCATTATATCATATCCTGCTCCACTTGAATGCCCCCGCGCAGGATCACCGTGATATGTTCCGCAGAAACGACCTTCACCGTATCCACCAGCTGTCGGATGAGGGTTTCATCCCATTCCTGGATCTCTGCAGATGCGCCCTCCATGACCGCGGCAGCTTCTTCGATCCGTCGAATTGCCTGCGTATTACTTTTTCGCTGTTCTTCTATGGCTTGCCGTTTTTCCTTCAGAACAGCGGCCTCGTCCATAATTTCCTTGAGCTGGACTGTATAGATGGATGGATTTTCTGCATGAGCGGCTTTTGCCACCAGAGTCCTTGTCAGGTCATTCAGCTCATCCAGCCGACTTTCTATATCTGACAGGCTCATGCTCTCGCCTGGAATCGGTGCCAGCACCTGTTCCATAGCTCCGGTGATTTTCCGGATGAGTGTGCTTTTCCGGCTCATTGCAGAGTTGATTGCTGCGAGAATCGACCGCTGAAGCTGATCTTCATCGACTGATGGCGAGTTGTGGCAATATTTTGTTCCATAGTCCAGTCGGCTGACGCAGCGCCATACAACCCGTTTTTTGCCCCGTTTGGACCATGTGCATCGGCGGTACAGTGTTCCACATTCTCCACATACAAGCCGCTCTGAGAGCGCATATTTGCTGGCATAGGAGGTCATTCCCGTGGGAGCATTCTTTTTTGAAGGACTTTTTCCTGCGTTGCGCCTTGCCATTTCTGCCTGTACCGCATCGAATGTCTTTCGGTCTACGATTCCATCATGATGGTTTTCCACCAGGTACATTGGGAGCTGACCTGTATTGCGGATTACCTTTCGGCTGATACAGTCACTGATGTAGGTCTTTTGGAGCAGGACATCACCGCAGTATTTTTCATTGGTCAGGATGCTGCGGATCGATGATATGGTCCACTCTGCACCTCCTGCCACATTGGGGATCTGCTCCGATTCCAGCCAGTCTTTGAGCATCCGCAGGCTGGCGCCGGTCAGGTACCGGTCATAAATCGACCGGACGACATCTGCCTGTTCCGGAATGATCTGGGGCATACCATCCTCGCCCTTCTCGTATGCATACAGGCGTTTGTACTGTATGATGGCTTTACCTTCCCGCATGGCCTGCCGCTTGCCCCAGCGGACATTGGCGCTGATGCTCTCACTTTCCGCCTGGGCGAAGGCGCCCAGCATGGTGATGAGGATCTCGCTGTCCGACTCCATGGTGTTGATGTTTTCCTTTTCGAAGATGACTGCGATACCCAATTCCCGGAGAGCCCGGATATAGTTCAGGCAGTCTACCGTATTTCTGGCAAAGCGGGAGATGGACTTGGTCAGGATGATATCGATTTTCTTACGCTTGCATTGGCGGATCATCTTCAGAAATTCAGGGCGCTTTCGGGCAGAAGTTCCTGTGATGCCCTCATCGGCAAAAATGCCTGCCATCGTCCAGTCCTTATTGCCCATGATTTTGTCGGTATAGTAGGTCTGCTGGGCTTCGTAGCTGGTGAGCTGTTCCTCGTCATCTGTAGATACCCGGCAGTAAGCGGCGACTCGCAGCTGCCGCTGGACAGCCTGCTGTGCTGTGCTTTCCACTTTCGCAGGGATCGTAATGACTCTGGGTGGATTGTCTCTCATTGTGGTTCACTCCTATGATTTGATTATTTTTCAGTCGTATGGCTATGGATTTATCACTGTATACACGGATTGCGGATACCGTGGTTTTCAGCAGTTTTGCGTCCAATTCACGCATGACCGGATGCTGGGCAAATATTCGCCGGAGCCGGATACTCTCATATTCATCTGCATCGATAGCACTATATTGTACAGAGGCAATGGAGTGGATAAGCTCTTGAGCTGCATCTTCGTCGATTGGCTGGCAGGATAGCACTGCATCCAATTGCCTTTGCAGTTCCACATTCTCGCTTTTAGGATGGGGCGACACCACTTGAATCCGTTCCGGATTGTTGAGCAGCATGTTGAGCAGACCTAACACCTGCTGTTCTATCTGCTTCGTTTCTGTCCACCCACTGAGACGGCGAAGGATCTTCTGTGCCTCTGTAATATGGGTGGTCACTTGCTTGGCGTTGCGTTTTTTTATCGCACTTGTCATAGTTTCTTCCTGCAGGATAGCAGGATAGCCCTTGTCACCGATATAACGGCGATCCTCCAGAATCCGTGCTACCATATTTTTGTTCCAGACCCTTCCAACATCGTATGGAATCTTCTGCTCCCGAAGCCACTCAACCAGGCTGTTGTAGGATTCTCCGGCGATATACGCCTGGAAGATATGCTTTACCAGCACTGCCTCCGGTGGATGAGGTACGATTTTACCCAGTTCCATGTGATAGCCGAAGGGCAGTTTCCGATTTCCCATCAGCGCACCGTCCTTTCAATGGTTTCTGTAAGCTCCAATCCGTTTTTCAGGCGGAATCGAAGCTGTTCTTTACTGTCCACAATAATCTTGTCAATCAGTTCACCGAACAGCTCTGCATCGAAGGCATCAAGGAAATCCGGCCCTGCTTCTAAGATATCCATCAGCTCCTGCGTTTGAGCGATGGTGTTGTCGCCATCGGAGGCTAACAGGCGTTCCTTTTTCAGCTTTGCAGCGCGGAGCTGTTCGGTCAGCTCATTGCTCTGGGATATAAAAATGTCAGGATCAATGAGGCCCTGCTGTTTCAGCGTGGTCAACATTTGATTCTGACTGGAAAGTTCAGATATTTGCTTGTTCAGCTCAATGACATCCAGACTCCAGAGCATTCTGCGGTTGCGGATCGTCAGGAGACTGGTGATCATCTGGGAGAGGATCGGCTCTCCATGGTGCTTGAGGTTATAGTACAGACGCAGGACGGCTTCCTCGATTTGGGACTCTGGTATCTGTTCCATGACACAGGCATCTTTTTGTCTGTCGTGTTTGCGGCACACCCAGTATGTTATGTCCTTTGACATTTTCCTTTTGAAGTATGTCCCACAGTTTCCGCACAGGATCGTCATGGTGAAGGGATATTGCTCCCGAGGTGAATGGGTAATTTTAGAGCTTTTCGCCTGATACAGCGCCTGCGCCCTTTCAAATATGAGCCTGTCCACAATAGGTGGGTGACTGTCTGCAATGTAGTACTGATCCTTATTTCCATGGTTTATCTTCTTTTTGACCGGAAGGGTATCAGTCGAATATCGTTTCTGCAGCAGGGAGTCACCGACATATTTTTCGTTTTGCAAGACATAGCAGACCGTTGTGTGCTGCCAGTATGGGATTTTATCTCTTGTGGGAATTCCTAAGCTTGTGATTTCCGATGCGATTTCTGTGGTGCTGTACCCAGCCAGGAACCTGTCGAAGATCAACCGCACGATTTGTGCTTCGGATTCTACGATTTCAAGCCTCCCATCGCACAACCGGTATCCAAACGGTGCCTTACAGGTAATGAACTTACCGCTTTGCATTCGTTTCTGATAGCTCCACCGCATATTACCTGAGATTGATTCGCTCTCAGCCTGAGCGAAGGCAGCGAATATGGCCGTCATCATCTCACCGGACATGGTGGATGTGTCGATATTTTCTTTTTCGAAGTAGATGCTGATTCCCAGCGCTTTCAGTTCTCGGATCGTCTCCAGACATTCTGTGGTGTTTCGGGCAAATCGGGAGATGGATTTCACCAATATCCGGTCAATCAGCCCTCTGTGGCAATCTGCCAGAAGTCGTTGGAAGTCCTCCCGCTTTTCAGCAGAAGTGCCTGTGATACCCTCATCTGCATAAATGTCCACCATGCTCCAGTTTTCTTTTCCGGAGATCAGGTCTGCGTAGTACCGATTCTGAGCGGCGAAGGAGTTGAGCTGGTCATCGGAAGCAGAGCTGACACGGGCGTAAGCAGCTACCCGCAGCTTGATGTCCTGCTGCTTTTCAGTAGCCTCTATCGTAATAACTCTGCACTGCTTTTCCTGCAGGGCCATACTTCCATCGGTCAGCTGCTTTTTCTCCATGTCAGTTCACCTCCTTACAGCAACAAACACTACCACACTTTTGCCCCAATAGCTATCACCAAATGCAACGAAAATCAGGGAAACAGAATGATCTCCACACCATCCTGCACAGAGAGGTAGCTTGCAATTTTTTGAGCCTCTTTTTCGGTGCATTTCCCAATCTGGACAAGGTTTTTAAGCAGCGTGATAATGCCACAGTAATCGATGTTTACATTCTGTACTGTCATAGTAATCCTCCCTTCATTTACGGTTTTACTGAACCTTGATACCACAAAAATAGAGGCCGCCCAATTTGGTTGGGGAAGCCTTGGCTTGCTCTACTACATTGCAGGCGACCTCCATTGCTTCTAATATCAAGAATTTTGCCTGTATTCGACACTACTTCCCCAGGCAGGGCGGCAACATAAACTGTGCTGGCGCACATCACGGGAATCTCACCCCTCCGGGGAACGCCCGAAGCTGCGTACAGGAGTACCATTGTGGGCTGACGGGATCTTGGCGAAGCAGGGTGCCAATCCTGCTCTGGCCTGAGTGGGTATCGCTCTGCACCTTAATTGGCCGTCCTTAGATGCGGAAATGATCCGCACAGGTGGTCTTCGCGCACTCGGCCTGACGCTGGCTCCGTCAGCTGATGTATCTATGCTACCGGATATGACTGCCTGGAGCAGTATTTTTCAAGGTACTGTGAGATTAACTGATCTCACTAAGATTGTAACTCTGTGTGTTTCAGAATTACATAAACAGAATGGAAGGTTACCTACCCAAAATGGAAGGTTTTAGAGTTTTGCCTCCAATTCAGACAAAAATGCAATGGTCATTCGCAGGTTCTGCTTCTGATCCATAGCTTTAAATTCTCTCCCCGACAAAAGATAATCCAGGGAGACATCGAAGAATGCTGCAAGCTCCACAGCCAGTTCAACTGAGCCGGTCTGCTTTCCGTTTTCAATTTTCAGGATGTATGTACTGGTGATGTTCATTTTCTCTGCCAGCTGCTCCTGCGTAAGTCCTCGGCTTTTCCGTAAATTCTTGATTCGAGCGGCATAGCTATCTCTGTTGAAGCCCATAACACTTTCCTCCGTTTTCTGAAATTTGGATGAGACCGAATTTCAGTTCGGAGGATCACGGCACCCAACAGAAAGATTATATGTAAAAAATAAATTGCCGATCCCGTGCAAAAATGGAGAATCGGCAACCTGTGCTTGATCTGCATTAAGAAGTCCAGGGCGGGATACAGGGGCAGCAGGCGGAGGTTTTTCTTTCTTTCTTATATGCCCAGCTTGCGTATCCCGTTTTTTTCTTGACAGTCTTTCTCGTGCTGTCCTGAAAGCAGTGTGACTCGGCTTAACCAGATGGAACAACTTAATGCGGCAGCTGTTATCTGCCATGTTGCATTTCTCCTTGTCCACTTACGCGGCCGGCACACAGACAGCCAGCATCACCCCCTTATAATTTTTGTTCTTCGGCAAATGCGACTGTCTTGCCGATAATATAATTCAGTTTTATGTATCTCAGGCTTGTTGGTTCGTGTATTGCGATACATCAAACAAGCGAATTGTGTCGCATTCACCCGCAAAAAGATGTATTGTAGAATATCTTTGAGGTGAACTGCGATGTATGACTTCTCCTATACATTGGGGAATGCGGTGAAGAGCACACGTTATCGGCGCGGTCTGACCCAGCTTCAGGTAGCAGACATGGCGGATATCGATGTGCGAACCGTGATGAATATTGAGAACTACAAGGCAAATCCCAAGATGGAGGTGCTCTACCCTTTGATCCGTGCCCTCCGTATTGATGCCAGAACCATTTTTAACCCTGAGCAGCAGCGCGAAACTCCCGCTCTACAACAACTTCGGCTTATGATTGAGGAATGCAGTGAGCAGGAGGCCGAAGCGTTGATCCCGGTGGTGGAATCGGTCATTGCCGCACTCCGGACAAAGGACGCCATTGAGATTGGATGACTATATAAAAAAACAGAGCCTGCTTTTCCCCGGCAGGGGGATCAGCAGGCTCTGTGCTTTAAGCATCCGGCTCGTCGCTCAATACCATCTTCAGTTTTACCACATTGACCATGAATTCCTTTTTACATTTTGGACAGTATAGCGGGAATTTTACTAAAACCGTTTCTTCATATACTTTGACTTTCGTTTTGCTGCCGCACTGAGGACAGCAGATCCATTTTGACTCATGCCGCATAGCAATCACCCATTTATTCGTAGTTACAAGTTAGATAATTGCAGTTGGTTTTTCTTCATTGATACCCAATCATTCTATGAAAACGCCGCCAATTTCGCCAGCAGATATGCCAGAGAACTATCATAGAAGACGAAATCATCGATCAGTCCGGCATTTTTTGCATCTATGACACGGCTGCATACGGCAGACTGTTCCGGCCTGACCAGAAGCAGGATCTTGAGGTCCTGTTCAACCTGCCGAAGAGGTTGGCAGATCCCGACCGCCTGATCCATATCCGCCTGATCCACAATATCCAATATCACCACATCCGCATGAAAGATATCAACGCCGACCACAGCCTGCGGATAATGGAGCTGGGCCGCCCACAGGAAGTCAAGCTCCGGCTTTGCCTGGATGGCCGCTGACAACCCCTGTCCCAGCACCTTATTGGATGATATAAACAGCACTGTTTTCATGATCGGCACCCTCTATCCAATCCGATAAATACAGATGGTTTTCTGATCGCTCCCGCCTGCTCCGGCTTCCATGAGCCGAGCCTCCACAGCCGCGCCGCCTGACTCACGCCCAGGGGTCGGCGGACTTGGGGGTACGGACACCGGTGAGCAGGTATTGCTCCCAGAGGAACCACTTCCCATCGCTGCCCCGCTGTCGGAGTTTGATGGGGCGAGGGCTGTCCGCGCCGCCGCAGGGGATAAACAGTTTCATATAGCCCTGCTCCTCACCGGAAACATGGTTGCTTTCCACCCGGATGGTATAGGGCTGGTTGGGTGTGTAATTGTTGTCGGGGGTAGAGCCGGCGAAGTAGGTGAATGGAAGGTAGGTCTTTCCGTCACGAAAACGGTCGTTTAAGAAGGAGATCTCCTGTCCGTTCAAAGGACGGGGCCCCCGCAGCCAATTCAGCATATCCGTGCCGATCTGCCGGTCAGCGGCATAGGCGCACAGGGCCAGCACGGTCAGCGCCGCCGTCTGAAAGGGGGTGTCAAGGACCGCCTCCGGGAGAGCCTGTAGCTGGGCAAGGCTCTCAGGGAGGGCCACGAAGGTAAAGGTTTCCCGCTTGTTTCCAATGGCTGTGGCTGCCGTCGCCGCGGCATCCACGGCGGACTGCTTTAGCCTGTCAAAAATACTCATACAAATACTCCTTTCACGCCTGTCCCACACTCGTGCGCCTGATGTTCTCTCAGCCATAGGCGCGTATCAGATCCATACAGGTCATGCCCTCGCCAAAAAAGGGTGGACACACACCGGTTTCACGATCCTGCTGGATATGGAGAGATTCGCCGGATGGGTCGATCAGCACCGGGAAGCTGCCGCTCATGCGGGTGCCCGCGCCGTCCGAGAGGTCCAGATACAGGCAGTCGCCCTCCATACGCCAGATGCCGGAATATGAGTATGCATACTCCTGTCCATCCTCCGGCTGATGGTAGAGATCGATGCGTCCGGAATAGTCCGGGTCGCTGTCGCCCCAGCCGAACTCCATGTACCAGTGCTCGCAGGTCCAATTTGTGTAAGCCAGCCCCCAGTCTGTGGGAGGCAGCCACCAGTCGTCCCCGGACGGCTCCCAGTCCTCGGGGTAGTCCAACCCGGTCACATAGCCCCAGATGCCGAAATCCATCAGCATGGGAAGGTAGTTCTCCCCGGTGGGCACGATGGGAATGCCGTATTCATCGGTCAGCGGGAGCCACTTCACCTCCACGCCATCGTTTGTCACAAGGACGATCTCCGTGTCCGGTTCATCCCGCCATTGCTCATAATTTACGAATATCAGTACAGGCTGGGCACACTCTTCCCGGTAGAGCACCTCACCCGGTACAGGCCAAACGCCGTTACCGAGCGATTCCCAGGTGACATGGTTCACGGCAAGGCTGGTATTCTCATCCCGGGGAACGATGCAGAATAAATCACCCCAACCTGCGCCGAGGATACATTCGGCCGGTATATGCAGCAGAAACGGCATCGCCTCGACCAATCCGGCACAATTCTCCACCAGCCAGTCCGACAGCGGGGTGGAGTCCCCCTGCTTCCTGTATCCCAGATAGGCGACCGCGCCGGCGTACTGGTCATCGTATGCCATGGCGTCATACAACAGGTTCAGGGACTCCTCCGCCAATTCCGCCTCCGCTGTTTCTTCCCCGCTGCCGGAGAACACACCCACCCTGGAATCTTTTTCTCCCTTGCTGCCGGAAAGGGTGCCCATCGCACCGTCCGTTTCCGTTTCAACGGGCGGTGTGTCTTCTCCTCCGCAGGCGGACAGGCCAAGGGCCAGTGCCATGCACAAAATCGCCGGGAGAAAGCGGCGCCGGAGCAAATTCTTCATCATCCGGCCTCCTTCTCAGAATTTCCCGCTGCGGCCGCTGCCGCCGCCCCCGCTTTCGCTGTAGGTGCTGCCGCCGCTGCCGCCCGAGCTCTCTTTCTGGATCTTGGTGCGTGTTTCGGTGGTATGGGTGTACCGGTCGTACTGCTTTGTCAGGTGTAAGCCGCCAGCGGTGAGGTACGCATCGGCTTCCGCCTTTTGATGGACGGACTTCATCTTACGCAGCAGCCACAGGCAAACCGTCCCCGCAGCCAGACAGGAGCATCCTGCTGAAATGACGAACCAGATCCAGTAAGGACGGCGCACCGGCTTGCCGGCGTCGGCCTTCGTCAGATATTCCTCACAGGCGTCCAAGTAATTGGAAATGCCGCCATACCAGTCGTTTTCCCCAAAATCGCCCAGGAATTGCTCCTCCAGCTTCTCCTTCCCATATTCATCAAAGGCATACTCGGCGTATTCGCCGTAGACGAACATGGCATAGTTCCGCTCGGCCATGCTCAGGAGCACGATGATGCCGTCCCGCCCGCTGCCCATACCGAGCTCACTGCCGTGATAGAGCTGATAGGTGACCTCATAGATACTGCCGTTTCCGAATTCCGTGTAATCATCCACAAGAGCAAAATAAACGCCGCAATCCTGCTTTTGGGAAATAGCTTCGGCCCGAGCCTCCAGCTTTTCCCACTTCTCATAGGGGAGAAGGTCTGCAGCATCAAATACATACTGCATCGTGACACTGCCCTGCACCGGTTCTTCCAAGCCGGCATCCTCGCCGGAGCCGGCCGGCGGGCAATTTGTGCGGATGTAATCCTCCGCCGTTTCCGCCATGGCGTCCACTGCCTGGGTCAGCGCCACGGCGCTCATGGTCATGTCCTCGCCGTTCCACGCCCGCGCCGCCATATAGGGCTGTACCGCATCGTAGACGGCGTCGGACAATTCCTGGCCGCTGCCCCGCTCATCGCTCAGTCTGGTGTAGACACACCAGTCATTTTCGTCAACCATCCTGTAGGTATCCCCATCCTGCGGTTCCAGCAGAATGGTCAGCGTTACGCCCTCCTTGTGCTCGCCATAGCCATAATCATATTCCTCATAGATCCCCGCGGCGGCGTCGCCAAGTCCGTCATAGCTGTTTTGGGTCAATACATCCACCCGCAGATCAAGGCCCAGCGCCTGGGAGAGCTGGGGGAGGGTCTGTTCTCCCTGCATGGTCAGTTCCTGCGATCCCAAGGATTCCGTTTCGTCATAGATCACGCCGTACTCCATTGCCGCCATTGCGGGAGTGCAGAGGGACAGCGCCAACAGGAACGCCAGCGCGAGAGCAGTATATGCTTTCTTCATATCCGGTCCGCCTCCTTTCTCACGGCAATAGGACCAGCGCCGAACTGATCACAGACAGGGGGACGGCGATGGCGGCAAACAGCCCCCAGAACTTCCCCCAGCTGACCGGCAGGTCGCCCACCAGCTTTCCGGTCTGTCCATTCATGGCAAAGAGGAAGTCCTTCCCATGCCACTTGGTATTCAGCATCCAGACGGGCATCAGGGCGTAATGCACCTTGCCCCTGCGCAGGTGAACGCTGCTGTCTCTGAGAACGCAGAGGTCATAACGCTTCACTGTGCCGCGCAGCGCGGAGGCAAGGGTCCCCTCACAGCGCTGATCCGCCCGCTGCCGGCTCTGTTCCACCGTCACATCGAACTTATCGGCCAGGAAGCCGGGGAGATACGCGGTGGAAAACGGCTTCAGCTCCTTGTAGTCATAGGGTTCAATGGAGTCCATGTGGCCGTCCGGCATCTTGCTGGAGGCGTCCACCGGCACCTTCTCAAAGGTGACGGCTCCGGCCCGGTAGACATCGTAGTGTTTCGTCTCCGTGATCTCGTAGTCGCCGGAGCGGTATGTACGGGAGCGGGCAGCCTCATAATGGGCGTCGCCCTCCGCCTCGCCGTCGAACATCCAGAAGGGAACATAGATCCCCCGGATCTCCTGCACATGATTTTCACCGGTAAAGCTTTTCGGCAGGAAAAACTTCCCTTTGTAGTGGGACTTGAGGGCCTTTACCGCATCCTCCTTGCTCAGCTTGAACGGAACGATGAAATCCGGCCGCAGTGCCCCGGAGAACTGGCCCGGCACCACGGTGGGGTTCCCGCAATAGGGGCAGGAGGTCGCCGCCGTGCTCTCCTCGCAGATGAGCTCCGCGCCGCAGCTGGGGCAGCCGTAGGCCCGCATACCGTCGCCCTCAGCCCCCCAATCCTCGCAAAAGTCAGAGGTGTCCCATGCGCCTCCATCCGCGGCTGGCGCGCTCTGCCCGGCGCCGCCTTCCTCCGTCGCCTGCTGGGCTTCTGCCGCCTTTTTTTCTTTCTCTGCGTAGAGCGCCTCGATCTCCGCCACATCATAACTGGCGCCGCAGTATTCGCACTCCAACCGGCCGGACGCACCGGAGAAATGCAGCGGTCCCGTGCAGCTGGGGCATTGATAATTTGTTACCTGTGTTGGCATCTGAAATTCCTCCTTCCCATGCCGGCGCTGTAACGGTCTATACCGAAACAGGCCGTAATCCGCAGAAGATCAGCCGAGCGGGTCGGTGAGCAAGCTGTCCAGCGTCAGGACGCACAGCTGCGCGTCGTACTTCGGCATAAACGGCAGGCTGACTTCGTTCTCCCCAGCGCCGATCACCATCTCCTCGCCGCTGGGACTCATCAAAATCGGATAGGTCTCCGAGATATAATACGGGCCGTCTGTGACGCCATAGTTATCACCGCCAACAAGGGACAGGCTGACGGTCACATAACTGGGCCCATCCATGACGGATGTGGTCGTCCAGAAACCGCTCCACACCTCTTCCCACGTCGTTTTAGAAGGATCGGCACCCTCGTATTCCCAATACAGTTCGACCGTTCCTCCCATCTCATCCTCGGGAAAGAACCACAGGTAGTAATTTGCGATACGGTCCGTATCCCATGCCGCTGCCTGCGTTATCCAGCTGCCGCCAAGCCCGGAGGCATAGACGCCGCTCCAGCCGTCTGCCAGCCACGGTGCAAGCTCGGAAGGAACGCCCTGCCAGCCGTATTCCGTAAAGTCGAAGGAGAGGTAGTCTCCATCGTCCGATACACAGGGCACAAGGCAGCTCAGCGCGTCAAGGGACGGCCACCATTCGCAGGAGTTCCCGCGGTTGTCAGTGATCCAGACCTGCGTGTCGGTCTCGTATGCAACGCCGTCAAGATTTGCAAAGAGCAGCACCGGTTCCCCGTTTTCCGACCGATAGCAGACCTCGGTGTTCTCATAGGTATCGGTGTTCTCATTCCATCGCACACGATTGATGGCAACCGTCGCATTTTCATCCAGCGGCACGATACCGTACAGATGGCCTGAACTGCCGATGATGCGGGTTTCGTCGATCTCCGCAAGGAAGGGATATTCCTCCAGCATGGCCTGGTCTGCCGCTGACAGCCAATCGCCGGCTTTTTCCACATAGCCCAGATAAGCCGCGCCGAACATGGTCTGCGGAAAAGCCATTCTCTCCCGCAGCCAAACAAGAGATTGTTCCGCTTCCGCGGAGAATCCGGTCGGTGTCGGCTGCATATCCGATCCCCCGGCCCCCGGGCGCAGCTTTTCCGGCAGTTTCTGATCGGGCATACCAGACAGCGTCTCACCATCGGCGCTTCGATTTGGTTCGTCTGTTCCCGCTTGCTGTTTTTGCGCGCAGGCACAGAGAGACAGCATCAGAACCAGTATTAGAAAAAATGCGATCACTCGTTTTGATGTCCTTTTCATAACTGCTCCTTTCAAATGTCACTGCTCCATACCATTGCGCAAATGGGGATCGCTCCGCCCCAAATGGGGCGGGAACGATCCCCATTCTGGTGTCATCCAATGCTGTCCGGCATAGGCTCCTCCGCATCGATCAGAGGCAGATACCAGCTGTCATAGAGATTGGGCAGATCCTCCTCATCCACGTCCACCCAATAGGTCCCCCACGGGCGCAGGTAGATATCATAGTGGAATGCATCTCCGCCGTTTTCGTAATCACCGTCAATGTGGATCATGTCCCCATAGTCCACCAGTCCCGGGTCAACGATCCAGTCCCCGTGCTCCAGCGCAATATCCGTGAAGGCGCCGCCCTCGGATGTCATGGTGCCATATATGCTGGTCCCATCATCACTGAGGCTGACCGACGCGGAGACCATCGGTTCCGACTTCGTGTAGTCCTCATCCCAGAGGGTGACAGTGCCCGTGCCGTCCCCGCCGATGTCAATGGCGCCGCAGATGTCCCACCAGGCGCCCTCCATATCCTCGTAATAGCCGGAGCAGCCGGTCATGATCCACCAGCCGTACCAGTCGCCGTTCCACCAGTCCAGCAGTATATCTCCGGTCCCAGTATCCTGACCTGTACCGCTTCCCGCCGTTTCCCGGCTGAGTGTGGACGGATCGACGGTGATCTTACCGGTTTTGTCGCCGAATGCCTCCTCAAAGGTCACCTCGACCTTGCTGGTGGTATCCGCCAGCACAAAGGCGGTGCGGAGTTCAAGGGTTTCACCCGGCGCGACATCCGTAAATTGACTGTCGATCACCGTGTCGTAGGAGTCGCTGTTCGCAAAGACGGTGGCGATAGCCAATTCTGCGCCGTTCTGTATCGCTGTTTCAGAGATGGACCAGACATAGGAGCCGCTGTCCTTGCTGTTGTTGGTAAAATCCAGCGTCAGGACCAGCGCGTCGTTTCCATCTGAGTCCTCCATGATGCTGGCCCCCTTGTAGAGCAGCGCATAGTCCCCGATCTGGAGCGAATTGGATTCTTTCGGGTCGTCCTTGCCGCAGGCGGCCAGACTGAGCAGCATCGCCGCCGCAAGCAGGACGCAGAATAACCTCGTGCGTTTCATGTCAGGCCCTCCTTAAAAGCCACTGAGTTTGAATGCAACCAGTTCCATTGCGGACTCGTCCGCTCTGTCTTCGGTCATAATGGCAAGGATGCTGCCGTCAGCCAGCTTCGCGCCGCCGCAGAACCAGGGATAGTCCGTGCCGAACAGGTCGCCGTCATCCGCCTCGCCGAGATAGGTGCCGTCCTTGGTCCAGAGCACCACCTCACGCATATTTCCGTCCAGGGCCAGATAGCCATTTGCGGTCTGCGTAATAAAGGTAATGCTTCCCAGGCCGCCTCCGTCGGAATCTGCCAAAGTCATTTGCAGCGCGCCATTGCTGTCATAGACAAACACCTTGTGACCGCTGCCGTCCACGGCAGACCCACAGACATAGATGTGGCTGTCGTCGATCAGCAGATGACTGAGGATATCCACTTCCTGGAATACCATGGGCTCCGTCTTGAGGGCTCCGCCGGAGAGCGTGATCTTTTCACATTCCGTTCCGGAGAACCAGCTGACGCCCCAGGTCCCGGATGGGTGCATGGTGACGTGATCCGGGCCCTCATAGGACGCCGTCTGTGCGCCGTCCTTCCAGCTGATCAGCGGCTCCATAAAATTCGCCAGCCAGAGGGTCCCTGTGGTGTCGGCGGAAATATCCTCATATTCCGCGTCCAGCACAATATCCTCCGCAAAGTTCAGAGATGCGCCGTCGTAATCGAAGCGCTTCAATTCTCCGTCCACCAGAAGGTAAGCCTGATCTCCTGTGACAGCAGCTGCGTGATTGAAGGTCTCCTTTGTGATGATGCAGTCTGTAATAGGCAGCCACTGGCTGCTGAGCGTGTGCGTACCCACCATGACGCTGCGGGGCTGGGCGGAAAAGGGCTCACCCTCCCAGTACCAGGGGCCATCCTCGTTTCCGGTATCCTCCAGATGGATCGTCAGGCCGGAGAGCAGCTTGTCTACACGCTCATCCTCGTACTCGCCGATGATCTCCATAAATACGGTGGCTCCCGCGCCCTCCACCCGGTTCATATACCGCAGGCAGGGGGAGCCCCAATAGTTTCCTTCTGCCTTGAGGCAATCGATGCCGCCGACGGGAGTAAGATCATAGGCCTGATCGACTGCATATTCGTACTCGTCAAAGCCGTAGCTGGTGAGATAGTCCCGGAAGGTATACGGATCTTCCACAGAAACGCGGATCTCCGCATCGACGATGCTTCCATCCTCGCCTTCCTTGGGAAGCGTCAGGATGATCTTGGAGGATGTTTCATCGTCATGAAGGTCGTCCTCCTCATAGACCCAGCCGTCCGCCTCATCGTAAGTAAGATCCCACAGATTTGTATGGATCGTTGTTCCGCTTCCCGCTTCCACAGGAGGCTTTGTCTGCTCGGTTCCTTCCGATGTCGAGCTGGGCTCCGGGTTGTCCTTGCCGCAGGCAGTGAGGCTGAACAGCATCAGCGCCGCAAGGAACAGGCACGACAGCTTGAACTTGGTTTTCATGGCCATTCTCCTCTCTGTCCTTTCTTATTTTTTGTTGCTGAAAAACGGCGTCAGCAGCTCGGCTACCTTGCTGATGGGCATGGTCTGCAGGATCACCTTGCCGGGTCCCCGGACAACGGTATTGAAAATACCCTCTCCGCCCAGGAGCATGTTCTTTGCGCCCTTGACCGCAAC
Source organism: Flavonifractor porci (assembly GCF_037572415.1). Lineage (NCBI taxonomy): Bacteria > Bacillati > Bacillota > Clostridia > Eubacteriales > Oscillospiraceae > Flavonifractor > Flavonifractor porci. Next base: position 133,718 of record NZ_JBBHLB010000007.1, read on the forward strand.
CACATCCATGGTGCAGCTCTCCTCCATAGCCGCCAGGTACCCTGTGCTGACCAGAAGCTCCTGTCCGGCGCTCAGGTCATACTCTGCCGCGTGACCGTCGATCTCAATAAAGGCGATCCCGTTTCCGCTCAGCTTCTGCATGATGAAGCCCTCGCCGCCAAAGATGCCGGAGCCCAGTTTTTTCTGGAAGTGCATGGACAGCTCCACACCCTCCTCAGAGGCAAGAAACGCGCTTTTCTGCACAATCATGGACCGGCCGGCACTGATGTTCAGAGCCTTGATGGCCCCGGGAAAGCTGGAAGCGAAGGCGATGAACCCGTCCCCACCCTCTGCGGTGAACTTGTTCTGGAATGCGGAATCACCGGACACCAGCCGCCCCAGCATCTTCTTCATACCGCCTCCGGTGGTGGTTTCCATTTTCATATTTGGGCTCATCCAGCTCATGCTGCCGCTCTCCGTGATCATGGATTCGCCTGGGGACAATTCACATACGACGACCGGCAGATTTTCTCCTAAAATTTCATACTTCTTCATGGTGAAGCTCCTTTCATTTTCGTTGTTTTCTATTGCTCCAAGATATTCTTATCCGTTGATTGCGCCGCCGCAAAACTCGCAGCAGCCGCTGGCATCCGGTGTGGTGGTCGCCCCGCAGTACGGACAGGTCACCGCCGCCTTGGGTGCTGCTGCCGCGGCCGCTTCCTCCCGCGCCTGCTGCCGGACCTGCAGCAGCGCATCCCGGATTTCACAGCCCATTTCCTCATATTGCCGGTATTCCACGCTGGAGCGCACCTCCTCCGCGTTGGAGGTCAGGGAGCCGCCGCCCATTCCGCCGGCTTTAGCCCGGAGACCCCCGCGGGGTCTGCGCATGGCGTTGGGCCCATCCAGCAGTGTTTCCTCATCGTTATCCACTGAGCTGCTGTTGAGTTGGAAGCGGATCTCGCTGAAATAGGGATTGTTGACGTTGATCACGATGTAGAAATCGTAGGAATAGGCATACCGTTTGGGATTGAAGCTCTGCCGCTCTCCATCCTTATCCCTGTATTCGATCTCCGTCCTGCGCTCGTCGATGTCCAGCTTGCAGCCGGTCACATCGGAGAAGGACAGCACATCCGGATTGGCCTCCTCCCAATTTCTGGCGGAGGTGACCATAAACAGACCCGCATCCTCGTCCAGCAGCACCTTGGTACGCTCACCCAGAGTACGGGTGGTGCGAAAAGAGGATACCTTGGCTTGATTGGCCTCCCGGTAGGTCAGCTGCTCCTGGATCTCCGCCACCGTGCTCTGGCGGCGGTCGCTGAACCAGGGGGAGAGCTTGGCGGCGCATTCCTTGCACAGATTGCCGTCCTCCAGCTTGCGGTTGCCCAGCAGCCCGATCTCGCCGCCGCAGACCGAGCATTCCTTTTTATCAAATAGTTTTCCAAAGAGCCCCATCATCTGCACCCCTTTCTGAAGCCGCTTACGCGGTGACCTTCATCTGCATGGCGCCGTAGACATACAATCCCGGCAGCAGAAGATTGAGCACCAGACTGGTGATGCTGAACTGGCCTCCGCCTACAAAACCGATGATGATGGAGATGATCGCTAAGATCGCAATGATAATGCCCCATTTGACGCAGGAAGCGGCCTTCTGGGGTGCGCTGCAGGCCCCGATGCCCTTAATGCCCGCGATAAACTGGATCACAGAGGCCACAGTCACAAGAATGGAACTGGCATAGAGCAGGCCGGTACCCTCCGCGCTCCCCGACAGGACTGCCAGGGCACTGACGCCGAGAATGGCGATGACGCCGGCGATGGCGGCGATGATGCCGCCGATGATCATGAGAATGGATGTGACTTTCAAAATCTTCTGACCTTTCATTTGTAGTACCTCCTATGTTCTGTTTTTATGGATCGATTTGCGTACTATGGCTGTTCATCCAGCAGGCACAGGGCCAGCTCTGTAAAATACGCCCGGAGCTGCTTCGCTGTTTCCTGATCCAATTTCTTCTGCTGCTGTTTGCCGTCAGAGTAATAGAGGGTGCAGGCCGGCTTTTCCGAGCTGCCGTCCGGCTGTTCTTCCAGACGGATCTCCTCCGCAAACGCGGTGAAGGCATCCCACTCCTCATCTGACACGGCCCAGTCACTCCAGATCTCCTGCTTCCGACCGGACGGGGTAAATCTGGCCCGGAGGATATATGGGGCGTCCTCTCCGTACACAACAGACGGACCCCGGTCGAATTGGAAGGAATAGTCCTTGGAGAAGAGAGCCCCGGACTGACCCATATAGAAGCCGCTCAGCTCCGGCGGGGCATAGCGGGGGATCTCCCGTCCAATGGGGTCGGCCAGCTCCTCAAGCAGAGCGATCAGCGTATGGATACGGCGGTCGTTTGGCGGATTATAACGGATGCTCCGTGTTCCGTCTTCTGTGCTCCAGGTCAGGATCAGGCTGGTGGAGTCCCCGCCATCCATGACTTCGATCCCCGGTGGCAGCTTCACCTCACGCCGGTTTTTCGGGATGGGCTCCATCAGCGGGTAGAGCTCCAGAATGATCTGCTCCACATCCGACCACTGAGCCGCGGTGATGGGGACATTCTCTTTGGTGGACGGATGATACCACTCCTCGTCCTCCGCCGTATCCGGATCAAGGGCCGGATAATAGCTTGTTTCCAGAATAGCCACCGGCGAAAGCGTGATGGCAAAATCCGCTCTGGCAACCATGCCGCTGGTGTGGCTGTATGTGACGCCGGTCAAGGTACCGGGCGGCACGGCAGATTTCTTCTGTATGGATGAATCACCTCCCTGATGACCTCTGAAACAATATCCCGCAGCCGCCAGAAGCAGGAACAGACCTACAACAGAAAATACGGCGGTTTTTCTTCCCCGGGTCATCCCTGCACATCGCCATCGTCAAAGGGATCGCCGCACTCCGGGCAGAACTTGGGCGGATGGGCGGGATCGTCCGGCTCCCAGCCGCATTTGTCGCATTTGTACTGGGGCACGCCGGCGGGCTTTTTCGCCCCGCACTCCGCGCAGAATTTCCCTTTGTTCACCGCGCCGCAGGAACAGGTCCAGCCGTCCGCTGCGGGCCGGGGCTTGCCGCACTCCGGGCAGAATTTTCCGGTGACGGCTGCACCGCAGGTACACTGCCAGCTCTCTGCTGCCGGCTTGGGCTCCGGCTTTTTGCTGCCGCAGTTAGGGCAGAAGCTGCTGGTGATGCCGCTTTGTCCGCAGGCGCAGGTCCAGCCAGGGGCGGCAGGCGGGGGCGTGGGTACAGGTGCGGGTGCGGGCTGAGCCTGCTGCTGCGCGCCCATCTGATAGAGGTTCTGGGCGTTCATGCCGCCCATCTGTCCAGCCATCCCCATGCCCATAAAAGCCATAGCGGGACCGGCATTGGGGTTGCTGGCCGCGGACTGCATGGCGCTGGCCTGTGCGCCCACCAGATGGGCCGCCGCCCGGGTGGGGTCCATAAAGGCCGCGTTGCGCTGTAGCTCCTTGATCATCTGCTCGTCTTCCTCGTTGGCCTTGACGCTGGAGACGCCAAAGGAAACGATCTCCATGCCCCGCAGGTCCCGCCACCGGGAGGAGAGCTGCTCGTTGAGGGCTTCTGCCAGCTCCAGGGTGTGGCCGGGGAGAGCGGAGTAACGGATACCCATTTCCGAGATCTTTGCGAATGCGGGCTGCAGGGCGGTGAGCAGCTCCGTCTTCATCTGCCCCGCGATCTGCTCGGTCTTAAAGTCCTCGCTGACGTTGCCGCAGACATTGGTATAGAACAGCATGGGGTTTTTCAGGCGGATACTGTACTCGCCGAAGCAGCGGATGGCGATATCGATGTCGATACCCGCCCGCTGGTCCACCACCCGGAAGGGGACGGGGCTTGGGGTTCCGTACTTGTTGCCGGTGAGCTCCTTGGTGTTGAAATAGTAGATGCGCTGGTCCTTGGGGGCCTCGCCGCCGAAGGTGAAGCGCTTGCCGATGTTCTGGAACACGCCCTTGATGGATTCCCCCAGATCGCCGGTGAAGAGGCTGGGCTCGGTGGACATATCGTAGGTGTACTCGCCCGGCTCGGCGCACATATCCACCACCTTGCCCTGCTCCACGATGAGCATACACTGGCCGTCTGCCACCGCGATGACAGAGCCGTTGGTGATGATGTTGTCATCCCCCTTGGTGTTGCTGGAGCGGCCTGTGGCCTTCTTCCTTCCCTTTACCGCCAGCACATCCGCGGGAATCGCTTCGCAGTAGAAGAATTCCTTCCACTGGTCGGCCATCACGCCGCCGGCTGCTCCCAATGCAGCTTTGATCAGTCCCATAATGCGATCTCCTCTCTTGTTTTATTTTGTTATGGTGTCAGGAATGTCCACCCATCCACCAGATACCCGTTTGTGTCGGTGATGGGCCAGAGGTACCAAAAATCCTCCCAGGAGCGCTTGATGTGCAGGCACAGGTTCGGTACGCCTTCCGGGATCGTCAGGGAAAACCACCGAGGCTCATCAATGTTGAGCGTTTCGTCGTACAGGATCTCGTCCGTGACCCAATCCAGAAGCCGTCCGCTGTCATCCCACAGGGGCTCGCCCGTACAGAACCGGATCTGTGTTTCATACCAGCGCCCCACCACCAGCAGCCTGTCCAGTCCATCCGGCTCCAGCTTTGTGACCGGCAGTACCTCCAGCCATGCGGATACATCGTCCGGTGGGTTGGGCCAGTAGAAAATCAGGCTGTCAGACGGTTCCTCATACAAAGCCGTTTGCACCGTTTCCGGCAGGAATGCGTCTACCCGCTGGTAGACCGCCGTGCGGACTGCCGGAGCGCCGTCCGTCTCATAATGCTCCTGGAGATACAGCGTATCCGGATCGGTCAGAGTGAGAAAGAACTCCGCGCCGGTATCATCGTGAAAGAGCCGGACGCTCCAAAGCTCGTTGGAGAGGCCGTGGAACAGCGGTTCCTCCAGCAGCTCCGTCCGAAGCTCGGCTTCCTGCCGGTATTCCGGCTCATCCGTATCCAGAAAGTCCGCAAAGTAATAATCCGCTCTCAGCACATATCCCTCGATGGCGTCGCTCCACCTGCTTTCAAAAACCAGCGTGGAGGCCAGGCCTTCTTCCCGGGCGTTATAGCTCCAGCCCTCCACCTCGCCTGTGGTCATGTGCCATGTCCCATGCAGGTTTGCGATACACAGTTCGCCGCCCGGGCCCGGCCGCTCCGCTTTTTCAAAATAGAACCGGTCCCCATAGAAGGATTCCAAAATGATGCGGCCATCTTCCATGCGGCCATTCATCTCACCATCTTCATCGCCGTCCGAACTTGTCAGCCGCAGGGTGTGATCCGCGCCGAGCCACCAGGTCCCGCTGCCCAGATAGCTGTTAAAGCTGTCGCCCAGGACCTCACGGAATTGCGCCGTTCCGTCCTCGTTGAGAAAGAGATCGGCCCACCACCGCTCCGTGGGCATCTGGCTCACCTCTGTGCGGTCAAAGAGATCGTTGTAGGACTCGTGCTGTACAGCCGTCCAATAGGTACCGCCCAATGAACTGTCGGAGTTATGGTCGGACGGAGGGGCGGAGGTCGCTGTGTCATCAGGAGACTCGGGCGGCCCTTCTTCTCCGCCGCCGGGGGTGCCGCTGCAGGCCGTCAGGCAGAACGCCAACAGCAAGGCCAGCATAGACTTCCATACTCGTTTCATCTCACTGCACACCTTGACATCATCATTTTCCTGTTTGCAGTTACTTGCATGACGACACCTCTTTTCTTTCTGTTTTTGTTTCTCTGCGCTCTACTATGGTTTCATTTTACCGGGTGCCGCTGTTTTGCGCCCTACCCGCAGCGGGTAGTTTTTCGGACAAAACGCAAAAAAGCGGAGCGGCATTTGCCGCTCCGCTTGGTAAGAATATCCTGTTATTATTCCACATACCGATAGAGGAAGGTGACGATCTGGGCGCGGGTGCAGTTGTTATCCGAACCGAACAGGCCATTGCCGATCCCGCCAGTGATGCCCTTGTTCGCCGCCCATGTGACCGCGTCGGCATAGTAAGCGCCGGCCTTTACATCGCTGAATACACTTCCTCCGCTGACCGCAGGGCTGCCCGCCGCACGGTACAGGAAGGTGACGATCTGAGCGCGGGTACAGGTAGCGTCGGGGCTGAACTTACCGCCGCCCGTGCCGCTGGTGATGCCGTTCTCAACGGCCCAGGCCACCGCTTTGGCATAGTAGGCATCCGCGGGGACATCGGCAAAGCTGTTCATGCTCTTGGGGGCGGGAGATCCGGCAGCCCTCCACAGGAAGGTGACCGCCTGGGCGCGGGTGCAGGGATCGTTGGGCCCGAACAGCTTGTTGCCGATGCCGCCGGTGATCTTCTTGGCGACTGCCCAATGAACTGCTTCGGCATAGTAGGCGCTGTCAGGCACATCGGTGAAGGTCATCGGCTCATGGCTTTCCTTGTCGATCACGATGGCGTAATCGGATGCGTGGTCAAATGCCCAGCTTGCCTTGCCGCCGCTGATCATACTGGCACTCCGGAATTCCAGCGCACTGCTCTTGGGATTGTAGAAGTAGAGGTTGGCGTACAAACCGTCGTGCTTCTTGCCGAGGTCAACGGAGAGCTTCAGCGACATACCGAAGGGACCGTTGTGGCTCAGCTGAAGCTGAACGGTCGTCGTCTCGCCGGTCAGGGCGTGGATGACCTTGGCGGGAATGGTCTTTGTGCCGGTCTTAACGCCGAGGTCCAGGCTCACGCCGCCCTTCGGAACATCCAGACCGCTGAAGGACCAGACCATGCCGCCGCCCATATCCAGCTCAACGGTGACATCCTTGCCTGCGATTTCCTTGGTAACGCTGGCAGGAAGCTTGGTTTCGCCCTTCATGTCAATGGTGACGGTGGAGCCTTCCTTGGCATTCTTCAGCTCCTTGGCTGCCTTGTCGGAAGCGGGCGGGGTCGCCGCACTGCCGCCGCCGCCACCACCGCCGGAGGAGGAACCGCCGCCGGAGGAAGAACCGCCGCCGGTTGCGGGGATCACGGTGTTTTCACTGCGCCTTGCGTGGCAGTCAACGCACTCCTCATGCTGCTTGCCCGCCGCATTGGGGGTTGCCGCAGTGTCTACCACCCACTGCCAGTTATGGTTGGCGGTTTCGGTGTAGTTTGCGGTTTCGCCGGACTTCTTGCACTTGGAGCAGGTACGGCTATGATTGGTATCATCAACCTTCGTCCATGCGGAGAAGTCGTGGGCTTCCACCTTGAAATCGTCGCCCGCTGTGCAGGTCTTGATATGCATACCGGGGTCCATATACATCCAATCCTGCCCGTCGGTATCGTGGGTATGGCCGACCGTTACGGTGCAGCTTGCGGATTTGCTGCCGCAGGTGACTGTGATAACTGCCGTGCCCTGTGCCTTAGCGGTCACCTTGCCGGTGCTGCTAACTGCTGCAACATCCGGCTTGTCGCTCGTCCAAGTCAGGCTGCCCGCTGCGTTGACAGGCTGCTTCACGGCGGAGAGCTGAATGCTGCCGTCAATGTCCAGATTCACCTTCGTCGGGACAACGGTAAGGCCGGTAAGCTCAATGACGGGAGCTGCGGTCACGGTGACATAAAAGGGGGAAGTCTTAGCAAGCAAGTTGATTGTGGTGCTGCCATCCTTGACGGCAACCAGCTCCAGTTGGGTTTTCTCCGATCCGGTATGAGCCGCCCTCGGCTTGATCTTGCCGTTCTCCAGCGTAATGTTATCATCCTGCGTCAGATGCGTAAAGCCGGTGCCGGTGCTCTTGGCAATGCGCCATTCCAGATGATAGCCGCTGTTCTCAGGCAGCAGCTTCGGAAGCTCGATGGGAAGATCCGCCTCGTCATTTTCGCTCAGGGTAATATCCGCGTATGTGTAAACATTCTCAAGCCTCAAAGCATCGGCCACAGTGGAATCATCGTATACAACCACAGTCCACCGACCATAGTAGGGTAGCGTGGGTCCAGAGTAACTGGCGTCCAACGTTGCGCTGCCCGTAGAAACGCCGGTGATCGTGATGGTATGGTCTTTGGGGAACGGTGTGGCCGTCGTGCCGCTTGCGGCAATTTTTTCATTGGAGATCGTGATGTTGCTTGTTCCCGTTGCACTACTATCCTTGAAGGTGATCTCATTCCAAGAATTGGCGTTGCTGGGATCTGCGCTGACCGTCAGCGTAACGCTCTCACCCCGCTTGATATAGATCGTGTTGCCGCTGTCGAAGCCTTCCAGCAACACGTACTGCAAAGGAACATTGTCATACAGCTTGACGCTGTCTCTGTTCACAAGAGAGCCTGCCGTCTGGGTGTCGGTCTCCTTGAAGCGGGTAAAGATATAATAGGTGTTGCCCTCGGTTAGATCGGTCACCGTGGAGGAATGGATCTCCGTGCCATCGGTCGGCCACTCGTTGCCGGAGGTGGGGGCGCTGATGGTGTAGACATACTCCTGCTTGTCGGAATTGAAGTTGTTGATCTTAAACTCTGTGTATTTTCCAGCGGCACCTGTCTGCGCCTCAACTTCCGGTCGAGCCGGTAAGTTGTTGTTGTCGGCCTTGCTGACCTTCACCGCCGCGCCGACGATCTCGCCGAGATAGCCCTCTGCCGTGATCTTCACGCGGATGCGGACAGTATCACCCATGTCAGCCGCCACGGGAGTATACTTGCCACTGGTCGCGCCGTCAATATCCGTCCATGTGTTGCCGCTGTCCGTGCTGCGCTGCCACTGGTAGCGCAGTTTGCTGCTATCAAAGCCGGTGGGCAGGTTGCCGGTACCGGTGGAAATGGAGCGACCGAAGACGATGCCGCTGGTGTAGTACACATTGCCCGTGAGGGTGGGATCGGGTTCAACCACCGGCGCCTGATTCACCACCAGCTTAACGATATGCTCGTTGCTGAAAATACCGATGTTGCTGCTGTCCTTTTGCAGATTCAGCTGCAAATCATAGGAATAGACCTTGGGGTCTGCGCCCGCGGGAATGGTGACCGTATGCGAGGTTTTATCGGCAGCGATGGTATCTGTCTGCTGTACCGCGGAAGAACCGGAGATATAATGCTCGCACTTGGTTCTGTAGCTGTAGCCCGCGTCTTTCAGCTCCTGCGCCAGAGGCTTCCACGTGAATTTGAGGGTATGATCCTTGCTGTTGTCCATCCGCTCAACGGTGCCCTTCCAGTCCTTGGCGTAGTTGATTTTTTTGCCGTCCAGCGTGACGGACTCCATCACACCCCATGCGTCGCGGATGACCTCGATGGGAGTGCTCGAGTTAAGTTTCAGATAGAAATCATCATTATTTTTCCCCACGAGCGACTCAATGTTCTCGGAGGTATAGAACTTTCCGTTTACCTTTATCGCACTATTCGGGAAGCACTTCATGGCGTGAAGTATCATTTCCAGCCTGGCACGCGCTGTGGCATCCGAATTCACCCCATTGCCATAGCTATTTGCGGTAACATTGTAAATGTCGAGTTTGGGATTCTTGTCGGGCGAGGTAAACACGCCGCTCTTGAGCAGCAGCACCGGGACGGTTCCCACATCAGTGTTTATGCTGTACCCGTTGTTAACATGAAAGCCGTCGTTGAAGTGCGCTCCGTCTATGACTATCTGCGTCGCATCTTTCTGCATACCTTCTACCACGAACGGGGCGTTGAACACGCCGCCGTTGAGGACAACGCGCGGCTCTGTATCCTGCTCTCCTCGCCAAAGAGTATCTGTCCAGACAATTCCGTTGAAGGTACCGCCGTTGATCGTGAGATTGGAATAGAGCAGCTGCAGCGCCAGCGGCATTGCTTCAACCGGGAGGTCGAGGAGCGACTGACTCCTGTCCCAGTCGTATGCGCAGTTGATCGTGCCGCCGTTGATCGTGATCTGCGAGCGCTTGCCGTTCTCGGGCTTATTAAAATAGTCGTCGCCGATGCAGCCGCTGGCTCCATAGGTGTACGTCATGTTAGGATGCAGCTTGGTCAGCGTGCCGCCGTTCATTGTGAATTTTGCAGGCTCGTCTTTCTTTTCGGAGCTCATCATGATGATGCTGTACGCTTTGTCGTCATTAGGAAAGGAAACCGCGAGTTCGCCGCCGCCCTTGCTGTCATACAGCGTGAATTCGCCGCGGCGAATGCAGAGCAGGTTTTCAAACCCCGCCCGCCTGCTTGCGTTGATCGTGATCTTATGACCGTTCAGATCCAGTTTTTGGTTGCGTATTACATCGATAGAAAGATCATTAATGCCCACCGTGTAATCGATGTCTTCCATCAGCTTGAGATCTCTTGAATCGTACGAACGGAGATAGGTCGCAAACGTATCATAGTTCCTAATTTCAGCCTTTGTATAAGATGTATCGTCCGCCGCGCTCGCCGTCACGCCCATGGCGGGCACGAGGGAGAGCAGCATCACCAGCGTCAGCAGTAAACTGGTAATTCGTTTTCTCATGTTCTATCTTCCTCCTATTTTGATTAGATACCCATTGTCCGCGCATTGTTTCTCGGCGTGCGGCCTCTTTTTTCCTCCCTTCTGCCCCCTAAAACCGCAGCACTTTTTCCGTTGTCTCTTGGTGTTCGTCGCCAGGCCGTCTTTGTGTATAAAACCGAATCGACCAGAGCCGGATCAACGCCTACCACGGTAGGCGTTGAAATGGGGGGTACCCCCCATTTCAAAATGATCTTTGCCTATCTCAAAGGGATTGCAGACTGGCGGCCAAATAGTCCAGAGATACATCATAAAACACAAAGTCGTCGATCTCGCCCCTACGCTTAGCCTCGATGGCGCGGCTCACAGCCTCCGGCTGTCCTTCGGGGCACATCAGCATGAGCCGGCAGTGGGGCGTGACTTCCCGCAGCCATGCGCACAGGGCCAGGCAAAATCCGATGTCCTGGGCGCCGTCCTCGGCCACCTCCAGCAAAGCCCCGGTGGCCAGGTGGCTGCGGATGGCCACGTCCGCGTTGGCATAGTCCGGCTCATAGCACAGCTGTATTCCCGGGGCGTCCCGCACTTTCGCCATCAGGCCCTGAGCCAGCGATGCCCGCCGCATGATCAGGAGCACAGTTTTCAGCCTCCCCACCTCCCATACCTTCTGTATTACAGATTTATTGTAGAGCTTATTTCGAATTTGCACCCTACCCGCTGCGGGTAGTCTTTTCCCTAAAACAAAAAATCCACCGGCACAAAGCCGGTGGATAGGAAGTGCAATTCTTTAATACAGGGGATTGATCCAGCCGTTGGAGATCATGTAGAAGGCCAGATCCACCGCCTTGGAAAAGCCGGTCTTGCCCAGCATGTTCATCTTGTGATACTTGACGGTGTTTTCGCTGATAAACAGCTCCTGGGCGATCTCTTTGTTGGTCATGTGTCTGCACATCAGCCGGAGTACCTCCATCTCCCGGTCGGTGAGGGGAGCCTCTCCCTGGGGCATGGGAATGGTCCTGGGCTCCGGGAAGCTGCTGCCCCCCGCCATCACCGTCCGGGCCACCTCCAGAAAATCGTGCAGGCTCCGGCTTTTGTAGACAAAGCCGTTGGCCCCGGCGGCCCTGGCCCGGGGGATATAGGTGATCTCGTCAAAGGCGGTCATGACGATGATCTTGACCTCCGGATCTGTTTTGCGGATGGCCTCCACCGCCTTCAGTCCAGAGGCGCCGCCCTCGGTGCAGACATCCATCAGCACCAGTTCCGGATGCAGATGCTTACAGAAATCCAGAGCATAGTCTGCGTTGGGCACTTCGCCCACCACGGAAAAATCTCCCGCCGCCGTCAGCGCCGTGGTCAGCGATTCCCGCATGGAAACGTGATCCTCCACGATCAGAACGTTTGTCATTTCTCCACAGCCTCCTTTGGAACAGACAGTTCGATTCGGAATCGGGGGACAGTATAGAGCTCCATTCTTCCGCCAAGCTGACGGACCCTACGGCGCATCCCGCTGATGCCACCGCCCTCCCGGATGGGTCCGGCGGGCGGGATGCCGTTGTCGGTGACCGTCATGCGCCAGCAGTCATTCTGGAAAAAGTGGAACTGGATGCGGGTGGCATACCCGTGGCGCACGGCGTTGGTGACACATTCCACGGCGATCTCGGCAAAACTGTCCGCCACCGCCCCATCCTCCGGCAGCGCGCCCTGGAACTCCACCGACACCTCCATGCCCTGGAAGGTCTCCCGCAGCATCTCCAGACGATGAGCAGGGCTGGGCGTGGGATCTTCCCGGAGGGCCGTGGGAAGGCTGCGGGCAAAGTCCAGCAGCAGCGACTCATCCATCTGCCGGTCATCCCGCAGCGCCCGGAGCAGCAGGCTGATCCGCTGTCCCAAAAGGTCATGTACCCTCGCCTTGCTTCGGGCGATCTCCTCCGCTTCACAGATGGCCTGTAAATGCGCAATGGTGCTGCGAAGCTCCTGTCCGCGCTGCTCCAGCGCCTGGTTTTGCCGGGCAAGAAAGGTCACCGCGTCCCAATGCTCCGTGACATCATCGGCAGTCAGCAGAAGCATGGTCCGGCGCCCCATGGGGAGCTCATGGGCGGAAAAGCTCCATACGGAGGAATCGGGGAGGCGAAACACCTGCTGCCCACCCAGAACTTCCCGTGCGCAGCCGCCGCACAGCGGGCCGCACTCCAGCAGCCGCTGAAACAGCCTTCCGTCCTGTACCGGCTGCCCCGTCATCTGCCGTGCCAGCGCCTCCATGCTGCGGTTGCACAGCAGGAGCTCCCCCGACCGCCGAAAGAACAGCAGACCGGTATGCAGGGTATCAATGGCTTCCTTGACAGATACGGAGGAGAGCTGGGTGTAGAGCTCCAGCCGGCGCAGCAGGCAGATATGTACGCTGCGCAGCAGGAAGAACGCCATACTCATCAGAAAAAAGACGGGATAGGCGGGCCCTGTGACCGTCTCTGTCAGGGGGAGCAGGACAGCCGCCCCGCCCACGGCAAAAAGCGGCCAGATCAGTTCCATCCCCACCGCGGCGGTGGTTCCCAGCACCGCAGTCAGCAAAAACACCGCCTGCCGGACAAGGTCGTAGGCGCTGGGCGCCAAAAAGTCGCAGAACAGCCCATACTGCACCTGTGCAAGAAGGGCGGCGAAGAGGAACAGCACCCCGAGGATGGCGCACTCCATCCCATTTTCCACCCGGCGCACCCAGCCGGTGGGCAGACGTCGGATGCTGTAAGAGATGGCCCTTGTTTGAAACACGATGCACAGGGCGGCCGCCATCACCAATGTGGTCAGCGCCCAATGGGGAAACCGGTAAAATTCAGCCACAGGACTCACCTCCCAAGGGCAGCGTCATGCAGATCCCAACGGCATCGTCCAGATCCTTGCAGGCGATCTGACCGCCCAGCGCGGCAGCCGCCGTCGTCAGTTCCTCCGAAAAGCGCCATTGTCCGGGATCACCGCCCGGAATAAAGCGGAAAACCAGATGGGCGCCCTCCGGCTCCAGATACCCCAGCAGAGGAGAGGCGTTCTCCCCCAGGGCCCAGGATATGGCTTCAAAGGCAAAGTCGTAGCACAGTGCCGCCCTGCGGATCTCCAGCACTCCACGCTGCCCGCAGCGAATGAGCAGCTGCAGTCCTGCATAGCGGGCCAGTTCTGCCAGCTCATCCAGATAAATGCTCAATTCCTCTCCGGGCAGTCCATCTCCCTGACGTGCCAGGAAAAACAGATTGCATCTGCGTTTGATATGGCACAGGCAAAGAGTGATATAGGCGGTCAGGTCCCGGGGATGGGGGGTCTCCGGCAGAGCCTCGATCAGCCGTCCCAATGTCTGGATGCGGCGCTCCATGTCCCGGTCCAGCTGTTCAAACATGGTGCGGTTTGTCTCCGCAGCCAGCAGGCGCTTTTTCACATCGCCCTCCTCACGCATCAGGGCGTTGGCCGCCTCCAGACGGGCCTGCACAGCCTGGATCTCTCTGCGCAGCCGGTTGAGCTGGGAGAGGTCCTCCTGCCATACCGCCATACCGCCGTGAATAGGAACCGCGTGAAGCTGGGTGTCGCTGTCCCGCAGCAGCGGATGGGCCATATCCATGGAGATCCTCCGCCAGATGGAGCGGGAGACGGGAGGCGCGCCCCGGGAGGACAGGACGGTGCGGCCCTGCTCATCCAGCAGCGTCAGCCCAATGGGAGTGGCGGTGAACAGGCGCTGATACTGAAGATTGACCGGGATAAACCCCGCGTGAAGGGCCGACTCAAAAAACAGGGCGGACAGCACGCAGATGTTCACGGTAAGATCGCTCTCCCACGCCAGAGGCACCCGCCTGATGTAAGCAGTGATGTAGGCCAGCAATCCCACGCAGAACAGCAGCGGAACCATCCTGCCGGCCCAGTAAGGGCTATACCGCCCCCTGTGGAGCAGCTTCCAGACTGCGCAGGCCAGGAACAGGAGGGATAAAGTCATTACGCCCCAGTATCCCGGACCGTACCGGTAGTCTGAGGCCCAGTCCCCGGTCGGGTCAAAACGAAATACCAGCTGGTGGAGGTCGTTGGTGAGCACCAATAGCACAGAGAGGGCATAGCAGGCCAGAGGCGGCCACAGAGGGCGCAGCGGCTTTTTCTCGCCCTCCGGATGGTCCAGGATCACGGCCAGATACAGCAGCGTTACCGGAAGGGCAAGCTGAAAGATGTAATAGCCATACCAGCACATCCGGCACAGAAGCCCATCTGCTGTCAGCTGATATTTGAACAGGCGCAGCAGCAGCCATCCCACCATCAGCCAGCCCATGACCCCGACTACTCGGCGGACATCCCGGCGGATCATCCGATGGGATACCGTCCCCTTCCACAGCAGGATGGCGGCGGCAAGGAACAGGGCGGATAAAATATGCTCCCGGAGATCTGCTGTGGTATAGCGCCGGGTGTGGAGAACCTGCCGGCGCAGGTCCCGGCTGCTGTCCCCGGTCAACTCCAGAAACCAGCCGTAGTCCTCCTCGCTCAGGGTACGGGCCGGCCGGTAATCATCGGGAAAATCAGCTGGTCTCTCTCCGTCTACCAGGGGCAGCCCTGCTGACAGAAGGGTTTCATCCAGCCCCGGCTCCAGCGTCAGAGGGACATCGGAGAGCAGCCCCATACGGCAGGACAGCGTGCCCTCCGCCGGCACGATGATCTCATAATTTCCTCCGTTCCGGTTCCACGCGGCGGCCTCCCAGTCCAGACAGATCAGAATGGGGGCGTCCGGCGCCTCCAGCCGGAAGTTTCCGTTCTGACCGAGGTGTTCCAGCAGCTCCAGAGCGTCACGCTTGGAGGGCGCCTCCCGGTCCAGACCGTAGGACAGGGCGCCCAGAGCCAGCATATTGCGGATCACGGAACTGCTGCTGATGCCCACGGGGACCGGACTCTCCCGAAGGCTGTTCCAGCCGGTGACGGCGGCGTCCGTCCGGCTGCGGTCCACCGCCAGAATCACGGTGGCCGTGACATGGGGATACCAATACCGGCCAATGCCCCGCTCCAGCGCCGGGATGGCCTGTACATCAAAGCAGGCCACGGCGCTGCCTCGGCTCACCTCCGCGTAGAGGGTATCCTCTGCCGTCTGAAGGGAATACCCGGGGAGGAAGGGGGCGAGAGCCGCGCTATACGCCTCGGCGCCCTCCGCCGCGGAGATCAGACGGCCCCCTGTGTCCACCGTGCCGCACCCGGCCAGGATCAGGCACAGCAGGAGGAGCGGCAGCCAACGCCCTTTCATGGCGCCACCGGCTCCCCGGACTCCTCCATCCGGCCGGCACACTCCCGGCACAGATCCATCTCATCGCAGATGAGGAAACAGGCGTCGCAGACCAGCCGCCGGCAGATGGGGCATTGGCTGAACCGCTCCCTGGCCTCCTGACCGGCCGCCTGCATGGCCCGCTGCTTCTCCCGCTGATAGATGGCGTCATAGAGTTCCTTCTTCTCCCGGTGTTCCGCCGCCTGCAGCGCTTTGGAAAAGGGGATGCTGCTGCTGTACCAAAATTCTCCGCACACCTCGCAGCGGATGGAAAAGCAGAAATACTGGGGCGTGGACCGATCCTCTAAGTGGCTGGACAAGAGATTTGTCATATTCCGCACCTCCTCGTTTCTACTCCTGTTATAACAGGAGTAAGGGGCGGGAGTATATGGTCCGTCGGATACTTTTTCCCACTTTTTCGCAAAGGTATCCATTGGATAATAGAGAAAGCGCACAAAACCAGTCCTCTGGTTTTGTGCGCTTTGCTGTGATGGAGAAACTTGTCTTAGAACAGCTCCTGGAGCCGTCCGCACCGGCGAAGCAGATCGATATAGAGCATCAGTTCATCCCGGGAGGCCACCCCCAGCTTCTCGTAGATGCTCCGGTTGTGCTTTCGGACCGTGCTCATGCTGATAAACGCCAGATCCGGGATGTCCGCGATCTCATGTCCATCGATGTAGTAACGGAGGATATTCCGTTCCGCCTCTGTCAGCAGATCCTTCCGCGCCACAAACTGGTCGAAGAGCTCGGCAATATTGGGGGGAAGCTCGCCCTGCTCCAGACGCTGGTTCCGGGCCCGGGCGTTGAGAAACTCCGCCAGTTCATCCACCTCCGAGATCCCGGAGGACAGCCCCTGTTCCGGCAGTTCTTCCTGCTGGAACCGCTTCAGGCTGTCGGTAATAGGCCGGACAAATCTCCGCGCCAGGAAGAAGGAGAGGGCCAGCAGCACCACCAGCAGTCCCAGGGCCGCAATGATCCATGTTTTTTGTATTTCAGCGGTGTATGCCGCATAACTGTCCTGGGGGATCAGGATCGCAGCGGCCCAGGCGGTGTCCTCCGTCTCTCCCTTGGAGATGGAGATGGTCTGATGCAGGCCGATATACCGCTCGGCGCCTGTGTCATATTCGTTATAGTATCGTCCCTGATGGATGGCGAGCGTCTCCTGACCGTCCAGATAGGTACCGTTGACGCTGCCCACCAATCCATCCGACAGCAGAAGACGGCTGTCCTGAATGGGAGCCAGAACGGTAACGGCGGAGCCGAACTGCCCCTCCGCCGCGGGATAGGACAGCTGGAAGTACAGCGCGCTGAGCTCCACGCCGCAGACGCCGTATACGCTCCCATCGCTGCCCACGATGGGGACGCACAGCAGCATGGCGGATTCCCAGGTACCCTTCAGGTCAATGCGGCGGGACCAGAAATAACGCTGCGCAGGCCGGTCCAGAGGAGAGTCCATCAGCTCCCGGCAGCCCGGGATCAGATCGGTATCAAATTCCAGATTCCACCGGTTGTGCAGCTCCAGATCCTTTTGCCGGGCGATATCCGGGATACCGCGGAAGTAGACCACGGTAGGGGCAACCGGATTGCTGGCGCTGAGGTTGGTGTAACGCAGGTGGATCCCGCTTCTGGAGTGGTCTGCCACCTCCAGGGTGGTATTGGCCGTGGCATTTAAAATTACATAGGCTCCGTTGCAGTTGGCGGTCTGGAGGGTGGTATTGACCAGCGGGTACATGATCTGCTGCAGCTTCAGCAGCCGCTCCGGGTCATCGTTGACCTCTTGCAGTGAAATGCCCTCCCGTACCAGCTCCCCTTCGATCTCGCGGCTGAGTTCTTTGGAGAGATTCAAGCTCTGGGCGGTCAGCTGATCCAGGCGACTGGCCAGGCTATCCTGTGTATTTTTCAGTTGCAGCTCCATCACCTCATGGAGCTGCTCGTCGTTTTGGGAAAAGGCCCCGGCGATGGACAGAAGGAGGATCACCGCCGCAAAGACCACCAGGATCATGGACACCCAGTAGAGCATCAGTTTTCTCTGCATGCCCACGCTCTGCTTTTTGGCAAAGGCGTTCAGCGCCCGCAACTCCCGGAATTTGTTCAGCACGGTGTTTCCTCCTCTCTTTTGTTTATCGCTCCATGATCTCCCGGAAGGCCTGGAGCCGCTCTGCGCTGATCTGCTCCAATCCGGTTTCTCCGGCCCCCAGATAATCCTGACGGCCCAGCGCAAGCTGTGAGCGCACCTGATCTTCCAGGGTCGTTTCCAGACTCAGATAGCTCTCCAGCTGGGGCGGCACATAAAACTCATAGTTTGCCTGGGTATCCAGATACGCCTGATAGAGGGAGGCGTATTTGGCGCTCTCCAGTCCCTCGATGGCCTTCGGCAGTTCGTTTTCAAAGGCGGCCCGAGTCACCGGCATGTAGCCCGTTCGGGTCACGAACTCCACATTGTGGTCCGGCTCGGTCAGCCACTTGAGGAGGGTCACGGCGGCCTGCTCCCTCTCTGGGGTGGAGCGGACGGTGCAGAAACCGGCTCCGCGCTGCATGACCAGCTTTTCCCCGTTTTCAAAGACCGGACAGGGCCGGGAGATGATAGTGATCTCCTCGGAGGTATTGTCCGGATAAGTTACCACATCGCTGTAATAGAGGATGCTGGCCGAGGATGCCACGCTCACAATGCTGTCGCCGGTGCGGATGGATTCTGTGGCGTAACCGCCCTTGAGCCAGACGCCCCCACGAAGCGCGGCCCGGGCCAGCGGCTCCCACGCCGCCTGGAATGCGGGGCCAAAGGCCAGCTTGTCACCCTGGAAGAAATCCTCGCCCAGGGATTCCGCCCCCACCTGGAAATAGTTGAAATAGTAGTCGTGAACGAACATGGACTTGGCGTCGCCCGGAATATCCGGCGTCTGAGCGTCGGTCCAGTCCGCATAGACCTCTGCTGCCTTGAAAAGCCCCTCCCAGGTGTCCAGGTCCGCCAGCGTCACGCCGGTCGCCTGGGAGAAGCGGTCGAAGATCGTCTGGTTGATATACATGATCTCTGTGGATTTCGCCACGGGAAGGACCACCAGCCGGTCATTGACGATCCCCTCTTCCACGAAAGCCGGCAGGAAAGCGGACAGTTCTTCCTCGCTGAAGTAGTCCTGATAGTCCACCAGAATGCTGTCGTCGGGCAGCGCCATCACCGTCTTGGGATAGGATACGAAAAGGTCGGGCAGCTCCGGAGCTCCCGGCTCTCCGTTGGCGGCGGCCAGCACCAGCTCGTGGATGGTGTTGGTGTTGGACACGGAGGTGACCTGCACGTTGATCCGCTGCTCCTTTCCCACCGTCTGGTTGAACGCATCGATGAGGTCGTTGAGTGGGGAATCTGTCTGACCGCCATAGACGTGCCAGACCGTAATGGTGGTCGGCGTCTCTTCTTTTTTGGCCGTGTCGGAACAGCTCGCGCAGCAGTAGGCCAGCAAGATACCTGCCAGCAAAAACGCCGCAATTCTTCGTACCTTCACATCGCATCACCTCGTTTTCATTATATCTGCTGAGGGTAAAAAAAGCCAGTTGAAACAGGATACTTTATTGAATTCATTTCGTGGAGTATCCATTTCAGTTCAGTATAACATGGATTCCATAAACCTGCCCTATCCGCAGCGGGTAGTTTTCATCGTTCAGGTTTTTCTTTTGATATCGTTGCCTTATCCGGGTGGATCAGAGTGATGGGTAGCCCCTTTTTTCTGGCATAGTTGACGGTCATTCCCGTTCCGCTGCGGATAGAACGGTCGTTGTCATAGACTGCCAGTAAGTAGCCTGCACGGTCCACCATATACTCGTTGCGTCTCCGGTAATTGACCGCCGGGGGCGCTTCTTTATTACCCACGATAACCGTTTCCGCACTGTGTCGGATCAGAAAAGACATACGGCTGCGGCTGCGATCTTCCCAGTCTGTGTCGTGGCCCTCAAAGGGCAGAGCGATCTTCAGTTGGATCTCGCTATATTCCGGCTGTTCTTTGAGCCGCAGCAATATCTCCCCGGCCCACATATCCACGCCCAGAGCGCCGCCTACCCAAAACTGGCGAAAGCCTTGCTCATAGAGCTGGATCAACTGATCCCGGATGCGTTTCTTGATCCGCTTGCAGCCGTTGTTGTTTTCATCATATTTGAAGCGAAAGCGTGTCGGTCTATGGCCGATGATGGCACAGGCAAGTCCCCTTGTCATATTGACACCTCACATAACATCGAACAAAATAGTGTTTTAATTATATATTGACGCTTTATGAGCGTCAATAATGCTTTAGGGTTAATTTTAGTATGCGCTGCCTTCGGATAAACTAATTCCGTAAGGTGGTGATAACTCTGGAATGGGATTTTGACTTTTCCGAGCGCATGGAAAACCTATCTTATGCTATCGGATACTATCGCAAGAAAAAGGGATATTCCCAGGAACAGTTGGCAGAGATCCTTGATATTAGCCGCCAGCATCTCGCGTCCGTTGAAGCGCCCGGCATGAGTCATGGCCTGTCTCTGGATCTGCTGTTTAGGATAGCCACCGTCCTTGAAGTGGAGCCGTATCTGCTGCTGAAATTTCGACTTGAGAAGTAAGATTTTTCATTAAGATGATGATAAGTCTTTTCTCTGACCTAAATCTCTGATAGAGTGAGTCCTTCTGGGTGGTTCACAATGAACCGCTCCTGGGTCCAGCGAATGGGCGCAGTTCTCCCTTGGCTGAAGATTTTGAAATTGCCATTGATTCAGAGAGTGGTTTGTACTACATTTTGACATTAAGGTCAAAAGGGGGTGTGACACAATACTTCAGGTTTGATATAATGTAGATAAAAACAGGGTGGTGGCGGAAGATGTCATACAGGGCCAACGGAAGCCA
>NZ_JBBHLB010000008.1:0-150967 GCF_037572415.1 Flavonifractor porci
ACGATGCCCTTGGAGGCGGCCCAGTTCACAGCGTCGGTGTACCACACGCCCTGTTCCACGTCGGTGAAAGCCAGGGTGGCCTCAGCCTTGGGCTGACCCTCCAGCCGCCACAGCATGGTGACCACCATGGCCCGGTTGGTGGTCATGAAGGGGGCAAAGGTGCTGGTGGAGGTGCCGTTCATCAGTTCCTTGTCATAGACATACTTTACGGCCTCATAGAACCAGTCGTTGGACTTCACATCGGTGAAGGGCAGGCCGGTGCTCACAGAACCGTCGTCCTTGGTGAAGGAGGCCTTTACGGTGACGGCAGAGGCAGGCATGGCAAAGGTGTACTTGCCGTCGCCCTTGTCGGTGAGCTTGACCTCGCTGCCGCTCTTGTCGGTAACGGTGAGCTTGTCCAGCTTATAGCCCTCGTCAGGCTTCACGGTCAGGGTAATGGTGAGGCCCTTGGAGGCGCGGGTACGGCTGGAGGTCACGGTACCGTTATCCGCCTTCTCCACGGTGATGGCGTAGGAGGTGGAGGGCGTGCTGCCAGAGTCCTCGATGGCCTGCATGGCATCCTCCAGAGCGGCTGCCGCGGCGGTCACCTCTTCCTTGGTGGCCAGAGGACTGGTGCTCAGAGCGCGGGCGTAGACCACAGCCTGGAACAGGTCGCCTTCCAGACCAGTGCTGGTAAAGCCCAGGCCCTTCTGGGACACGATTTCCTCCGCCTTGGCCAGCAGATCGTTCAGAGCGGTCTTATCCACAGCTTCATAAATCAGGAATTCCTGTACTTTGTAGACTGTACCGTTATTGCTGGCAACACCCTGCAGTTTGACATAGCGGGCGGAAACAGGGGCCTCCAGTGTGATCGTCTCTCTGGTTTCCTGATTATCGGTAATTTGCGCCGCCACATCCCAATTCTCTCCATCCATGGAGGTAAGGATCTGGAAGTTCTTGCCCACGCCGTTGGAGCGCCACTGGATCTCCACCTGGGAGATGGTGCGCGCCTGGCCCAGATCCACCGTCAGAGCGCTGTCGGCGTGGTCACCCTGCCAGTAGGAATAGAACTCAGAGGAGTTGTCATCGCTGGTGGTAAAGGCCTCGCCGTCAATAGCCTTCATGGCAATGCTGGTACGCTGTTCGCCGTCGTCATAGCTATCCCCGGAAGCATAGGACTTGCTGCCGGCAGCGGTATTCTGCGCCACATTTACCAGACCGTCATCGGCGCTGCCGGCCACCTCAGCTGCGGAAAGGGCCTTGTTATAGACCTTCAGGTTGGCTATCTGGCCGTGGAAGTCCTGCCCGATCTTCTCCAGCGGCAGCAGCACGGAGGAATACATGGTGGAAATCGCGCCAGGAGCCAGGCCATCCTGATCCGCTTTCTGAGACAGGAATGTGACCAGCTGACCATTCACATAGAGCCGGGTGGCCTGGAAGGTGCCGACAATGGTCACCTTGACCGAGGTGCCGTCAGTGGGAACCTTGTAGTTGAAGTCGCGGGTAAAGTAGTTGACATCGGCGCTCATATTGCCGTTGTGACCCGCGACCTGGATCCGGCCGTCATAGCCGGAGAAGAGGGAGGATTCTTCGGTGTTTGCAGCGCCGTCGTCCCCGGTGAGCTTCAGATCAAAGGACACTGTGTAGGGATAGGACATAGTCTTGAGGGGCGTTGTCAGCAGAGTATTGCCATCAAAGGCCAGCCAGCCATCCGTCACGGAACCGCCGGCCAGGGCGGCATCATAGCCGTTACCGCTGGCGTCATAGACGGTCTTACCGTCATCGGATACATTGGCAAAATCATAATCCAGCACCAGGGAGCTCTTGCTGTCAATCTCCATGGCGATCTGGGTACCAGGACCCTCAGCCAGACGGCTTGCCCGCAGTTCGTACTCAGTAAAGGTATCGTCCTCGTCTGTACCGTTCCAGGTCTTTTCGCTGACAATGGCAATGGCCCGCAGAACACGCTGGTGCACATCCCGCTCGGTCATGCCCTCCTGGCTCTGGTCGCCCCAAATCACGGCCTTGGCGCCCATCAGGTTGGGCTCACCCAGCAGGGGGTTGCCGCCGCCAAACATGGTGGGATTCCAGTCATAGAACAGGTACTCCGCGTTGGGCACATCCCGGCCACGGCGGCCCGGATTGCCGTACAGGAAGGCGTCCCGGGCGTTGATGACCTGATAGCCCTCCGCGGTTCGCTTGGCCGCATTGTCATAACCAGGGAACCAGATATCCAGCTGATAGTCCTCGGCCAGTTCAGCAGGCGTCTTGTCCAGCACTTCGCCGGCGGTGGAGAAGATGCCGGTCCCGGCGCCCCACATACGGACTTTGGTATCATCACCCAGGTTCGTCTGGATCACCTGGCGCATTGTGTCTGCAAACTTCACGAAGGCGGTAGAGGTATCTTCATTGTGTACCCAGTACTCGTCGGCGCCGATATGGACCACAGGTCCGTAAACGGCGGGCTCTTCACCCCGGGTATACTCGTCCCACAGGGTGGAGGCAAACTGGAAGGCCCGGGTCTTGTTTTCGCCGATCAGATCCAGCAGCTCCTGATAACCGGAGTTGCCGGTGGCAGTGGACGCCAGCATAGTGCCGCCGTCTCTCAGCCACGCAATATCATCCGGGTTTTCTTCCGCATATTTGTTGTAGAGCAGAGAGTGACCGGGCATATCCAGTTCGGTCATGACGTACATGCCCATGTCCTGACACATGGCCTCCAGTTCCCGCCACTGTTCCTTGGTGTAGGTGGGGTTACCCTGATAATCCTTGTTTTTGTTGTAGTAGTCCGCATTGACCAGTTCCTGCGGAATACCGGCGTGCTTGGTCTCAGAGATAAGGCTGGGGAAGGTTTCGCTCTCCAGGCGGTGGAAGCCGGAATGGGTTTCAAGTGTAGCGATGTTGCTGTTGCAGTTGTCGTTATCGCTGATGTGCAGATGATACTCGCTCATCTTGTACCACAGCATGATCTTGGCGTAGTCCTGCAGCTGCTGATAGCGGTAGGGCGTACGGGCCACATCCAGCATCAGTCCCCGGACCTCGTAGGCGGGATAATCCCGCATGATGCCCTTGGGGATGGCGCTGTGGGTCTCGTCCTGCCACAGGATCTGCTCGGCGGTGATGGTGCCGTACAGGCATCCGGTGTAGGTGGGGGCATAGATATGCAGGCCCTCATCATTGGTCACCATCAGGTAGCCTTCCTTACCCAGATCATAGGCGTTGGGATCGGTCAGAGACTCCAGATAAATGTCGTGGGGGCCGGTGGGCGCGGTCCCGGTCACCACCTCAAGGGTAATGCCGCAGATCTCTTCCACATCCGCCTTCATGTTGGCAGCAGCCTTTTCCAGACCCACGCCGGCGGCGTCATTGAGCACGATTTTGGAGTCGGCGGTCAGGGTAAAATTCCCCTCGTAGCCGTACCACTCCTGTACGGTGGGAATGACCTCCGGCTTATCATTGGGCTGGTCTACCACGGGGAACCAGGCGGCGGGATAGCTGTCGCTGTGGTCAGGGACGGTTACCGTCACGTTCTTTTCCGCGTAGTTTTCCTCATTGCCGTCCTGGCTGAGGCGAAGCAGCAGAGTGACATCCCGGGGACCGATGTTCCACTGACTGATCACACCGTCGTTGCTTACCACATTCTCCAGCTCGCTGCCCCGGACCATCAGGGTAGTGCCCTCCTTGGTCTCCGGAAGGGTGATGGCTTTATCTGCTTTGTCAGGGTTGGACACCGTAACGCCGGACAGGATTTCCTGCACATCCAGCGGCGGATGGCGGGTGGGATTGGTGCCCAGCACCTCGATCTCCGCGATATTCACATTATGTCCGCCGGGAGCCTGGGCATTGGTCTTGGTGATGTACATCCGCAGATAGCGACCCACCGGCTCCGCGCCCAGGGCCGGATTGGTCTTTGTGGTAATGGTGTCCCGGTTGGCCGCGGTATCGGCAATATTCTGGTCCGGGCCATTGGTCACAAAGGCGTTGGCTGAGGGGCGGTCTACGGTTGCCACCGTTTTCCAGGAACCTTCGTCCTCCGGAGTGTCGGTGGTCTGGATCACATAGTCCATGGCCCACACTTTAGCTTTGTAGGAAATGCGGATCTGCTCCAGAGTAGAGCCCGTGGCTCCAAGGTCGATCTGGATCCACTGATGGGTCTGCTTCACATCGTCCATGGAATTGTCACCAATAGTGAAGTTCTTCAGATCACCTGAATTCCACTTGCTGTCCATGCTGCCGTCCACCACATTGGCCGGAGAGGTGCCCTCGACGGAAGTGGAGGCTTCCGTGGGCTGGCCCAGCGCCAGATTCCAGGCATCCTCGCCCGGCTCCGGCTGAGGCTCGTCGGACGCTTTGTAGATGGAGATCTCCCGCAGGCACACATTGTTGCCCGGCGCGGCGGCGTTGGTCTTTTCCACATAGAAGCGCACATAGCGCTCCACCGCTGCGTCCTGCCCCAGGGCAGGCGAGGTGGTTTTGGTAATGGTATCGGTATTGGCGGCGGTCGCAGGCGTCCCATTGTTGGTTTCGTCCGCAATGTCCTGCCCCTCGCCGTTTTTGACCGCGCCGTCAAAGGGAACGCGCTCCACCCGGACCAGCGTGGCCCAGTCATCGCTGACGCCGTTGTCCGAGGAGGTCTGGATCTCATAGACCATGGGCCAGACCTTCATATTGTACCAGAGCTTGATGGCCTCAATGGCCACGGGCTCGGTCACATCCGCGCCCAGGTCCACCGTCAGCCATTGGGGCATCTGAGGCGCATCAGCGGTTGTTGGCCCATTTTTCATAGGGCCGGAGGCCCACTGCTTGGTTTGATCGGTAATACCGTCCACTGCATAATCCGCGGTGGGGTTATCTGAATTTTCTTCTGAAGAAACTGTGACCGCACAGCTTTCCGTTACCAGGTCCTCCAGATTGTCCGGCAGTTGAGGTCCTGCGGCCCATGCTGGAAGGGGCCCTGCCAGACTGATCACCATGGATGCGCTGAGCAAAAGACTGAGCGCTTTCTGCATGATCCTCATAAATATCATCCCTTTCTTCTGCTATGCTTCAATCAGGATCCTTTAAAGTTAAAAAATGTGGGGCTATTGTCTCTATAGCACCTTTTAGCGCCCCCTTTCCCGGCGGAAAGCCGCATTTTTATGCTCTTTGCACATTTCGTCCAATAATTTCCAGCCTCTATTCTTACAAAATGACCATTTATATTTAGTTTAGCACCAGAAATTTTGGCCGCAAGTATGATTTTTTATCATACTTCCACCCTCTGCCTCTACGAAGTCACACGGAACTCTTTTATGGGGCAGCAGCACTCGTACCTTATCCGTATCCTGCTCCTCGTACAAAACAGTTGTCCAAACATAAGAGAGCATGAGGCCAAGGCAAATGCCTTGGCCTCATGCTCTCTTAATGGAATCTCAGCCGGAGCGCACAGTTTATGTTCCGACATTCTCCGGATTTCTGTTTGCCCTTTCCGCCAATCAGCCGCCGATGGGGGTAGACAGGTTGGTCTTGAGTGCAGTGATCTGATCGGCAGTGAGCCCGATGCCGGTCAGGTAGTCCTCCGCGGCTTTCTGCAGGTCCACCTTGGACAGGTCGGCATCCTTCTCCAGGCCGGCCAGGTCACGGAGCATACCCACGGCCACCTCAGAGATCAGCTTATACTGCTCAGAGTTCTTCTCCACATGGTAGTAGTTCTCATAGGACACCATATAGTCGGCCACGATCTCTTTCTGGGAAGCGCCCATCAGGGCCTCCAGCAGGATGGCGGTAAAGCCAGCCCGGTCCTTACCCTCGGTGCAGTGGAAGGCATAGGGGCCCTTGTGAGCGATCATGAACTCCAGGCCGGTCTTGAGCTTTGCCCGGAAGTCGTCGGCCTTATAGTCCACGCCCATATTGAGGGCAATCACATTGCCCGCCTCATAGAGGCCCTTATAGTAGGGGGAATCAAAACCCTCGGCGGCAAAATAGCCCTGGATGGCCTTATCATCGTCAGCCAGGTTGACCACAGTCTTGACGCCGGCCTTTTCAATCAGGTCGTCGGCATAGGCGGCCCGGCCGATCTCGGGATTCACAGGGCTGCTGGTGCGGTAGAGTACGCCCTTGGCAATATCGCCCACGGTGATGGCACGGAAGTTGGCAAACACCTCGTCGGAGGCGTAGTCGCTCCGCTCATTGGTGCGCTCAAGCTGATGAGCCTGATACTGGCCCAGGTAACCGGCCTTCTCAGCCAGCGTGAAGGTGACAATGTCGCCTTCCTCCACCCCGTAGGTACCGGCAAAGTTGCCCATGTTGATGGCAACCACAAGGATGTCGCTCTCCTTGTTGTCACGCACCACACACTCGCCGGTGTTCACATCGCTGTAGGCGGTGCAGAAGGGGATCTCCATGCTCTGGCCGTTCACAGTCACATCCAGCACGTCGCCCAGCTCCAGGCCCGCGGTATAGAGGGTCTCGGGCTTGATGTCCAGGTCCAGGTTGCCGTATTTCTCGATGGCGGCCACGCTGCCCACCACGGGCGCCCGGCTTACATCATAGGTGTTGGCAAAGATAGCGCCGTTGACCACCCACACGTCAGAGAAGTCGGGCTTGCCGTCCTTGTTGGGGCAGACCAGGTAATCGCCGTAGCCGTGCTCGGAGACGGGATCGTTCACATGGAGCACATCGCCCCAGGCGGTGTTGACGGTGAGGCGCACGTCCTTGGGAACAAAGCAGGCAAAGTTGGTGTCGGGCTGAGCCTTGGTCTTCAGGTCGATAAAGGTATCCTTGGAGCCGGTGAAGTCCTCCGCCTTGAGGGCGGTGCCGTTGGCCTTGGTGTAGGTCTCCAGCACCTTGCTCAGCTTGGTGACCCACTGCTCGCCCACGGTGCCCTTGAGGACCACGCTCTCCCCGTCGTCAGTGGCGGTGTAGTCCACATTCTCCAGATCGTTGTGGAAGGTGGTATCCCTGGAGACCATCATGCCCTGAATGGTATACTCCGCCTTGCCCGTGAGGAAGAAGTCCTCGGCATGGGCCTTGATGTAGTCCTCGGCAGGGGTCTCAAAGGTGAGCTTGCCAAAGTTCATCAGGATCTGGGCCAGCTCGGAGCGCTGGGCAGTCCCGGTGGGATTGAGCTTATTCTGGCTGCCGGAGAGGATACCCAGCGCCACAGCCCGCTCCATGCCGCCCTTGGCCCATTCGGCCACAGAGGCGGCGTCAGCATAAGTGCTCAGGTCGGCATTGTCAGCCTGAGCGCCCTGGGCGTCGGCGTAGTCGGCAAACACCTTGCCCAACTCCTGCCGGGTCATGGCCCGCTCGCCGCCAAAAGCGCCCTGGCCCACGCCGGTAGTCAGGCCCTCATCCTCAGCCCAGGCAGCAGCGTCAGCGTACCACTGGTCGGAAACATCGCTGAAGGAAGCTGCCTCAGCCACGGCAGGACGGCCCGCCATATTGTACAGGGTCTGATAGACCATGCCCCGGGTCACAGTAAGAGAGGGACCGAAGGCATTGTCACCGGTGCCCTTCATGATCCCCTTTTCAGACACATAGGTGACAGCGGGTGCATACCAGGCATCAGAGGCCACATCGGTAAAGACGCGGGTATTTGCTTCGGCGGCCATGGCGGGGGCGGACACACCCAGCGTCATGGCGGCAGCCAGCGACAGGGAGAGGAGTTTTTTGCGTTCCTTCATTTTATACATTCCACCTTTCCACATTTGTATCCCCTTGCAGCTGGGATACATACTCTATGTGCCATAGTAGCAAAACTCCCGCAACAATACAAGTGCTTTCTGATATTGGCGCTTCAAATCTGAAGCCGGAAAATCCGTATGATTTCCCTCTGCTCCTCTATCATCCACCTTGTCGCTCTGATCCGTCTGGGTGGCCTATGATAAAAGCAGGGCGGAAGTTTAAACTTCCGCCCTGCTTTTTGAGGGAAAAATGCCTGTTGACAGATGCTTATTTCTCGCTCTCCACAAAGCGCATGAGGATGGTAGCAACCTCAGCGCGGGTGGCAGTGCCGGTGGGATCCAGCTTGCCGCCGTCCTTGCCGGACAGCAGGCCGGAGCCTACCGCCCACTCCATGGCCTCAGCGGCCCAGGAGGAGGTGTTGGCGCCGTCGGCGAAGGTGGTCAGATCGCCCTTGGCGGACACATCGTAGCCCTTGCTCTCAGCGTAGCGGTACAGGATGGTGGCCAACTGCTCACGGGTCACGGTGTCGTTGGGGGCAAACACGGTGTCGCTGTAGCCCTTGACGATACCCTTGGAGGCGGCCCAGTTCACAGCGTCGGTGTACCACACGCCGCTCTCCACATCGGTGAAGGACAGGGTGGCGTCAGCCTTAGGCTGGCCCTCCAGCCGCCACAGGATGGTGACGATCATGGCACGGTTGGTGGTCATGAGGGGAGCGAAGGTGGTGGAGGAAGTGCCGTCCATCAGCTTGTTGTCATAGACGTACTTCACAGCCTCATAGAACCAGTCGTCAGCCTTCACGTCAGTGAAGGGCAGGCCGGTGCTCACAGAACCGTCGTCCTTGGTGAAGGAAGCCTCCACAGTAACGGCAGAGGCAGGCATGGTGAAGGTGTACTTGCCGTCTCCCTTGTCGGTGAGCTTCACCTCATTGCCGTTCTTGTCGGTAACGGTGATGGTATCCAGCTTGTAGCCCTCGTCAGGCTTCACAGTCAGGGTAATGGTGAGACCCTTGGAGGCGCGGGTACGGCTGGAGGTCACGGTACCGTTATCCGCCTTCTCCACGGTGATGGCGTAGGAGGTAGATACGGTGGGCTCGTCAGGATCCACAGGGACGTCCTTTACATCCACAGGCATGACAGCCTCGTAGGTCTTGCCATTGTAGCGTACGGAGCCGCGGATATACTGGGTGTCTTCTGCGTTGGGATTGTAGGTGGTGCTGTCCCAGGTCACGTCGCAAGCCACACCGAAGCCGGTGGACAGCTCCAGAACCACCTGTTCAGGCAGGTTGAGCATCTCAAAGGAAGTACCGTAGTCCACGCCAAGGCTGGTGGGATTCACCAGCACATTGACCACAGTGGGTTCGTCGGACAGGTTGACGGTTACAGAAGCGGTAAGGTCCTCCGCGTTGAGGATGGCGGTACCGGACAGGTCCAGTGTGCCGGTCAGTTCCTGGGGCTCCGTGGAGGCAGCATCATAGCCCTCAGAGCTCCACTCCACGGGGAAGCGGAGGGAGGTGCCGTCGGACAGGGCAACTACGGCGCAAGCAGGCAGCTCCAGCTGGTCAAATGCGGTATTCAGCCGGCCGTAGGCCACGGAAGGCATCACGGCCTCCACCACCACGTCCTCAGGCTCGCCAGGATCGGTGGGGTCCAGGTTGCGGGTGCCGGTGACCTCCAGCTCTCTGAGGCCAATGGAGTCGCCGGCGGCAGCAGTGTTCAGGCCCGTATAATATACGCGGATATAGCGGGCGTCGGCCGGGATCGGATTCTCCAGTTCGCCGGTCAGATCGATGGTGTCGATCTGGTTGTCGGTGCCGTTGGTGCGCTGGCTGACGGAGTACACGGTGGTCCAGTCATCACCGTTGGTGGCGGAGAACTGGATCTCGTAGTCGGTGGGCCATACTCTGGCGTGATAGTAGGCCTTGATGCTGGTGATCTCACTTACCTTTTCGCCCAGGTCTACCACCACCCAGGCGGGGGTCTGCTGATCGCCCACCATGCCGTTGCCTTTCATAAAGTTGCTGCTCCAGCGCTCCTTGATGTCGGCGCTATCGTTGATGCCGTTGGTCACAACAGCCTTGTTGTCCTGGGGGGCGGTGGGCTGCTGCTCATAACCGGAGACCCACACCTCACCATTGAGGGCAAGGTTCTCCTCGTTGTCGGCCATCGTTACAGCATCAGCGGACTTGTTAACGGGGGCATTTACGGTGACGACAGCGTTCAAAACAAAGCCGCCGGGGTTGGACAGGCCGCCAGAGAGGTCATATGCTCCGGTAAAGGTATAGCGGCCGGCGGTATCAGCCTTATAGTTGTCACAGGTCCAGGTCACGGGGATCGTGACGGTCTTGCCGCCGCTGAGCACAACGTCCGCCTGGAAGGGCAGGCCCACCTTATCGATGGGGGTACCGTTGGGCACAGAGATGGCGATGGGGGTAGTGTCCGCCTCGTAGATGGCGGGGAAACGCAGGGGAGCGGTGCCCACAGGCACTTCGGCAGCGGAGCCGCCCTCTGCCAGGATCATCTCGGCAATGGCGGGAGCGGTACCGGGCTCCCAGTTCAGGCGGACGCCCAGCAGGGAGCCGTAGCCTGCGGTGGGGAAGGTGTTGACGCCCTTATCCAGAACGCCCACGGTGATCCACTGCTCCTCCAGGTTCTGAACCTGGACCTCAGCGCCGCAGATGGCGGAGGGGTCCTGGAGGATGGAGAGCTTTTCGTAGGTCTTGGGTTCGGAGATAAGGTACTGCAGGTAGCCGCCTTCCTCGCCCACTGCATCCAGGGTGAAGAAGGTGGACAGTTTGCCGTCCATGATGAGGTCGAACTCGCCCTCGGGGGTTCCGGAGAAGCCGCCGGCGGGGCCTTCCTGATCCAGGTTCTTGTTGACCTCCAGCTCGTTCATCTTGATCCAGCCTGCGCCCGTCTGGGTAATCTCGATCTTGATGTAGCGGCCGGACACGCCGTTGCCGTTGCAGGCATAGTAGCGATAGGGAGGATCCATGTCGGAATTATCGGCAAAGTTGCCGATAATAGTCCATTCGCCGTTGGGATCGCTGGCATCGCTGACGCTGATGCTGGTAAAGCGGGGGTGGTCGCCCTGCTCAGGGAAGAACAGCGTCACATCATACACAGGCTGCTTGGCGCCCATGTCGAAGATGATATACTGACCTTCGGTCTGCTTGGCGTTGGTCCACGCCAGGGTGCTGCGGTTGCCGTCCACGATATTGCTCCAGGAGCCCTGATGGAGGCCCATATTGGTGGATTCGTAGGTAAGGTCGGTCTTGATAAAGGCAGCCTTGGCGGAGATGGAGGGCAGGTCACTGGTAACGGGCGTATCGCCGTTGTTCACCAGGCGCACATAGCGCATGGTAGCGCTGCTCTCGGGGGCGCCGTCGGTCCAGATCACGCCGTTGGCGGAATACTGGAGGGTAATACCTTCAGGCAGAGCGCCGTCCAAAGTGATCTCGCTGACGCCCATGATCTCAGGCAGACGGATACCCACATATTCACGGTTGGCCAGGGTGACGCCGGGCATGGCGGACATGGTGTAGTAGCCGCCGTCCTCGATTACGGTGCCGGTAAGTTCGGTGTTGGTGTAGAAGAGACCCTTGTCTGTTTCCGGATCGGCGGCGGTCTCTACGGTGAACTCGCGCACGTCGGTCCAGTAGTCCGGCTTATCGCCGTAGCCGGTCTCCAGCAGGCGCAGGCGTACATAACGGGCGGCCAGGGAGAGATCGGACACCTGAATATCGCGGGAGTTGACCTTCTCGGTC
Organism: Flavonifractor porci; assembly: GCF_037572415.1. NCBI lineage: Bacteria > Bacillati > Bacillota > Clostridia > Eubacteriales > Oscillospiraceae > Flavonifractor > Flavonifractor porci. The sequence goes on from NZ_JBBHLB010000008.1 coordinate 11,411, forward strand.
AGGGCAGTCCAGTGCTGGCCGTCCACCGAGCACTCCAGCACGGCTTTGTGGAAGTAGTCGTGGTGGCTGGCGGTACGGCCCTGAAGCACATGGACGGAGTTAAGCTCCTTCACCGTGCCCAGGTCAATGCCGAAGTAGTCGCCAGCCTTCTGGTTGACGCCGAAGGCGGCAAACGTCTCGGGCTTGCCGTCAAACATCTTGTCAGACTCAGCGCTGGCCTGCATCTCCTTGCCGCCCAGGACGGCGTAGAAGGTAGGCTCTTTGTTCAGCCCGCCGGGGTTGAGCAGCGGCACGATTTCGTCGGTCACATAGTCCATGATCTTGGTCGCGAAGGGCTTGAGATACCGGCTGCCGGCTTTGGCGGTCACGGTATCATAGTTGGGAGTCTTGTAGTTGTCCCACTCATCCAGACCGATGCCCGCGGCGGAGTAGGCGGTCCATGCGCCGTCCAGGTTGCCGTTGCTGATGGCAATGGCGGCCTCAATCCCGCTCTTGGAGGCATTGACGACGCCTACCAGGGAGTTGAGCCAGGGAGTCAGTTCTGCCACCAGGTTCTTGTTGGCACAATCGGCCTTGAAGATCTGTACGGACGAAAGAATGTGGTCAAACTCGGCCAGAAGGGCCACGATTTCAGGGTCATCTGCTTTGGCCGTGCCTGCCAGGACTTTGGCCTGGACAGAATCCAGCGTATCCTTCAGATATTCAGACTCGGGGAAGCCCTGCTTGATGCGGCCGGAGTCGGGGCAGTTGGACACATTGCGGGCAATGGTCAGATAGGCGTCATAGACCTCAGGCTGAAGGTACTTGAAGCAGTCCTCCCAGAGGGTATCCATGTAGCTGGTGTAGTTGTCCCGGTTCCAGCCCCAGGAGAACATCTGGAAGTAGGCCACCTTGTTGGCCTCCGGGTAGTCCACGGGGTTGCAGATGATACCGGCCTGTCCGGTGATGTTGTCGGCATCGGCCAGATAGTGGCTGCTGACGCCCAGATAGATGCCGGCCTTGTCGTGCTCGGAGCAGGGATAGTTCAGCCAGGTCACGGGATAGTGCTCAGACTTTTCATAGGGCCAGCTGATATTGTCCTGGGTGATGGGGGAGTTGACGTCGGAGCCGGTCCAGTAGATGTAAATATCCTTGTCCAGGCCAGCTTTGTTCAAATCACTCAGTTCAGTTTTTCCGCTGGCCCAGCCCACATTGTAGCCGTTGGGGCAGTAAACGATGGGACGGCAGCCCTTCTCCTTGCGCCACTGGTTCATCTCGTTAAGGAGTTTGGCCACATCGGCAGGAGAACCGCTGTTGTAGTCGTCGTTGAGGATGTGGAAGCTGCGGACGCCCACGTTGTACAGCTGCTGGAACTTGGCTTTCAGTTTGGCTACATTGTCCAGATACTTCTGATAGGCAGCGCCGGCGTTGGGGTCGGTGCTGCAGCCGGCAAAGAAGTTGCCCTTACCGATGTGGACGGACCAGGTGTACTCCACGTGCATTTCCTTGCCCACTTCCACCAAGTGCTCGATTTGAGCGAGTTCCTCCTCTGGATACAGTTCATACCAGTGGTCCGAATGGTAGGGGTCCGTCTTGGATGCAAAGACATAGATATTGCCCTTTACATCCCGGATGGAGCGGATCTGGCTCTCACGGCCCGCATAGGTATGGCCGCCATAGAAGCCCTCGATGAAGCCGCGGAAGATGGTGTTGGAGTAGTCCTCGATCACTACCGGCAGGAATTTATTGCCGTAGAAGGAGGTAAACATCATCTGCAGGGTAGCCACGCCATAATAGACGGCATCCACGTTCTGGCCCTGGATGGTGATGATGCCATTGGGATTGGTACCGGCGTCGGCACGCAGCAGATAGGAGTCGTACTTGTGGACGGTACCGGGCTTATTGGCCGGATCAAACAGGTCAGGGTAAGCCTTCGGCTCGCCTGCCTGGCCGTCCACCAGGGCATTTTCTCCCTTGACGCCCAGCAGAATGTTGGTTTTGGCGGGATCAATGGCATCGCTCACGACCATGGTGCGGCCAAAGCGAGTCAGGATCTCTTCCAAAAAGTCCACGGTGTACTGGTCTACATTGGTGCTCTTTACCACGTTGACCTCTTTGGTCATGGTAAAAGAGCCGGTTCCGTACTCCACAGAGTGGGGCACGGGATAGATCTCATAGGCGTTGGGATCTTCTGAGTATCCCTCTGAGAGATCAACCGCTGGGGGAGGCAATGTGAGTTCCGTTTCCGCTGCAGCCGTTGGCAGAGGGCCTGTAAGGCCCAACGTCAGCGCCAGCGCCAGCAGCAGGCTGAGAACTCTGCCCATTTGTTTTTTCATTCAATTTCCTCCTTTTATCATGTACAAAAATCCTCGCCATTGATATGGCGGGGATTGATGCCTGGTTTACTTGTGCATTATGACCTGAAAAGCCTATTATTTTATATTGATGATTTTATGTTACTCCATATACTGCCTCTTGGAAAAGTATGAAATTTTATCATACTTTTATAGCGGTGCTACACGAGCGATGGCCGGAGACATTGTCCCCGGCCATCGTCTGGAAAGGAAGGAAAAATACGGGCGGTCTTACTCGGTCAAAAAACGCATGAGGATGGTAGCAACCTCAGCACGGGTGGCGGTGCCGGTGGGATCCAGCTTGCCGCCGTCCTTGCCGGTGAGCAGGCCGGAACCGATCGCCCACTCCATAGCCTCGGCGGCCCAGGAGGAGGTGTTGGCGCCGTCGGCAAAGGTGGTCAGATCGCTCTTGTCGGACACATCGTACTCCTTATACTCGGCGTAGCGGTACAGGATGGTGGCCAGCTGCTCACGGGTCACGGTGTCGTTGGGGGCAAACACGGTGTCGCTGTAGCCCTTGACGATACCCTTGGAGGCGGCCCAGTTCACAGCGTCGGTGTACCACACGCCGCTCTCCACATCGGTGAAGGACAGGGTGGCGTCAGCCTTGGGCTGGCCCTCCAGCCGCCACAGGATGGTGACGATCATGGAACGGTTGGTGGTCATGAGGGGAGCGAAGGTGGTGGAGGAAGTGCCGTCCATCAGCTTGTTGTCGTAGACGTACTTCACAGCATCATAGAACCAGTCGCCGGTCTTCACGTCAGTGAAGGGCAGGCCGGTGCTCACAGAACCGTCGTCCTTGGTGAAGGAAGCCTCCACAGTAACGGCAGAGGCGGGCATGGTGAAGGTGTACTTGCCGTCTCCCTTGTCGGTGAGCTTCACCTCATTGCCGTTCTTGTCGGTAACGGTGATGGTATCCAGCTTGTAGCCCTCGTCAGGCTTCACAGTCAGGGTAATGGTGAGACCCTTGGAGGCGCGGGTACGGCTGGAGGTCACGGTACCGTTATCCGCCTTCTCCACGGTGATGGCGTAGTTTGTTCCAGAGCTGAGAATGTCCCACTTGGCGTACAAGGTCATATCCTCATTTACAGGATCACTGAAGTTCCACTGGACGGTGCAGTCCTCATTGGTATACCAGCCGGAGAAAACATAGCCGTCCCGGGTGGGATCGGCAGGCTGCGGTACCGGGCTGTTGGCTACTACAGTCTGGGCGGGTACGTTGCTGCCGCCGGTACTCTCAAATACAACCGTTTTATACTCCAGATCCAGCAGTTTCAGCCCTTCGATGGCTGCCATAATATCCTCATTGGTTGCCATGGAGTCTTTCTTTACCGCCTGAGCAAAAATCAGGGCATCATATGCCTTCCGGCCTGCACCGTTACTGGCAAAGGTCAAGCCCTTGTCGGCGGCTTTCTTGGCCGCATCCGCAAGCAGCGTTTCGGTCAATGCGCTCTTGTCCACAGCTTCATAAACCAAAAATTCCTGGATGATGTACTGTTTCGCAACGCGCTTTACACCCTGCATTTTGACATACTGTGCGGAGACCGGTGTATTCAGCGTCACATGGCTTACGCCATTGCTGTCTTTATCCAGACTATCCGCGGTATAAACCGTGGTCCAGGTTTCTCCATCTTCAGAAACTTCGATGCGATACTGTTTGGCATAGCCGTTTGCTTTCCACTGAATATCAAACGCGCTTACCTCACGCTTTTGTCCCAGATCCACCAGCAGGAAGCTGTTGTCGTTCATACCATACCAGCAGGAGCTGATCTCAGAATTCCTGTTGGTGTTTCCTTCGTCTGCCGGATTTGTAAAATCAAAGCCGTCGCCATCCACAGCCTTGGCCGCATAATAAATTCGGTTCTGGGTACCGTCTTGTCCGACTGCCTGATAGCTGGTAGCGCTGTTATCCTGCGCCACGTTGACCAGAGTATCTCCCTGGGTCAGCCCAGCCTCAGCGGCGATCTCCTCAGCGGAGAGGGCCTTGTTGTAGACCTTAATATTTGCCAGACTACCGGACAGGTTCTCGCCAATTTTCTCTACAGGCAGAACAAAAGAAGAAAATACGCGGTCCATACTGTTGGGCGGGAAAGTGGCAACGTCCGGTTTCGTTCGGGAGAGAACCGTTTCAAGCTTGCCGTCCACATACAATTTCGTGCCATGCATGGTACCCACCAGAGTGATGTTGACGGCCTGATCGGCGGGGATCTGATACTTGAAATCACGGGTGAAATAATTCACATCGCCGCTCAGATTCCCGTTGTAGCCGGCAGGCTGGAGCCGTCCGTCATAGCCGGAGAACAAATTGGCATCATTTACAGCATTATTGTCGTCATAGGTAGCGGCATTTGCAGCGATATCTGCCCCGGTTAATTTCAGGTCGAAAGACAGCGTATATGGATAGGCCAGAGTCCGTACGGGAGTCTCCATCAGGCTGCTGCCGTCGAAAGTCAGCCATCCATCCTTTACGGTACCGCCAGTCAGCGTAGCGTCGTAGCCGTTGCCGCTGGCATCATAAACGACTTTGCCATCCTTGGAAACATTGCTGAAATCATAGTCCAGTACGAGTGCGCTCTTGCTGTCAACTTCCATGGCGATCTGGGTACCGGGGCCTTCCGCCAGTTCATTGGCCCGCAGTTCAAATTTCTGGAAGGAGACGTCATCCTGAGTCCCGCCCCAGGTCTTCTCGGAAGTGGTTGGAATAGCACGCATGATGCGCTGATGCACGTCCAGCTCGATCATGCCCTCCTGGCTTTCATCGCCCCAAACACAGGTCTTGCCACCCAGAAGGTTGGGGTCGCCCACCAGCAGCTTGCGCTCATTGAATACAGTGGGATCCCAGTTATTATAGATGTACTCGGCATTCAAGATGTCGCGACGGTCCCGAGCAGGATTGCCGTACATAAAAACGCCTTCGTTGTTTATGATCTTGAAGCCCTGGGCAGAGCGCTTGGCAGGGTCGTCACGGGTGGGAGAACTCCACATCTCGATCTGATAATAAGGCGCCAAATCGATCAGGTCTTCATCCGGAATACCCATCTCGCCAAGAGAAGCCCACATACGGACCTGCCCACTCTTGCCATTCTTTACAAGCGTTTGGCGCACGGTCTCAGCAAAATTGATAAAAGCTTCTCCGGTGCCTTCCTGCTTATCCCAATATTCGTCGGCGCCGATATGAACCAGATCTCCCTGGAACACAGGGTCGTCTCCTCTGGTATACTCATCCCACAATGTGGTAGCAAACCGAAGGGCCCGTCCAGCGTTGGGACCGGTCAGATCCAACAGTTCCTTTTCTGTTGCATTGCCGGTACCACCCTCCAGCCAGCCGATGTTGTCGGGATTCAATTCCGCGTACCGGTTATAGACCAGGGAATGGCCGGGCATATCCAACTCGTTGAGGATAAATATGCCCAGATCCGCGCTGTATTCCTGGAAAGCCTTCCACTCCTCCTGGGTGTAGTGAGGGATGCCATAGACCTGCTCAAAATACTCTGTAGCGGTCTGCTCGATAGTGGCAGATTTCTTGACCTCGGAAGTCAAGCTGGGGAATTCTTTGCTCTCCAGTCTGTGGAAGCCCTCAAAATCCTCCGGATGATCGTTGGCCTGGGCATCCTTGACGGAACGGTTGTCCGCCAGGTGGGCATGGAACTCGTTCATCTTATACCACAGCATGATTTTGCTGTAATCATACAGCAGGTCCAGCCGGTAATCCGTACGGGCAAGGTCCAAGAAGACGCCCCGCACCTCGTAGGCAGGGAAGTCCCGGATCACGCCCATGGGGATGGAAACATGGTCCTCCGCCAGCCACAGCATCTGCTCGGCGGAAATGGTGCCGTACAGGCAGCCTACATAGGTGGAGCTGTAGATCTTCAGACCGCTCTCATCAGTGACCAGGATATAGCCTTCCTCGCCGGTCTGGTATACATCCTCGGCCTGGGATTCGATGTAGATATCGTTGGGACCGGCGGTGGTGCCGTTCTCCACGGTCAGGGTGATGCCGCTGATCTCCTTCACGTCCTCCACCATATTGGCGGCCACCTTGTCCAGGCCCACATTGGCGGCGTCATTGAGCACGATCTTGGAGGTCTCGGTCAGGGTAAAGCTGCCGTCATAGCCGTACCACTCCTGCACGGAGGGCACGATGCCAGGCCGGGGATTGTCGCCCTGGGTCTCAAACCAGCCGGTCCCGGCGTATACGTCACTGCCGCTGTGATCGGGGATGGTAACAGACAGGTTCTTCTGGGCGGTATCAGCCGGATCGTTATCATTCGTCATCTTCAGCAGCAGAGTAACTTCCCGGTCACCGATATTGGTGCCCAGAATGGTGCCGTCGTTGGTCACGATCTGCTCCAGCTCGCTGCCCGCCACAGACAGAGTAAAGCCCTCGGGAACCTCAGGCAGGGGGATCTCAGTGTCGGTGACCTGTACTTCAGGCATGGCGGTGATCTTGTCCAGCTCGTCCTGAGCCGTCGTAGGCGGCGCATAATCGTTGGTCCCCATGATCTGGATCTCAGCAACATTCAGATTATTTCCCGGAGCCAGATCATTGACCCGGGTGCAGTAGAAACGCACATAGCGCTGCAGTTCCGTCTTATCCAGCTTGGGCGTGCTGGTAGTCGTCAGCGTATCGCGGTAAGCAGATACGTCGGCAATATTCTGCCCTTCGCCCTGGGTGAGAAGGGCATTTGCCGGAGCCCGCTCTACCTTGGCTACAGGCTCCCACTTGGCATCTGCGTCGTTGGTGGCAGAAGTCTGGATCTCATATTCCGTGCCCCAGACTTTATTGTTCCGCCATTGGATCACAATGCTGGACACAGTGGAGGTCTTGGCCTTCAGATCGATCACAGCCCAGACCGGGGTCTGCTCCTGGGAAGGATCCGTGCCGGTTTTCATGTCCTCCGTAAGCCAGCCGCCGGCTGCAGGATTTGTATTATCATCGGTCAGTTCACTGCCTCCGGTACCTCCGGATACAGCTACATCACAATCGAGCGCAAGATTGCGCTCGGTCAGTTTGGGCTCTCCCTCCGTTTGGATGAAGTCCTCCTCTGTAGAGGTGGGAACGACCTCCTCCGGCTCCGCTGCCAGCACGCTCAGCGGCAGACACCCGATCAGCATCATCAGGACTAAAAGCATACTGAGCAATCGCCGGCTCCATGTTCTTTCCATATTCTTCCCTCCTGGTAGAATGTCATTTGTTAATCAAGACGGGACATGAGGTAAATAGGAATCTCTGCAATGATTTTGTCTTTACGCTCCGGCTCTGAACGGCTTGATCTATATGTTCACCTCCGTTACAAACCAAATAGTCTATATTTAGTTTATCACGGTAGCTCATGGCTGCAAGTATGATTTTTTATCATACCTTTGATAGCATATAATATTTTTTCACATTAGACCGCAGATGAAAGTTTCTTTAAAGCAGAAAGGCACCTTTCTTTTGGACCTCTTCTGGCTTTATTGGAATCTGGTTCTATATATGATATAATTTTTTTGCAATTCCCGCGTGAAGTTAAAACAAATTACTTTTATGAGGTACAAAATGAAACAACAAGATCGAGCCATACGTATGAAAAACCGAATTCACGCTATTGGCTATCAGGAGTTCGGGCAGAAAAATTATTCCGCAGTTTCTACAGATGAACTTTGTAAAAAAGGCGGGTTTTCAAAAGGCTCTTTATATCATTATTATAAAAGCAAAGATGAGCTATATTTGGCACTAGCAAAGGATTGTTTTCAACGCATCATTGACTATTTAAAACAGAACCTGGATCAATCCCAGTCTGCCGAGGATATGGTGGTTCAGTATTTCCGCCATCGTATGGAGTATTTTTCAACCTACCCTGACCTACAGGCTCTGTATTATCAAATTATGACATCCCCACCTCTACATCTTGCGGATGAAGTTGCCAAGTTGAAAGCGCCATATATCTCTTATAATTGCAGCATCCTCGATCGGTATATTCAGACACAGAAACTGCGACCCGGTATTAGTAAGCAGGAGGCATTGAACTTTTTCTTATTTTGCCAAGACTACGTAAATCGCTCTGTTCTGGCCAAATATAGGGGTTCCGAGAATAATTATATCTGTGATGAGTTATGTGTTCATTGGATGAATATTTTCCTTTATGGCATATTAGACGCATCCCACCCAACGTAAGGCTGATAAAAAATGGCCACCATTACGATATTCATCACATATCTAATATACAAGGCTCTGTAAATATGGCTCTCTTTTGATGCAAAAATGGACAGATACGATCCGCCCTGTTGATATGGATATAAGAGATGTTTGTTGCCCATTTGCTGTTGGGTCTGTCTGCATAAACCTTCCTGTTCAGAGGATTCTTGTATTTGCGGCCCTGATGTCCCATCTGCCTCCATTTCTTCTGCCGAATTTCAGACAGCAGATCGTACTTCTTTCCAATCCGTAGCAGCGTTTCTACATAGAAATACCCCCTGATGTAGTCTACTTTCCTACATCAGGGGGTATTTTATCACTGTCTGTTTTACTGGTTCAGTTTATTGGGGGGGTGGGGCAACTCTCAGGGCTCCTTCATGGCAGGGCGTCAAAATCCGCCCAGAAGGCGATCTTACCCGCTCCCCTGCCCCGGCATAGGTTGTAAAACCAGCTGCCCCGATCATAAAGTTGCAAATGGTATGTTCCTTGAGAAAGGCCATCAGTCGGCACTTGGTCCACGTCTCCTGTCCGGACAACTCTGGATGGGCATGGAGTTCATGACTCAAAGCGACCGCCAAATTGAGTTCTTTCTCGTTCACTGGTCCTTCGCCTTTTCCTTTTTCTCCTCATCCGGCTGGTCAAGCACCTGCACCCGGATCTCCAGCACCCGCCGGTGATCCACCTTGATAACGGTGACGTCCAGGCCGTCGGAGGTGAAATGGTCCCCCTCCTCGGGGATACGGCCGATCTGCTCCATAACCCAGCCGGAGATGGTATTGGCATCACACTCGCCCTTGATGGAGAACAGGTCGAACAGATCGGTCAGGTCAGCTGAGCAGGAGATCAGGTAGCTGCCGTCCTCCTGCTTCTTGAACTCCTCTATGACCTCGTCGTGTTCGTCCCAGATCTCGCCCACCAGTTCTTCCACGATATCCTCCAGGGTCACCAGACCCTCCGTGCCGCCGTACTCATCCACCACGATGACCATGTGAGCCTTCTCCCGCTGGAGGATACGCAGCAGCTCAGAGATCTTTGTGTTGCCGGTGGTATACAGCATGGGGCCGGTGATCGCCTTCACATCGGTCTGGCCGCGGTAGCGGGCGGCGTGGAAATCTTTCTCATGGATCACACCAATAATATCATCAATGTCCTCGTGGTACACCGGCAGTCGGGAGTAGCCGCTTTCGGCGAAGGCCTGGGCAATCTCATCCATGGAGTCGGTGTCCTCCACCGCCACGATATCCACACGGGGAGTAAGGATCTCATCCACTTCCATATCGTTGAACTCGATGGCGGAACGGATGAGTTTGCTCTCATGCTGGTCCAGTCCACCCTCACTCTCGGCCTGATCCACCATGGTTACCAGTTCCTCTTCCGTGATGCCGCTGTCGCCTTCCTTATGGAACACCTTGGACAACAGCTTTTTCAGCAGGCTGAACAGGAAATTCACCGGGGTGAGGATGACCATCAGGATACGCATGATGGGAGCGGAGAACATAGCAAAGCTCTCCGGGTACTCCTTGGCCAGGCTCTTGGGGGAAACCTCGCCAAAAATGAGCACAACGATGGTGATAACCGCGGTGGAGATCACTGCGCCGTTCTGCAGCCGCAGGCCCTCAGTAAAAAACACGGTGGCCAGAGAGGAGGCAGACAGGTTGACAATATTGTTGCCCACCAGAATGGTGGAGAGCAGGTTATCGTACTGGTCCACCAGCTTGAGCGTCATGGCTGCCCGGCGGTTACCGGCATCAGCCTTACTTTTCAGGCGGATGCGGTTGAGAGAGGTAAATGCAGTCTCCGTAGCGGAAAAGAAAGCGGAAAGCATCACCATGAAAATCAAAATCACGATCATGGTCAAACTCGAACTGTCAGGCATAGGAAAATCATCAACTCCAATGTTCAAAATGTGTGGAACGCGCAAAAGGACAACCCTATCCCCTGCTCAGGGTAAGGCTGTCCTGTTCCACATGGTCTGTTTTACAGTTGTTACTGGGCGGAGGTTCGTCCACGAGGGCTCACCGTCTCCTTTATCGTTTATTGTTGCATAGTATACCATAGCGTTCCACAAATTGCAAGAAGCTGAGTACAGAAAAAGCGCCCTGCCTTTTGGCAGGGCGCTTTTTTAGGTGAAATTACACCAGCTGCACGATGGCCATCTCGGCGGCATCGCCGCGGCGGGGGCCGATCTTGACCACACGGGTGTAACCGCCGTTACGGCTGGCATACTTGGGGCCCAGCTCGTCGAAGGTCTTCTTGGCCACGTCCTCCTTGGTCAGGTAGGCCAGCGCCTTGCGGTAATTGGCCAGGTTGGGGTTCTTGGCCAGGGTGATCATCTTCTCGGCCATGGGAGCAACTTCCTTGGCACGGGCATAGGTGGTCTTGATCTGACCATTCTCCAGCAGATAGGTGGTCATGGCGCGCAGCATGGCGATGCGCTGATCAGTGGGCTTGCCCAGCTTACGGTTGTGAGACATGAAATCCAACTCCTATCGGATGTTCGCCAAGGCGAACTCCACAATTTAAATTCGTCCGGGGGGGATATCATCCCCTGAAGAGAGCGCCTTGCGGCCTGCGGGTCCGGGAGGGGACGTTACGTGCCCCCGAGCCGCTCTCCTCACTGGCCTCAGTTTTCCTCGTCGGCCAGGCGCAGGCCCATCATGGCCAGCTTGTTGATAACCTCTTCCAGGGACTTACGGCCCAGGTTGCGCACCTTCATCATCTCGTCCTCGGTCTTGGAGATCAGATCCTCCACCGTGTTGATGTTGGCGCGCTTGAGGCAGTTGAAGGAACGGACGGACAGGTCCAGCTCCTCGATGGTCAGCTCCAGCACCTTATCCCGCTGGGCCTCAGCCTTCTCCACCACCGTGGACTTGGAGCCCATGGTCTCAGAGAGATCGGTGAAGAGGACAAAGTGGTCGCACAGGATACGGGCGCCCAGGCTGACGGCGTCCCGGGCGGTGATGGTACCGTTGGTCCATACCTCTAGGGTCAGCTTATCAAAGTCGGTCTGGTCGCCTACACGGGTAGGTTCCACCGTGTAATTGACCTTCCGCACCGGCGTGTAAATGGAGTCCACCGGGATCAGACCGATGATGGTCTGGGCCGGCTTATTCCGGTCGGCGGGGACATAGCCCCGGCCATGGGACAGGGTCAGCTCCATGTTGAGGCTGGCGTCCGGCCCCAGAGTGGCGATGTGAAGATCCGGATTGAGGATCTCCACCTCGCCGTCGGCCTTGATGTCGCCGGCAGTGACTTCGCACTCACCGCTGGCTTCAATATAGACCGTTTTCACGCCCTCGGAGTGGAGCTTGGCAATGATGCTCTTCACATTGAGGACGATCTCGGTGACGTCCTCCTTCACTCCGGGAATGGTGGAAAACTCGTGCTGCACGCCGGCGATCTTGATGGAGGTAACCGCCGTGCCGGGCAGGGACGAGAGCAGGATGCGGCGCAGGGAGTTACCCAGCGTGGTACCATAGCCACGCTCCAGGGGCTCCACGACATATTTGCCGTAGGAGCCGTCGCCGGGATTCTCCACACATTCGATGCGGGGCTTCTCGATTTCTACCATGTGTTACCCTCCTTTTCGCGGCGGCGGACTCTGTCCGCCGCCTTATACAGCTCACCAATAATCGAGGGTACAAGCACGATTACTTGGAGTACAGCTCGACGATGAGGTGCTCCTCGATGGGCAGATCCACGTCCTCGCGGGCGGGGAGCGCAACCATCTTGGCCACCAGGTTGTTCTGGTCAAAGTCCAGCCACTTGGGGGCGGGACGGGAGCCGTTGGCCTCCAGAGAAGCCTTGAACTTCTCCTTGCTCCGGCTGGTTTCCTTCAGAGCGATCACTTCGCCGGGCTTGACCAGGTAGGAGGGGATGTCCACGCGGTGACCGTTGATGGTGAAGTGGCCGTGACGGACCAGCTGACGAGCCTCAGGACGGCTCATGGCGAAGCCCAGACGATAGATCACGTTGTCCAGGCGGGTCTCCAGGATGGACAGCAGATTGTCACCGGTCACGCCCTTGCGGGCGGCGGCCATCTCGTAATACTTGCGGAACTGGCTCTCCAGCACGCCGTAGTAACGGCGGGCCTTCTGCTTCTCACGCAGCTGCATACCATACTCGGACAGCTTCTTGCTGCGGCCCTGGTTGTGCATACCAGGGGCAAAGGGACGGCGCTCCATGGCGCACTTGTCGGTGTAGCAGCGGTCGCCCTTCAGGAAGAGCTTCTGGCCCTCTCTGCGGCACTGGCGGCAGACTGCTCCGGTATATCTAGCCATAATTCGTACTCCTCCTTCTCTTACACGCGGCGGCGCTTAGGCGGACGGCAGCCGTTGTGGGGAATGGGGGTCACGTCCTTGATCAGGGTGACCTCCAGGCCCACGGCCTGCAGGGCGCGGATGGCAGCCTCACGGCCGGCGCCGGGGCCCTTCACGTACACCTCCACGGTCTTCAGGCCGTGCTCCATGGCAGCCTTGGCGGCGGTCTCGGCAGCGGTCTGAGCGGCGAAGGGGGTGGACTTGCGGGAGCCGCGGAAGCCCAGACCGCCGGAAGAGGCCCAGGACAGGGCGTTGCCCCCCATATCGGTCACGGTGACCATGGTGTTGTTGAAGGAAGAGCGGATATGCACCTGGCCCTTTTCAACGTTCTTGCGCTCGCGGCGCTTACGGATAACTTTCTTACCCTTGGTAGCGGTAGCCATGTGTTTCTCCCTCCCTTACTTCTTCTTGTTAGCGACGGTGCGCTTGGGACCCTTGCGGGTACGAGCGTTGGTCTTGGAACGCTGACCGCGGACGGGCAGGCCCTTGCGGTGACGCAGGCCGCGGTAGCAGCCGATCTCGGTGAGACGCTTGATGTCCATCGCCACATCACGACGGAGGTCGCCCTCCACAGTGTAGCTGTGGCTGATGATCTCGCGCAGCTTGGCCTCATCGGCCTCAGTCAGATCCTTCACGCGGGTGTCGGGGTTGATACCGGCCTCAGCCAGGATCTTGTTGGCGCTGGTGCGCCCGATACCAAAGATATAGGTAAGGCCGATCTCGACCCGCTTATCCTTGGGCAAATCAATGCCAGCAATACGTGCCATACTGTTTCAGCACCTCCTATTAACCTTGTCTCTGCTTATGCTTGGGGTTTTCGCAAATAACCATGACCTTGCCCTTGCGCTTGATGATCTTGCACTTCTCGCACATGGGCTTCACGGACGGTCTAACTTTCATGTCATTAACCTCCTGTAGAGCCTGATGGCCCCGGTACGGCGGAGGCAAGGCCCCGCTGACCCGCACCGGTCATTGATAGGGTTGGCAGGCCTGAGCCCGCCGGAATGAGCCGGATTACTTGCTTCGCCAAGTGATCCGGCCCCGGGTTACGTCGTAGGGGGACATCTGGACAGTCACCTTATCGCCGGGCAGAATACGGATGAAGTTCATCCGCAGCTTGCCGGAGATGTGGGCCAGAATGATGTGGCCATTTCCGATGTCCACTTTGAAAGTGGTATTGGGAAGGGACTCGGTGACGACGCCCTCCACTTCGATCATATCGTCTTTTGCCAAAGCGTCATACCCTCCTTGACTCCTCAGCTCGGAAAGCGGCCAGCGCCCTCCGCACCTCTCGGTTTGTGATGGGTTCCCCTGTTTGGATCTTCTCCAGAACGGGGTGTTGGAAGTCCCCGGCGTCCACTGTGTGTACGGCTTTCTTTCGCTTGGGGGACTCTGCCTTTCGCCGTCTGCCGTCGCAGAGCAGCAGATAGGGGCCGTCTTGATCCAATACGCAGAACAGCTGCCCCTTGTCATGCCCTGCCAGTGAGCGGACGATCCGCGGATACTCCGCCGCCATACTCAGTCCTCCGCCACGGTGAGCACTTCAGGCTCTCCATCGGTGATGAGAATGGTGTTTTCATAGTGGGCGGTCATGCTGCCGTCGGCGGACACGGTGGTCCAGCCGTCTTTCAGCACCTTCACCCGCCAGTCGCCGGCGCACACCATGGGTTCCACCGCGATGGTCATACCCGACTGGAGCCGGGGACCATGTCCGGCAGGTCCGTAGTTGGGCACCTCCGGAGCCTCGTGGAGCTTGGCGCCCACACCGTGGCCCACAAAGTCCCGCACCACGGAGAAGCCATTGGCTTCCACATACTGCTGGACGGCATGGGAGATGTCGTACACCCGCTTGCCCGGCCGGGCCAGACGGATCCCCTCCCAGAAGCTCTGCTCGGTGACCCGAATGAGCCGCATCGCCTCGTCGCTCACCTCGCCGCAGGGGAAGGTGGCGGCACAGTCGCCGTGAAAACCGTCAAGATAGGCGCCTACGTCAATGGAGACGATGTCGCCCTCCTGCAGCTTCCGGGGACCGGGAATTCCGTGGATGACCTGCTCATTGATGGAAATGCAGGCGGAGCCGGAAAAGCCGCCGTATCCCAAAAAAGAGGGCTTGGCTCCGTGACTTTCAATAAATTTGCGGACCGCGGTGTCGATCTCATGGGTGGTGACGCCGGGCCGCACCATGGAACCGGCCAGCGCCCGGGCCTGGGCGGTCAGCCGCCCGGCCCGGCGCATCAGCTCGATTTCACGGGGAGATTTCAGTGAGATCATTTCCATCTCAAATCACTTCCCCAGCAGTTCCATGATCTCTTCGTTGGTCTCCTCGATCCCGCCCAGGTCAGGCACGCTCATCAGCACGCCGTGCGCCTGGTAGTAGTCCTTGAGGGGCTCGGTCTCGTTGTGGTAGACCTCCAGGCGGTGCTTAACCGTCTCAGGCAGATCGTCCTTACGCTGCTCCAGTTCGCCGCCGCACTTGTCGCAGACACCCTCCTGCTTGGGAGGGGCGGCCACAATGTGGTAGGTGGCGCCGCAGGTGTGGCAGGTCCGGCGGCCCGTCATGCGGGCCTCGATGACGCTGTCAGCGATCTCCAGGGAAAGCACCGCATCAAAGTGGATGCCGTGGGCATCCAGAGCCTCGGCCTGAGCGATGGTGCGGGGCACGCCGTCCAGAATGAAGCCATTGGCGCAATCGCTCTCGGCCAGCCGCTCCTGGATGATGCCGATGATAACTTCATCGGGAACCAGCTTGCCGGCGTCCATATAGCTCTTGGCCTCCAGCCCGATGGGGGTGCCGGCCTTGACGGCGGCCCGGAGGATGTTACCGGTGGAGATGGTGGGGATGCCCAGCTTCTTGCTGATAATCTCAGCCTGGGTACCCTTTCCGGCGCCGGGGGCGCCCAGAAGAATGATTTTCATTTTCCTTCGCCCCTTACTCCAGGAAGCCCTTGTAGTGGCGCATCATCATCTGAGCCTCCATCGCCTTGGTAGTCTCCAGAGCAACGCCCACCACGATGATGACGGAAGTACCGCCGATGGCCAGGCTGCTGACGCCGATGATGGCGCCGGTGACAATGGGAGCGATGGCAATAATGGCCAGATACAGGGCACCAAACATGGTGATCTTACCCAGAACCTTGTGGATAAAGTCGGCGGTGGGCTTGCCGGGACGGAAGCCGGGGATAAAGCCGCCGTTCTTCTTGAGATTGTTGGCCACTTCCACGGGATTGAACTGCATGGTGGAATAGAAGTAGCTGAAGCCAACGATCAGCAGGAAATAAACGATGATATAAACAGCGCTGGTGGTGTTGAACACACTGAGGAACACGCCCCAGCCGCCCTCGCTGTTGGCGCTCTTGCCGAAGAACATACCGATGGTGGCAGGCAGAGAGGCAATGGCCTGAGCGAAGATGATGGGCATAACGCCGCTCATGTTCACCTTCAGGGGGATGTGGCTGGACTGGCCGCCGTACATCTTACGGCCCACCACCCGCTTGGCATACTGGACGGGGATGCGGCGCTCGGAGTTCTGGATGAACACGATGAGCACCACAATGGCCAGCATACCGATGACGATGAGGATGGCGCCCCACCAGGGCAGATTGAAGATACCCTCGCCGGTGATGCCGTTGAGGTTATTCATGATGCCGGCGTAGATGGTGGCGACCATGCTGGGCACCCGGGACAGGATGCCGGCGAACAGGATGATGGAGATGCCGTTGCCGATGCCGAACTCGGTGATCTGCTCACCCAGCCACATAACAAAGGCGGAACCGGCGGTAAAGCACAGAATGATCACAACGGCCACCCACCAGCCGGGCAGACCGGCGGTGTCCAGCAAGATACCGTTGTTGGTGCTGGCGACCAGGGTATAGTAGCCCAGGCCCTGCAGGATAGCGATAGCCACGGTCACGTAACGGGTGATGGCCGCGATCTTCTTCCGCCCCTCCTCGCCGCCGTCCCGCTGGAGACGCTCCAGGGCGGGGATGGCCACGGTGAGCAGCTGGATGATGATGGAGCTGTTGATATACGGCTGTACGCCCAGGGCAAAAACGGCGGCCATGGAGAAGGCGGTGCCGTTCATGGTGCCCAGCAGGGAGAAAATACCGCCCATGCTGTTCAGGGTGTCGCCCAGCAGATCACTGTTGATAAAGGGAACAGGAACCACCGAGCCCAGCCGGAAGATGAGCAGCGCGAAGACGGTAAAAAGGATCTTCTTGCGCAGCTCGGGGATCTTCCACGCGTTACGGATGGTCTCGATCACTTAGACCACCTCGTACTTTCCACCTGCCGCCACGATCTTCTCCTTGGCGGAGGCGGAGAAAGCGGAGGCACGGACGGTCAGCTTCTTGGTCAGGGTGCCGTTGCCCAGCACCTTGTAGCCATACTCACACTTGGAGAGGATGCCCTTCTCCAGCAGGTCGCACACATTGACCACAGCGCCGTCCTCGAACTTGTTCAGAGCGGCAACGTTGATGGCCTCCAGGGGCTTGGCAAAGATGTTGTTGAAGCCCCGCTTGGGGATACGGCGGGTCAGAGGCATCTGGCCGCCTTCAAAACCCACGCGGACGCCGCCGCCGGAACGGGACCACTGGCCCTTCTGACCGCGGCCGGCAGTCTTGCCGTTACCGGAACCGTTGCCGCGGCCCTTGCGGTAAGCCTTGGGGTTGGAACCGGCAGCGGGGGAAAGATCATGCAGATTCATTTCGCGCACCTCCTTACTTTTCCTCGGTCACCTGCAGCAGATAGCCGATGTGGGCAATCTTGCCGCGGGTAGCCTCGTTGTCGGGCTGTACGGTGGTGTCGCCGATGTGGCGCAGCCCCAGAGCCTCGGCGGTGGCCTTATGCTTGGCAATGCGGCCGTTCAGGCTCTTGACCAGCTTGATGTTCAGATTAGCCATGTTCACGGCCCTCCTTAACCTACGATCTCGCTGACGCTCTTGCCGCGGATGCGGGCGACCTCCTCGGGGCCACGGAGAGCCTTCAGGCCCTCGAAGGTGGCGGAGACCACGTTCTGCGGGTTGTTGGAGCGCAGGCACTTGGCGCGGATGTCACGGATGCCGGCGGCCTCCATGACGGCGCGGACGGGGCCGCCGGCGATGATACCGGTACCGGGGGCAGCGGGCTTCAGGAGCACGCGGCCGGCGCCGAACTCGCCAATGACCTCGTGGGGAATGGTAGTGCCGGACAGAGTCACGTTGCACATATTCTTCTTGGCATCCTCGATGCCCTTGCGGATGGCCTCGGGCACCTCAGCGGCCTTGCCCAGGCCGAAGCCCACGCGGCCCTTCTCGTCGCCTACCACCATCAGGGCGGCAAACTTGAAGATACGACCGCCCTTAACGGTCTTGGACACGCGGTTCAGGGCAACCAGCTTCTCGGTGAACTCGCTGGGTTCTCTTTCAAAACGAGCCATTTAATCTTCCTCCTCCCTTAGAACTGCAGGCCGCCCTCACGGGCGCCTTCGGCCAGGGCCTGTACGCGGCCGTGGTAGACGTAACCGCCGCGGTCGAACACGACGTTCTCGATGCCGGCGGCCTTGGCGCGCTCGGCGACAGCCAGGCCAACCTTCTTGGCGGCCTCGCAGTCGGAGCCCTTGCCCTCAAAGCCCTTATCCATGGAGGAAGCGGACACCAGAGTCTTGCCGTTCACATCGTCGATGATCTGGGCATAGATGTTGGTGTTGCTGCGGAACACATTGAGACGGGGACGCTCGGGCGTGCCGGAAATCTTGCCGCGCACTCTCTTGTGGCGCTTAAGCCGCTGAGCGTTGGTATCGGGTCTGTTGATCATAGTGGCACACCTCCTTATTTCTTCTTGACGCCGGTCTTGCCTTCCTTGCGGCGGATGACCTCGTCGGTGTATTTGATGCCCTTGCCCTTATAAGGCTCGGGGGGACGCTTCTCGCGCACTTCGGCGGCGAACTGGCCGACCTTCTGCTTGTCGACGCCGCTGATGACGATCTTGTTGGCGCTGGGGACCTCGATGGTGATGCCGTCGATCTCCTCGACGATCACCTGATGAGAGAAGCCCAGGTTCATGACCAGCTTGTTGCCTTCCTTGGCCACACGGTAGCCGACGCCGTTGACGTCCAGCTCCTTCTTGTAGCCCTCGGTCACGCCCACCACCATGTTGTGCAGCAGGGTGCGGGTCAGGCCGTGGAGGCTGCGGTTCTCCTTCTCGTCATTGGGGCGGGTGACATGGATCACATCGCCCTCCTGGGCAATGTTCATGTTGGGGTGCAGCTGCTGGGTCAGGGTGCCCTTGGGACCCTTCACGGTAACCAGGTTACCGGCTTCGATCTTCACGTCCACACCGGCGGGGATGGAGATCGGCATTCTTCCGATACGAGACATTTTCTACTCTCCCTCCTTACCAGACAAACGCCAGGACCTCGCCGCCGACATGGGCTGCGCGGGCAGCCTTGTCAGTCATGACGCCCTTGGACGTGGACACGATGGCAATACCCAGGCCGTGGAGGACCCGGGGCAGCTCGTCAGCACCGGCATAGACACGCAGGCCGGGCTTGGAAACGCGGCGAAGACCAGTGATGACCTTCTCCTTGCCGGGGTTGTACTTCAGAGTAACGCGGATGACGCCCTGAGTGCCGTCGTCGATCAGCTGGAAGTTCTTGATATAGCCCTCATCCAGCAGGATCTGCGCGATGGACTTCTTCATGTTGGACGCGGGGACGTCCACGGTGTCATGCTTGGCGTTGTTCGCGTTGCGGATGCGGGTCAGCATATCCGCAATGGGGTCTGTGATGTGCATGAGTTTACCCTCCTTTTTGAATTACGGGCCGTGAGAAGACCCGTTAAGGCGGTAAGGTATCGGAGTTCGCGGGGCTCCGACCTTTTAACCGTCTGCCAAGGAATTATTATATCGTGAAAACCCTTCTGTGAAAAGGAAAAAGTGACGTTCCGCCAAACTTTTGGAGGAATGCCCTACCCTACCCCGTGGAGAGGGCGTCACTTATTCATTTTTCACAGTCGGATTGACACAATCTCAGGGTTTTTCTCCTAAACGGAGAATTTTATTTTTTGGACTGCTATGCAGATCCAAAAATCTCAGTACGCAACGCAAGCGCCTGACGTGCTTTCGCACGCCGGGCGCGGGCGCTTGCGTCATTCAGGCTGTCCTGATTACCAGGAGGCCTTCTTCACACCAGGGATCTGGCCCTTGTAGGCCAGCTCGCGGAAGCAGATACGGCAGATGCCGTAGTCCCGCAGATAGGCGTGGGGACGGCCGCAGATCTTGCAGCGATTGTAGCGGCGGGTGGAGAACTTGGGCTCCGCCTGCTGCTTCAGGATCATAGACTTTTTAGCCATTACGTTCTCCTCCTTTAGCGGGCAAAGGGAGCGCCGATCAGGGTCAGCAGCTCTTTGGCCTCTTCGTCGGTCTTGGCGGTGGTGCAGATGACCACGTCCAGGCCGCGGATCTTGTCGATCTTATCGTACTCGATCTCGGGGAAGATCAGCTGCTCCTTGATGCCCAGGGCGTAGTTGCCGCGGCCGTCAAAGGAGTTGCCGTTGATACCCCGGAAGTCACGCACGCGGGGCAGGGCCACGTTGAACAGGCGGTCCAGGAACTCCCACATACGGTCGGCACGCAGGGTGACCTTGGCGCCGATGGGCATACCCTCACGCAGCTTAAAGTTAGCCACGGACTTCTTGGCCTTGGTGATGATGGCCTTCTGGCCGGTGATCTTGGTCAGATCGCCCACAACAGCCTCCAGAACCTTGGCATTGTCGCGGGCCTCGCCGCAGCCGCAGTTGACCACGATCTTGTCGATCTTGGGGATCTGCATGGTGGACTTGTAGCCGAACTTCTGCATCAGAGCAGGAGCGACCTCGGCCTGGTACTTCGCCTTCAGGTTGGGCATTTTCTTATCAGCCATTGTCTATACTCCTCCTCTCTCAGATCTCGGCGCCGCACTTCTTGCAGATGCGGACCTTCTTGCCGTCGGCCAGCAGCTTGTGGGCGGGCCGGGTGGGCTTGTTGCACTTGGGGCAGACGCGCTGCACCTTGCAGGCGTAGATGGGGGCTTCCTTCTTGATGATGCCGCCCTGCTCGCCCTGCTTGCGGGGCTTGGTGTGACGGGAGACCACGTTGATCTTCTCGACGACGACCTTGCCCTCACGGGGCTGTACCTCCAGGACCTTGCCCTGCTTGCCCTTGTCCTTACCGGACAGGACGATGACGGTATCGTCCTTGCGAATGCTCATCTTATTCATGTCTTCTCCTACCCCCTTACAGCACTTCGGGAGCCAGGGACAGGATCTTCATATAATCCTTGTCGCGCAGCTCGCGGGCCACGGGCCCAAAGATACGGGTACCGCGGGGATTCTTGTCGTCCTTGATGAGGACGGCGGCGTTCTCGTCAAAGCGGACGTAGCTGCCGTCAGCGCGGCGGACGCCCTTGGCGGAACGGACGATAACGGCCTTCACGACCTCGCCCTTCTTCACGGTGCCGCCGGGCTGAGCCTTGCGGACGGAAGCCACGATCACGTCGCCGATGTTGCCAAACTTGCGGCTGGAGCCGCCCAGCACGCGGATGGTCTTGATTTCCTTGGCGCCGGTGTTGTCGGCCACCTTCAGATAAGTTTCCTGCTGAATCATACCGGCACCTCCTTACTTCGCCTTCTCGATGATCTCGACGACGCGCCAGCGCTTGTCCTTGGACAGGGGCCGGGTCTCCATGACCCGCACGCGGTCGCCGATACCACACTCGTTGTTCTCGTCGTGGGCCTTCAGCTTGTAAGTGCTCTTGACGATCTTCTTGTACAGGGGGTGGGCCACACGGTCGGCGATGGCCACCACCACGGTCTTGTCCATCTTATCGGAAACCACCAGGCCGACTCTGGTCTTGCGGGAAGAAGTTCTGTTTTCCATGATCTAGTTCCTCCTTCTTATCGGCCTGCGAGCTCAAGCTCACGGATAACGGTCTTGACGCGGGCGATGTCCCGCTTGACCTCAGCGATCTTCACCGGGTTCTCCAGCTGATTGGTAGCGTGCTGAAGACGGAGCTGGAAGAGATCCTTCTTCAGGTCGCCCAGCTTGCTGGTCAGCTCCTCGGCGCTCATCTTACGGATTTCAGTAGCCTTCATCTTCATTCACCACCATTCTCGGTCTCGGCGGTCTGCTTGGTCACAATCTTGCACTTGACAGGCAGCTTGTGAGAAGCCAGACGCAGGGCCTCGCGGGCGACCTCCTCGGAGACGCCGGCGATCTCGAACATAACACGGCCGGGCTTAACCACGGCCACCCAGTACTCAGGGGAGCCCTTACCGGAACCCATTCGGGTCTCAGCGGGCTTCTCAGTGATGGGCTTATCGGGGAAGATCTTGATCCAAACCTTACCGCCACGCTTGGTGTAACGGGTCATGGCGATACGGGCGGCCTCGATCTGGTTGCTGGTGATCCAGCTGGGCTCGGTGGCCTGGAGGCCGAACTCACCGTAGGTCACGGTGTTGCCCTTCAGGGCCTTGCCCTTCAGGCGGCCGCGATGCACGCGGCGATACTTAACGCGCTTGGGCAGCAGCATTACTGAGCGCCTCCTTCCTTGGCAGCGGCAGGACGAGCACCGCCCTGAGGACGGCCGCCCTGGGGACGGTTGTTATTGAAACCACCCTGGCGGTTGCCGCCGTTGCGGTTGAAGCCACCGTTGCGGTTGAAGCCGCCCTTGCGGTCACCGTCGCGGCGATCGCGGCGGGGACGGTCGGAGCGCTCCTTGAAGTTCTTGGTGTCCAGGGTGCGGGGGGTGGTACGCAGGGTCTGAGTGAGCACCTCGCCCTTGTAGATCCACACCTTCACGCCGATGCGGCCGTAGGTGGTGGCAGCCTCAGCGAAGCCGTAGTCGATGTCGGCGCGCAGGGTCTGCAGGGGGATGGTGCCGTCGTGATAGTGCTCGGTGCGGGCGATCTCGGCGCCGCCCAGACGGCCGGACACCTGAGTCTTGATGCCCCGGGCGCCGATGCGCATGGCGCGGCCCATGGCGTTCTTCATGGCGCGGCGGAAGCCGATGCGCTTCTCCAGCTGCTGGGCGATGTTCTCGGCCACCAGCTGAGCGTCCATGTCGGGGCTCTTGACTTCAACGATGTTGAGGGCCACGCTCTTGCCGATCATCTTCTCCACCTTCAGGCGCAGGGCCTCGATGGCCTCGCCGCCCTTACCGATGACCACACCGGGACGGGCACAGTGCAGGTAGATGCGCACCTTGGCGTTGTCGCGCTCGATCTCGATCTTGGGGATACCGGCGGAATACAGGGTCTTCTTCAGGTAGTCCCGGATCTTCTTGTCCTCCACCAGCAGGTCGCCCACCTTCTCGTTGCGGGCATACCAGCGGGAGTCCCAATCCTTAATGACACCCACGCGCAGGCCGTGGGGATTCACTTTCTGTCCCATATTCTTCCTCCTCCCTTAGCGCTCAGCCACGCAGATGGTGATGTGAGAAGTGCGCTTGTTGATCCGATAGGCGCGGCCCTGAGCCCGGGGACGCATCCGCTTGATGATGGGGCCGGGGCAGGCGAACACCTGGGAAACATACAGCTTCTCGGGGTCCATCTGATGGTTGTTCTCCGCGTTGGCAGCGGCGCTCTTGAGGAGCTTGAGCAGCAGCTCGGAGGCAGCCTTGGGGGTGGCCATCAGGATGGCGGTGGCCTGGGCTACGCTCTTGCCGCGGATCAGGTCACAGACGATCTGGACCTTACGGGGAGAGATACGGGTATATCTCAGATGTGCTTTAGCTTCCATGTTCTCTCTCCTCCTTACTTACCAGACTTGGCGCCGGCGTGGCCGCGGAAGGTACGGGTGGGGGCGAACTCGCCCAGCTTGTGGCCAACCATATCCTCGGTCACATAGACGGGAACGTGCTTGCGGCCGTCGTGCACGGCAAAGGTGTGTCCGACGAAGGAGGGGAAGATGGTGGAGGCGCGGCTCCAGGTCTTCAGGACCTTCTTCTCGCCGGTCTGATTCATTTCGTCGACCCGCTTCAGCAGCTCGGGGGCGCAAAAGGGGCCTTTCTTGATACTTCTGCTCATCTTTTACTGCCTCCCTTACTTCGCGTTGCGGTGCTTGACGATGAACTTCTCGGTGCGGTTCTTCAGCTTGCGGGTCTTGTAACCCATAGCAGGCTTGCCCCAGGGGGTAACAGGGCCGGGACGACCGACGGGGCTCTTGCCCTCGCCGCCGCCGTGGGGGTGGTCATTGGGGTTCATGACGGAACCACGCACGGTGGGCCGCCAACCCATATGACGCTTACGGCCGGCCTTACCGATCTGGATGTTGGCCCAGTCGGTGTTACCGACCTGGCCGATGGTGGCCTTGCAGTTTTCGCGGATATAACGCACCTCGCCGGAGGGCAGGCGGACCTGAGCCATGCCGTTCTCCTTGGCCATCAGCTGAGCGGCCTCGCCGGCGGCGCGGACCAGCTGAGCGCCCTTGCCGGGGTACAGCTCCACGCAGTGGATCATTTCACCCACGGGGATGTTGGCGATGGGCAGACAGTTGCCGGGCAGGATGTCGGCGTCGGGGCCGGTCATGATGATGTGGCCGGACTTCAGGCCCACAGGAGCCAGGATATAGCGCTTCTCGCCATCCTCATACTGGATGAGGGCGATGTTGGCGGAACGGTTGGGATCGTACTGCAGGTTGATCACAGTAGCGGTACCTTCCTTGTCGCGCTTGAAGTCGATGATGCGGTACTTCTTCTTGTTGCCGCCGCCGCGATGGCGGACGGTGATGCGGCCGTAGCTGTTGCGGCCGGCATTCTTCTTCAGGTTCTCCAGCAGGCTGCGCTCGGGCTTGGCCTTCTTGTCGATGCCCTCGAAGGCGCTCACGGTCATGTGGCGACGGGAGGGCGTAGTGGGCTTATAAGTTTTGATAGCCATTGTTCCTTATCCTCCTTACACCATGCCCTCGAAGAACTCGATGGTCTTGGAGTCCTCGGTCAGGGTAACCATAGCCTTCTTCCAGTTGGCGCGGCGGCCAGCGGGGAAACGGCCGGTGCGCTTGGCCTTGCCCTGCATATTCAGGGTGTTGACCTTGGCGACCTTCACGCCGAAGATCTCCTCGACGGCCTTGGCGATCTCGATCTTGTTCGCGCTCTTGGCCACCTCGAAGGTATACTTCTTGGCCTCGGTCTCGGCCATGGACTGCTCGGTGATGATGGGGCGCTTGATGATATCATAAGCGGTGGTAGCCATTACGCAAACACCTCCTCGATGACGGCCAGAGCGGCCTTATCTACGATAAACTTGCCAGCGTTCACGATGTCGTACACGCTGAGGATCTTGGCGGTGGTGGTCACCACGCCGGGGATGTTGCGGGCGGACTTGATGACGGTCTCGTTGACCTCGGGGGTCACGATGACGGCCTTCTTGGCGCCCACGGTGCTCAGGAAGCCCTGCATGGTCTTGGTCTTGATGGCGTCCATGTTCAGGCTGTCCACAACCACAATGTCGCCGGAGGCGGCCTTGGCGGACAGAGCGGACTTCAGAGCCAGACGCTTGACCTTCTTGTTCAGCACGTAGCTGTAGTCGCGGGGCTTGGGAGCAAAAACGATACCGCCGTGAGTCCACTGGGGAGCGCGGGTGGAACCCTGACGGGCACGGCCGGTGCCCTTCTGACGCCAGGGCTTGATGCCGCCGCCGGAAACCTCGGCGCGGGTCAGAGCGGACTGGGTGCCCTGACGGCAGTTGGCCAGGTGGTTCTTGACCACCTCGTGGACAACGGTCTGATTGGGCTCGATCCCGAACACAGCTTCGGAGAGCTCCACTTCGCCGACCTGATTGCCGGCCATGTTCACAAGAATTGCCTTAGGCATTTGAGTTCTCTCCTTTCTTACTTGTTACGGGCGGAAGCCTTCTGGGGATTGACGCGGGCGGAAGCCTTCTGCGGGTTGCTGGAGATGCCGGCAGCGGCGCCCTTCTCCTTCACGTTGATCACGGAGTTGCGCAGGTACACAATGCCGCCCTTGGGGCCGGGGATGGCGCCGCGGACAGCGATGATGCCCAGCTCGGAGTCAACCTTGATGACGTCCAGGTTCAGAACAGTGACCTGCTCGTTACCCATCTGGCCGGCGCCGATCTTACCCTTGAAGATACGGGAGGGATCGGTGCTGGAGCCCATGGAGCCGGCGTGACGGTGCACAGGGCCGGTACCGTGGGATTCCTTCAGGCGGGCGGCGCCGTGACGCTTGATAACGCCCTGGTAGCCGTGGCCCTTGCTGATGCCGGTCACGTCCACGCGGTCGCCCTCGGCGAACACGTCGACCTTGACCTCGTCGCCCACGTTCAGGGCGTCGCAGTCAGCCAGCTTGAACTCCTTCAGGGTGCGCTTGCGGGCCTCGCCAGCCTTCTTCAGGTGACCCAGCTCAGGCTTGGTGAGCTTCTTGTCGGCTACGTCGCCGTAGCCCAGCTGAACAGCGTTGTAGCCGTCCTTCTCCTCGGTCTTCTTCTGCACCACGGTGCAGGGGCCCGCCTCGATGACGGTGACCGGGATGACCTTGCCGGCTTCGTCGAAGATCTGCGTCATGCCGACCTTCTTGCCGATAATGGCCTTTTCCATGTTTTTTCCTCCTTAATAAGGTTATTGGTTGGGCGAGTTAGCCCTCATCACGCCTCGCCTGTTCGCAACGCGGTCACTGTTCACCGCTCCGCGAAAAATGCCGCTCCGCCTTCGGCGTCGCCTGTTTTTTCGTCTGTGCGGTTCACTGTGCCGCTGCTCACAACGGCTCGGACGCTTGGCTATTGCTCGGCCAACTTGACCCGTCCGCCTCAAAACGCGGCGGACTGCGGTACAAACAAAGGAATGGATTGCTGTCTCTTACAGCTTGATCTCGATCTCCACACCGGCGGGGAGCTCCAGGCTCATCAGGGCCTCGACGGTCTTGGGAGAGGGCTTGAGGATGTCGATCAGGCGCTTGTGAGTGCGGCGCTCGAACTGCTCGCGGGAGTCCTTGTACTTATGGACGGCGCGCAGGATGGTGACGACTTCCTTCTTGGTGGGCAGGGGGATGGGGCCGGACACGGAAGCGCCGGTGCGCTTGGCGGTCTCAACGATCTTCTCAGCGCTCTGGTCGATGAGCTGATGATCGTAGGCCTTCAGACGGATGCGGATCATTTCTTTCTGAGCTGCCATGGTGTTTGTTCCTCCTTAAACATACGAAGTGGTGCGCTTTCGCCGGGTCCACGGGGCTAAAAGCGCGGTGTCTTTCCTCGCTTCGTACGGTGAGAGATTTCAGTACACGTTTCCGTGCGTATCACTCCGTGACATGAAGAAAACCGGCACAAGCAGGCCGGTTTTACCCATACATGGCGATATACGCCGTGTACAGATCCCTCAGCCGCCCGATTCTAGCTCGGACATACTCCGCGGAAGTTACCTCATTGCTGAGCAATCTCCCGCATCATCGCAGACTGCGCCCCAAACAGGCGCTTGATTATGATACTCTAAAACCCATGTCCTGTCAAGAGCTTTCCCGGTTTTTTTGAAAATTTTTTTGTCTTTTCCGGGACAGGCCGGAAAAGAGCCACCTGTCCCAGCAGCAAAAGCACCGGCAGAATGGAATAGTGGTACCGACCCGCCACCTCCACCAGCATCTGGGCGCAGGTCAGTCCCAGCACATAGAGTGGCAGCAGCACCAGAGCGAAGCGCTCCCGGTTGCGCCACAGCCGGGCCAATCCAGCCCCTGCCAGCATCAGAATGGCATAATAGAATCCGTTGCAGGCCAGGGCAAACAGTTTGGTGTGGCGCACTACGCTGCCCACATAGCCCACGCAGGCATGGTCGGAGCCCAGAAAGGCCCGCAGCTTGTCTCCCATCAGGGGCAGCAGTTCTACCTCTCCGGAGGTGATACGGTCTTTGGCCGCCTTCAGCGCCCCCTCCTGAGCCTGCTGGGCGGTGGTCCCCGGCGCATCGCTGAGAGAAAAGAGCAGATTGCTGTCCTCCCAGTTCCAGGCCCCGCCGGAGTTTTGGTTGAAGCCCACCAGCACACTGTAGCCCGGCGTGGTGGAGGGCTCCTCCCCAATACGGCGGGTCAAATGGGCCTGCCACAGCGGGCCGGTAATGGCATAGACCGCCAGCAGGGTGGCCAGCAACCCCAGCCAGTACCGCCGGGATTCTCCCAGCAGCCATTCCTCCGGCTTCAGCACCAGGCGCCAGATCAGCAGAGCGATGATCACCACCGCCGCAATGGGACGCACTCCATTGAACCACCGCAGCACCAGCCCTGTTGCCGCCCCCCGCAGGATGGGCCGTCCCCCCTCCCCTGCCGTCAGCAGCACCAGGGCTCCCAGCATCAGAGTGGTATAGAGTGGCTCGGACAGAACCAGACTATTATAAATGGTCTGGGAGGGGCAGGCGATCCACAGCAGATAGCCAGAGATCCCCGCAGGCAATCCCCACCACCGCCGCCCCAGCAGGAAAAGGAAGCTGCCGGAGACACCGGTGAGGACCACATTGAGCACCTGGGCCAGCAGTTCCCCCGGCCCCAACAGGCGGATGAACCAGCTGAGGAAGGAGGAATAGCCGAAGATATGAGGGAAGAGGGCCATATAACGCCCGCCCTCCAGTACCGGCTGCTGGGCCAATGCGTTGGCATAGCCCCGGAAGGTGGCGTAATCCCCGGAGGGAGTTATCCGTACCAGGAGCACCCAGGCCCCCTTGACCGCCAGACAGAGCAGGGTAAGCACCAGCCAGATCCTGACCGCCCCCAACCGCTCCAGCCAATGGCACAGCCGCGGCAGCTCCTTCCAGCACACGATCAGGATGAGGGCTGCCAGCATCAGGGCCTTCCAGGACTCCCTGTTCTGTCCCACTCCCAACACCATCCCACCGAGCAGCAGGGCCAGAGTCAGCCCCAGCATGATCCTTGTCAAAAGATCGGCTCCTGCCGTCAAACGCCGTTCCATAGCCTTTGCCCCCTCCTAACCTTACATTTTTTAGTTTTGTCCTATGATAGGACAACTCAGGACGGTTTTCAGTATAACGTTGTGGTTGTCCTATGTCAAGACAAAAGGAGGTGTGTTCCAATGGCCAGGATCATCGACGGAATCGCAAAAAATCTGGTGGGTGAGCAGGTGCGGGCCCTGCGCATCAAGCGGGGCATGAGCCAGCAGGCCCTGTCCGACAAACTGGAAACCATGGCGATCTATGTCTGCCGGGGTTCGGTCTCCCGGATCGAGGACCGGCAGCGCACGGTCACCGATATCGAACTATACGGCCTGTCCCAGGTGCTGGGGGTGCCCATCGCCCAGCTCTTTGGTCCCGACGAGCAATAAAAGAGGAGCTCCCGACGTCCCAATGGACGTCGGGGGCTCCGTTCTACTTTATCTTATAGCACTTCGGCAATGCGCTTTTTCATCTCGGCAGCGTCAATAGACGTCTGGGTAAAGTGCTCCAGAGCCAGCACCGCCTGGTTGACCAGCAGGCCCAGCCCATTGATCGGCTTGTGGCCCCGCTTTTTGGCCTGGCGGAGCAGTTCGGTTTCAGCGGGAATGTAGATCAGATCCACCACCGGCACGCCGGGCTTCAGATGATCCAGGAAAGAGAAGTCGGCAAACTGCCCGGCGGTGTCCGCCATCCCCAAAGAGGTGCAATTCACCAGCAGATCGCACTCCGCCGCCGCCCGGGCAAGTTCCTCCGGCCCAAAGCCCTCGGGATGGAGGTGCTTCGGGTCGTGGTCACAGATGGTCTGAGCCTTGTCGAGGGTACGGTTGCATACAGTGACCTCCGCCCCGGCCTGAGCCAGCTTGAGACATACCGCCTTGGCGGCGCCTCCCGCTCCCAGTACCGTCACCCGCTTGCCCGCCGGGTCGATCCCCTCGTCGGCCAGTGCCCGGAGGAAGCCCTCGCCATCGGTGTTGTAGCCGTAGGTCTTACCCTCCCGGATGCAGACGGTGTTCACCGCCCCGATGAGTTTTGCATCCTCGTCCAGCTCATCCAACAGGGGCACCAGTTCCTCCTTGTGGGGCATGGTGGCGTTGAACCCGGCGTATCCGGCAAATCTGGCACACTCCAGCCATTCCCTGCATTGCCCCCGGGGCACCGGCTGACACAGATACACATAGTCCAGACCCAGGGCCTTGAGCATGGTATTCTGGATCAGAGGGGACTTGGAGTGAGCCACCGGGTCCCCAATGACGCACAGCTTGCGGGTGGTGTTTTTCAGTTCCACATTCATATCCATCCCTCCCCGTTCACCCTCCGGCCGGTGGTCGGGGAGGGCTGCGTTGATGGCCAGAGCCACCAGCAATCCCACAATGGTCTCGATCATGCGGGCGGCGGCGTAGTAATACCGGGTCACACCGGTGACACCGGTGATGAGAATGACACAGGGCAGAATGCAGGCCATACCGCAGGCGGTGGGCCGCTTGATGAGCAGGCACAGCCACACTCCCGCCACACATACCACGCCAAGAATGATGGTCTTGAGCCAGAAATGGTCCAGGGCCGGCCCCAGCAGCAGAGTGGCGGTACCCAAGGCGCCGCCCACGATGACACCGATGAGCCGGGAAATGCCCTGGCGGAAGGTCTGGCCCAGGGTGCTCTGGGTGCAGATGATGCAGGCGATACAGGCGTACAGCGGTCCCATCTGGCCCAGCACGCCCCCCAGTTCCTCCCGATAGGTGAGGCCAAAGGGAAGGAACAGCGCATAGGACACCATCACCGCCACAGCTGTCTTGATGACCCGCATCCCAATGCGGGGCAAGGGAACGTTCTTCATACCACACCTCCCTTTCCAGTACAGCGCTCCAGAAAGCGCGTCAGCAAGGCATCAAAGTCCGCGGGGGCATCCAGATTGGCCACATGAGCCGCACCCGGCAGGATGCATATCTCCGCCTCCGGGTACCCCGTGTGCCAGTCAGCCATGTGTCGAGCAATGGTGCCCGTCCGGTCCCGCTCCCCGCAGCACACCAGCAGCGGGGCGTCAAACCGGAAGCCAGGCTCCGGGTGGAGGCACTGGGCCACCCCCCGCCAACCCCGAAGAAACTCACACCGGTCCAGGCAATTCATCATGGTCTCCACCGCCGCCCGTCCCGTTTGGGTACAAGCGCAGGCACGGACCATGGCGGACTTGAGTCCCCCCAGGGCCAGACCGCCAGCAGGGCGGCAGAGCTCCGCAGCCCCACCCGCTCCCACCTGCGGTAACAGTCCAAAAGAATGGGCGTGGCCCCTGCGACCAGGTACCCGGCACAGCCGCCAAACCGCCAGGCATACTCCTGGACTACATAGCCCCCCATGGACAGGCCCACCAGCACCGGAGTCCGGCAGTCTTCCTGTATTAGAATGGCCCGCAGGTCCTCCGCAGTCTGAGGAATAGAAAACTCCGGGCAGGGCCGGGAAGCTCCGTGGCCTCTGATATCCACATTCAGCACCGTCCGCCCCGTCAGGGCGGCCAGCTGGGGCGCCCACATGGTGCGGTCTACCCCATAGCCGTGGAGAAGGACCACTTCCGGTCCCTTCCCCTCCTGGCGGTCATAGACCACTGTACATCCGCCGGAGCAGACGCTCCGGGTCTGCCGCTCACCCATGGCGTCCCGCGCCCCTCTTTTCCAGAAAATAGGATATTGCCGCCTCGTAGCCATACAGCCCCAGGCCGCAGATCTGACCCACACAGGCGGGGGCGGTGACGCTCTTGTGCCGGAACTCCTCCCGCTGGTGGACGTTGGAGATGTGGACCTCGATGCAGGGCACATCCACCGCCTTCAGGGCGTCCAGAATGGCGTAGGAGTAGTGGGTAAAGGCCCCGGGATTCATGACGATGGCGTCATACACCCCGTCGGCGGCGTGGATGGCATCAATGATGGCCCCCTCATGGTTGGACTGGAAGCAGTGGGCCTCAGAGCCGTGGGCGGCGGCAAAGTCGCGCAGCCGCTGGCACAGGCTCTCATAGGTATTCTCCCCATAAATGCCCGGCTCCCGCTTGCCCAGCAGGTTCAGGTTGGGCCCGTTGATGATGAGGAATTTCATTTCAGCACCTCCAAAATCCGCCGGACGGTCTCCGCCGGGTCGGCCTGTACATCCACCACATGGTCGGCCCACTCCAGATAGATGGGCGCCCGTCCGGCATACCGCTCCAGAAAGGCCTCTCTCCCCTGCTGGCCCAGAGGGCGGCCGCCCATGGACACATTGTCGTAGATCTCCCCCGGGTCCCGCCGGAGAAAAATCACGGTACCGCTGTATTTCAGGGAAGCGATGGAATCCGCCCGGGTGGGCAGGCCGCCGCCGCAGGCAATGACCTGACTCTTCCGCCGGGCCAGTTCCTCCGCCGCGCCCAGCTCCCGGTCCCGGAAGAAGGCCTCCCCCTCCTCGGCAAAGACGTCGGGGATGGACCGGCCCAGGGCCGCCTCTATGTATTGGTCGGTATCCACGAAGACAAAGCCCAGCGCCTCGGCCAGCAGACTCCCCACCGTGGACTTGCCGCAGCCCATCATGCCGATGAGTACCACGTTGTCCTTCATGCCTGCTCCTCCCAGGCCTTGTAGTTGCCCAGAATCCGCACTTCGGTGGCCAGCTGGCTCAGCTCGTGGAGCACCCCGTCCATGCCGGGGGCGGTGAGGTCGCCGGTGAAGTCCAGGAAGAAGAGGTACTCAAACCCCCGTCCGGGGATGGGCCGGGACTCGATCTTCAGCAGGTTAAGCCCCTGCACGGCGAAGATGGTGAGGATCTCATGGAGGGAGCCGCTCTGGTGGGGCAGGCGGAATACGGCGCTGATCTTGTTGCGCTCCTGCCGCAGCTCGGGCACCGGGGACACCACTGCGAACCGGGTGTGGTTCATGGTGTTGTGGTTGACCCGCTCAGCCAAAATGTTGAGACCGTACAGCTGGGCGGCCCGCTTGGAGCAGATGGCGGCGGCGGTGGGGTCCCCCTTCTCCGCCACCAGCTTGGCGGAACCGGCGGTGTCCAGGGTGGGCACCCGCTTCCAGTCCCGATGGGCGTCCAGATACTGTTCGCTCTGCATCAGCCCCTGCTCATGGGAGTAGACGGTGGTGATCTGGGACAGTTCCACCCCAGGCAGAGCGGCCAGGCAGTGCTCCACCGGCACCTGCCACTCCCCCACAATATAATAATGATACTGGGCCATCAGATCGTATACCTGACGGATGGACCCGGTGGAGGAGTTCTCCACCGGCAGCATGGCGTAGTCCGCCTCACCCTTCTCCAGCGCGGCGAACACATCGTTGAACCAGGGCTTGCCCACGCTGTCCACGTCCCCGCCGAAGAAGCCTGCGGTGGCCTCCTCGCTGTAGCAGCCCGGCTCCCCCTGGTAGGCCACCCGGGGATGGGCCACCGGCTGACGCACTCTGGCCAGGTCGGCCAGGTAGGCCGCGTAGCCCGGGTCCTCCGCCCCCTCCTTCACCAGATGGCGCTGCTGGCGGCGGGAGATGGCCATGATGCTCTCATAGAGAGCCGCCAGGTCCGCCTTGCGGGCAGGATCATCGGTGAGGGCCGTCTTGGCGGCAATGACCTGCTTCTCCCGGTGGGCGTCCAGCACCGGGATGCCCTCCCGCTGCTTGTATTCCCCCACCTTACCGGTGACCGCCATCCGCTCCAGGAACAGGCGCACCAGTTCCCCGTCGATTCGGTCGATCTCCTGCCGATATTGCTCCAGTTCCGTCATATCCATCGCTCCTTTTAGATGCCCAATACAGCGCAGGCGGCCAGAGCCGCCGCCGCCTCGATCACCGGCACCGCCCGGGGGACGATGCAGGGATCGTGACGGCCCTTGATCTCAATTTCCGTCTCCTCACCGGTCCGCAGGTCCACACTCTCCTGAGGCAGAGAGATGGAGGGGGTGGGTCGGATGGTGACCTCAAAGGTCACCGGCATTCCGTTGGTGATGCCGCCGTTGATTCCCCCGGCGTGGTTGGTCTTGGTGACCACCCTGCCATCCTCCACGGCAAAGGGGTCGTTGGCCTCGCTGCCCCGCATGAGGGAGAAGGCCACCCCGGCGCCGAACTCTACGCCCTTCACCGCGGGTACGGCGAAGAGATACTGGGAGAAGATGCCCTCCACATTGCAGCCGAAATCGGGGGCACCCAATCCGGCGGGCAGGCCGGTGACGGCGCACTCGATGGCGCCTCCCACGCTGTCCTGCTCCTCCCTGGCCTCCAGAATGGCCTGGCGCATCTCCTCCCCCTTGCTGTCGTCCAGCACCGGGAAGGATTTGGCCGCCACAGCTTTCAGGTCCTCCGGGTCCTCCAGGGCTGCGTCGCAGATGCCGTAGATGGAGCTGATATGGGCCCCTACCTGAACGCCCCGGCCCGCCAGCACCTGCTTGGCTACCGCACCGGCGGCCACCAGGGGGGCGGTAAGCCTGCCGGAGAAGTGGCCGCCGCCCCGATAGTCCAGGCATCCCCTGCTCTTGATAAACCCGGCATAATCCCCGTGGCTGGGCCGGGGGGTGTACCGGATGGATTCATAGTCCTTGGAGTGCTGGTCGGAGTTGTGGATCACCATGGCCAGCGGGGCCCCGGTGGTCTTACCCTCAAACACCCCGGAGAGCACCTCCACCAGGTCGCTCTCCTTCCGGGCGGTGGCGGTGGGGTCCTGGCCCGGCTTCCGCCGGTCCAGCTCCCGCTGTACCTGTTCCAGATCCAGCTCCAGCCCGGCGGGCACCCCCTCCAGCACCACGCCGATGGCAGGGCCGTGGGATTCACCAAAAATCATGTGTCGCATACTTATCTATCCTCCATCCCCATGTAGGGGCGACCCTTGCGGTCGCCCGCGGGCGGCCATAAAGGCCGCCCCTACGCCCAGCTGAGCCGCCCGCCCAGGGCCTCATAGTCCTCCCAGAACCGGGGATAGGACTTTTTGACGCACTCCGCTCCGGTGATGGTCACCGGTTTCTCGCACCGGATGGCGGCGATGGCCGCCATCATGGCGATGCGGTGATCGTTGTGGCCGGAGACGGTAACGCCCCCCGCCAGCTTCTCCTTCCCACAGATCACCAGATGGTCCTCATATTCCTCCACCTGGGCCCCCAGGTCGTTGAGCACCTCGGTCACCGTGGCCAGCCGGTCGCTCTCCTTGATCCGCAGCCGCCCGGCATTGACGATGCGGGTAGTCTGCCCAGCCCGCAGGGCGGCCATAGCGGCCAGAGGGGGCACCAAATCGGGGCACTGGCTCACGTCCAGGTCTACCGGCCCCTCCCCCTGCAGCTTCGTAAAATAGGGCACGATACGCATATCACCCTGTACAGAATAGGCATTGAGCCCCTGGATGTCCACCTGGCACCCCAGGCTCACCGCTCCGTACCAGAAAGCGGCGTTGGACCAGTCGGCCTCAATGGCCAGATCCCGGTGCTGGTAATACTGGTTCCCCGGCACATGGAAGGTGCGGGTTCCGTCGTACTCCGCCTTTACCCCAAACTGCTCCAGAGCATCCAGAGTCATATCCACATAGCCCCGGCTCTCCAGATCGGTGATGAGCCTGATCTCGCTGTCCCCCTTCAGCAGAGGCAGGGCGTACAGCAGGCCGGTGATGAACTGGGAGGACACGTTGCCCGGCAGGGTGTAAATACCGGGGGGCAGCTTGCCCCGCACCGTCAGCACCCCGTCCTTCTGTTCGTAGAAGATGCCCTTCTCCCGAAAGATGGCGAAGTAGGGCTCCTGGGGCCGCTCCATCAGCCGCCCGTGGCCGGTGAACTTGCCGCCCCCCTTGAGGGCCAGAGCCACCGGAATGAGAAAGCGGAGGGTGGAGCCGCTCTCCCCGCAGTCCATCACCTCGGGGGCGGGCTCCTCGTGGCCGTCCACCAGATCGGCCCCCCGGATGATGGTGCCGTCGGCGGAGGCGTCGGCGTCCAGGGTTCGCATACACCGCAGGGTGGCCTGGATATCCTCCGACAGATCCACGTTGGACAGCTTGCAGAAGCCGTCGGACAGGGCGGCGGCGATGATGAGCCGGTGGGCCTGGCTCTTGGAGGGAGGCGGGGTCACCGCTCCCGCCAGCGGGGTGGGCGTAATGGTCACATTCATTTCAGTTCCTCCAGAAGTGCGGCTTTGGGCATTTTGTGGGGGATGGCATGGCCCATCTGTTCCAGCAGGATCACGCTGATGTCATCTCCCGCCCCCTTCTTGTCCAGACCGATGGCGGCGGCATACTCCTCCGCCGTACAAGAGATCTCCACCGGCAGGCCCAGAGGGGTAAGAAGGGCGGCAATGCGATCCGCCGTTCCCGCCGGGGTGATGCCCAGGGCTTCCCCCAGTTTGGCAGCCTTCACCATACCGGCAGCCACCGCCTGGCCGTGGGTCCACTTCTCATAGTGGCCCGCCTTCTCATAGGCGTGACCCAGGGTGTGGCCGAAGTTGAGCAGCATCCGTTTTCCCGTGTCCCGCTCGTCCTCCTCCACAACAATTCGTTTTAAATTGCAGCAGGTATACAAAACGTGTTCAATTTCCGCCACAATTTCCTTACGGCTGGGCCGGGCGGCCAGAAAATCGAAGAAAGAACTGTCCAGAATGCAGCCGTACTTGACCACCTCCGCCATACCATCGGCAAA
Organism: Flavonifractor porci; assembly: GCF_037572415.1. Lineage (NCBI taxonomy): Bacteria > Bacillati > Bacillota > Clostridia > Eubacteriales > Oscillospiraceae > Flavonifractor > Flavonifractor porci. Next base: position 47,741 of record NZ_JBBHLB010000008.1, read on the forward strand.
GGTGGAATCGGGCAGGGTATCCAGAGTATCCGGGTCCATGAGCACCAGCTTGGGCTGCCAGAAGGCCCCGGCCAGATTCTTCCCCGCCTGGAGGTCGATGGCCACCTTGCCTCCCACAGAGGAGTCCACCTGGGAAAGGAGGGTGGTGGGGATCTGGACAAAGTCCACCCCCCGCAGGATGGTGGCGGCGGCAAAGCCCGCCAGGTCCCCCACCACGCCGCCGCCCAGAGCGATGACGGCATCGGTGCGGGTGAGTCCGGTGGCCATCATGGCCTCCCACAGCCCGGCCAGCTGACCGGCACACTTGGAGGCCTCTCCGGCGGGCACGACATGGACTGCCACGGAAAACCCGGCGGCGGTGAGACTGGCCTTCAGCCGGGCCCCATAGAGAGGAGCCACGTTGGAGTCGGTGACCACAAAGAGCCTGCCCGCCCGGGGCAGGACCTTCCGGCAGTATGCTCCCGCCTGGTCCAGCAGGCCCCGCTGGATCAGGATATCATATTCCCGCCCCGGCAGGGCGACGGTGAGGGTTTTCATGGAATCACTCCTTCTCGGAATGGCGGGCCGTCGGGGACGCGGGCCCCTACAGGCTTTCCACCCCATTTTATCGTAGGGGGCGGCCTCCGGACGCCCCGTTGATCGGAAGTTCCGGTCTTATCTTACCAGTTTCTTCTCCACCAGGTCAACCAGCATACCCACCTTGTGCATCAGGGCGTCAAACTTCTGGGGGGTAAGGGACTGCTGGCCGTCGCACTTGGCGTGGGCGGGATCGTTGTGGACCTCGATGATGAGGCCGTCGGCGCCCGCCGCCACGGCGGCCAGGGCCAGGGGCTCCACCATCCAATACATCCCGGCGGCGTGGGAGGGGTCCACGATAACGGGCAGGTGGCTCATCTGCTTGATGGCGGGGATGGCGGACACGTCCAGGGTGTTGCGGGTGTAGGTCTCAAAGGTGCGCACCCCCCGCTCGCACAGGATCACGTTCTCATTGCCCTCGGCCATAATATACTCGGCGGACATGATCCATTCCTCATAGGTGTTGGACAGGCCCCGCTTGAGCAGGATGGGCTTGCTCATCTTGCCCACTTCCTTGAGCAGCTCAAAGTTCTGCATATTGCGGGCGCCCACCTGGACCACATCCACCTCCCGCTCGAAGAGGTCGGCCATTCGGGGGTCCATGATCTCGGTGACAATGGGCAGACCGGTCTTGGCCCGGGCCTCCACCAGCAGATCCAGGCCGGGAGCCCCCATGCCCTGGAAGGAGTAGGGGGAGGTACGGGGCTTGAAGGCGCCGCCTCGCAGCATGGCAGCGCCGGAGCGCTTCACGTCCTCGGCCACGGCGCAGATCTGCTCGTGGCTCTCCACCGAGCAGGGGCCGGCAATGACGGAGAAGTTGCCGCCGCCGATCTTGGCATTGCCCACGGTGACCACCGTGTCCTCGGGATGGAACTTGCGGTTGGCCTTCTTGTAGGGCTCCTGCACCCGCATGACCCGCTCCACGTTGGGGTTAATGGAGATCTTGTCCATATCCACGGCAGTGGTATCGCCCACCAGACCCAGGATGGTGCAGCCCACGCCGTTGGTGACGCCTACCTCCAGGCCCAGCTGCTTGAGTTGTTCTGCCAAATGCTCGATATCCGCCTGACGGGTGCCGGGCTTCATAACGACTACCATATCGCACGCTTCCTTTCCAGTCAAAAAAAATAAGCGCCCATTGATGAAATCAATGAGCGCCCTGTCTATGTTACAAGGTAATACCAGGCCCCATAGGGCCCACCCATTCACTCCATCCTACTATTTCCCCATGCCAAAAAAGCCGGCGCCCATAAATCGAGCCCAGCCATAGGAAAACAGGAAGGATGCAGTTGTGAGGGAATTTTTGGTCATGCCTGTACGCCTCACTTTTCCAGGTTGGAGACATTATACCCCGTCTTATCCGGGATTTCAACCGGAATTTTGTACAAATACCAATGGACTTTTCCCTGATGGGGACGTATTTTTCCCATGGCATATATTACCTAGCGTTTTTCTATGATTTTTATTGACACTCCTTCCACCCCACCGGTATAATTTGCGGGAATTCCGTCGCCGCGGCGGAACCATCCACGCAAAATCCAAAGAAGAGGAGATCCCAATGAATCCAAAAAGACGGTACATTGCCGCCGTTCTGGCCTCCACCCTGCTGATCCTGCCGGCTGCCACCCCGGCCGCCCAGGCGCTGGGGCTGCCCCTGGCAGACGGCGTAACCATTGACGCTTCCACCTTCCCCGATTCCGCCTTCCGCTCCTGGCTGCTGGACGGGCGCAACCTGAGCGGCGCAGGCGCAGACAGCCTGCTCACCGCCGATGAACTGGCCGCCATCCAGTCCCTGGACCTGTCCGGCCTTGGCATCGCCGACCTGGAGGGCATCCAGGTGTTTACCGCCCTGAAACGGCTCAACATCCGGGACAACACCCTGACGGAGCTGGATCTGTCCGCCAATACCTCCCTTACCAGCCTGGATGCCGGCTTCAACCGGCTGACGGAACTGGATCTGTCAAACCACGCGGTCCTGCGCACCCTCAACTGCCAGAACAACCAGCTCACCAGCCTGGATCTGACGGGGGCGGAGGCTCTGGTGTGGCTGTACGCCCGCAGCAATCAGCTCACCGGACTGGATCTGTCGGACAGCACTGCCCTGGAGTATCTGGACCTGTTTGAAAACAAGCTGGCTTCCGTTGATATTTCCATGCTCCCCGCCCTGCGTTTTCTTCACATCAGCTACAATCAGCTGACCGAACTGGACCTCAGCGCCAATCTGGCTCTGGAGGGAGGCGGTTTTATCGCGGAAGTCAACAACCTGCTGAAGGTGAGCCTGCCGGTACTCCCCAACATGACGGTAATTACTGACAATTTCCGGGAGCAATCCCCCTCCCCCGGCTATGACCGGGTGGTGTGGTCCCTGGATGAGGCGGGCCTCCAGCCGGTGGAGGAGTCCTTCCAGGCCAACGGCCAGATCCTCTATGGCAAGCGGATCGCCAACCAGTACACCATTTATTTTTCCGCCAACGGAGGCCAGGGGAATACCGGGCCGGTGCAGGCCCTGTACGATCAGGAAACTTCCCTCACCCCCAACGGCTTTACCCGCTACGGCTACACCTTCCAGGGCTGGAATACCCTGAGCTGGGGGGCCGGGGATGCCTACACCGACAGCCAGCGGGTGACCAACCTGTCCGGTATCCACCAGGGGGACCGGATCACCCTCTACGCCCAGTGGCAACCGGTGAACTACACCATCTCCTTTGACGCCAACGGTGGCCAGGGCTCCATGGACTCCGCCGACGCGGTATACGACCAGGCCTCCACCCTGCCAGACTGCGATTTTACCAACGACGGAATGGAGTTTGCCGGCTGGGCCACCGAGGCTGACGGCCCCGTCCGCTATCTTCCCCAGGACAGGGTCAAGAACCTGAGCATGAACGAGGGCGGCGAGGCCACCCTCTACGCCGTGTGGAAGACCCCGGTGGCCGAGGAGCAGGAGGCCCGTCTGACCCAGCTTCAGCAGGCCTTCGGCGGCTACTCCTCCCAGCACTATGCCCCCCAGGACTGGACCACTCTGTCCGACTGCTACGCCCAGGCCGCCGACGCCATCCGGGACGAGTCCGACAACGACACCATGGATACGCTGGTGACCGATTGCATTTCCGCCATGTCTCAGGTGCCCACCCTGGACGAACGCACCCAGGAGGTGGCTCAGGGCTGGCGGGCCACCCACAGTCAGGTCCTGTCCCTGGCAGAGGCCGGCGCACTGGAGGAGGCCGCCGCCCCTGAGGCCCTCCGGCTGGCCCAAGCCGCTCTGGCTCAGCTGGAGGACGGCAGTCTGAACGCCTACTCCACTCTTATCAGCCCGGAGGATCAGGCTCTGGCCGCCGCCGGGGCCGCCGCTCTGCTGGAGGCGGACAAGCTGTCCCTTGCCGACCTCCACGAAGCCGCTCAGTGGCTGTCCAGCCTCAACGGCCTGACCGGCGTGCCCGGCGCTCAGGTCACCTCCCAGCGCCTGGAGGAGTACCGCAAAGCCCTGGAGAGTCTGGACCGGCTCACCCCCGGCCAGCAGGCTGTTCTCGCCCCCTCCGTAAGCGAGGCGCTGAATCGCCTGGCCAATCTGGCCGATCAGAAGCGGACCGCCGTCTCCGCCCTCCAGACCGCCTATCAGGGCTACGATCTCACTGAATACACCTACGACGGCCAGGCTGCTCTGCTTTCTGCCCTGGAGCAGGCCGTCCAGGCCGTGGAGGGCGCAGAGGACCAGTCCCAGGTCCAGACCGCCCACGATCACGGTCTCACCGCCATGGCCCAGGTGCCCAACGCCGAGGGGGAGACCCCCGAACTGCCTCCCCAGCCGGAAAATCCCGGTGAGCCGGACGGCCCCGGCGATTCTGGAAATAGCGGCAGCGGCGGCGGGTCCTCCGGAGGCTCCGGCGGCGGCTCCAATGGCGGTGGTTCCTCCGGCGGCGGCTCAGATAACTCCCAGGACTCCAACACCGTCACCATCACCGACGACAAGACCGGAACCGTAACGAAGGTCACCACCAGTGCCGACGGCTCTGTGGAGGCGGCAGTCACCGTACCCCAGGGGGTGGACTCCGTGGTGGTGAATATCCCCTGCACCCCCTCGGCAGGCACCGTGGCCCTGCTGGTGGAGCAGGATGGCTCCACCCAGGTCCTGCCCAAGTCCGCCGTGACTGCCGACGGTGTGGCCGTCCGGCTGGACGGCTCCGCCAAGCTCCGTTTGACGGATAACAGCAAGTCTTTCTCCGACGTAGAGGGCGACAGCTGGTATGAGGCCGGCATCCAGTACGCTGCCAGCCGGGAGCTGCTGCGGGGCGTGGGCGGAGGCCGCTACGCCCCCATGGATACCATGGACCGGGCCATGCTGGTGACCGCCCTTCACCGGCTGGAGCGCACCCCCCAGGGGGCCGACGCCTCCTTCTCCGACGTGGAGGAGGGCACCTGGTACGCCGACAGCGTGAGCTGGGCCGCCCAAGCCGGTATCGTTCAGGGCGTGGCCCCCGGCTCCTTTGCGCCTCACGCCCCCCTGACCCGGGAAAGTCTGGCGGTCCTGCTCTACCGCTATGCCGACCAGCAGGGCCTGGACCTGTCCGCCCGGTCCCAGCTGTCCGGCTTTGCCGACAGCGGCGCCGTCTCCCCCTGGGCGGAGGACGCCCTGTCCTGGGCCTGCGCCAGCGGGCTGCTGGAGGGGGACGGCGGCTCCCTCCGCCCCGGCGCCGCCTGCACCCGGGCTGAGGCCTCCGTCATTCTGGAGCGCTTCGCCTCTCTGCTGACCGCCCGGTAACAGAGCCTGTCAGAAAAGAACACGTCCCTGGGGAACTAAATTCCCCAGGGGCGTCAGTCTGTCCACAAGCATCCTCCACGGGAAGCCTCGCAGAGTTCCGTCGCCCACAGGCGACGGAATCAGATCAAAATCTGTCATTTCCGGGGACATGAGCCTTGGAAATGACACTTCTCATGGCGGGCGGGGCGACTATTTCGCAAGAAATCGAGTCTCGCCCGCCATGCAGCCTCTTGTCGAAAAAGGCACAAGTGCCTTTTTCGACAGTCTCACGCCCCTGGGGAACTAAATTCCCCAGGGGCGTGTTTTGTCAGATATGGATGTGGGCGTTCTGAGCTTCTCCCGCCGGCATATGCCGCAGCAGCTGCCGCAGGCACAGGGCGAAGAGCACCGAGCTGATGGACCAGGTGAGGGGATAGGCCCAGTAGACCACCCGGATGTCGGGGATGACCCGCACGGTAAGGGTGATGTAGGTGATGCGCAGGGCGCACCACACCGTCAGCATGATGGCCATGGGCACGATGGGCCGGCCCATGCCCCGCAGAATACCGGCGCAACAGTGGGAGAAGGACAGCAGGCAGTAGAACAGAGACACCGTGCGGGCGTAAGCCACACCGAAGGCCACCACCTCCGGCTCGCTGTTGAAGGCGGCCACCAGCAGCGGGGAGGCCAGAAAGATGATCCCGCCGATGGCCTCCGCTAAAATGGGGCTGCACAGCAGGCCGAAACGTATGCCTGAGCGCACCCGGTCGAAGCGATGGGCGCCCAGGTTCTGACTGACAAAGGTGGACAGAGCCAGTGCAAAGCAGGTCACCGGCAGGAAGGCAAAGCCCTCAATACGGCTGTAGGCGCCGCACCCCGCCATGGCGGCGGAATCAAAAGCGTTGATGTTGGCCTGGACGATGACGTTGGCCAGAGAGACCACCGAGCTCTGTACCCCCGAGGGGATGCCCAGGGTGATGATCTGCTTGAAAGTGGGACCCTCAAAGCGTATCCGCCGCCAGTTCACCCGGTAGCCCGCCTTGGTGAGGGTCAGCTTGCGGAAGGCCAGGAAGGCGGACAGGCACTGGCTGAGGATGGTAGCCAGGGCGGCGCTGCCCACATTCCAGCGGAACACACCCACAAAAAGCAGGTCCAGCACCACATTGGCGAGGGAGGCGGCTATGAGGTACTTCATAGGGCTGCGGCTGTCACCCACCGACTGGAGGATACTGGCCCCCATGTTGTAAAGCACCACAGCGGAGGAGCCGAAGAAATAAATGCGGAAGTAAAGGATGGAGTTGTCGATAACATCGGCGGGGGTGCCGATCCACCGGAGGATCTGGGGGGTCAAAATGACCCCCACCACCGTCAGAATCACACCCGCTGTCAGGCCCAGGGCCACGGTGGTGTGGACCGCCCGTTCCATGTTGTCATCATCCTCCGCCCCATAGTACCGGGCGATGAGCACGCCCGCGCCCAGGGACACGCCGTTGATGAAGCCCACCATCAGCAAAATCATACTGCTGGAGGAGCTGACCGCCGCCAAAGCCGACCGGCCGATGAAGTTGCCCACAATGAGGGAGTCCACTGCGTTATATAATTGCTGAAACAGGTTACTGAAAAAGATGGGCAGGGCGAAGGCCAGCATCTTTTTGGGGACACTGCCTTCGGTCAGGCGATTCTGTTCATTTTGGTCCATCGGGTCCATCTCCGCTCTCTCTTGATCTGTCTTTTTATTATTAGCCTGTTAAAGCAAAAAGTCAAGCTGTGCCCTCCAGTCACCCTTTTCCCGCCCATGAATAGGATGGAGCAGTCACTGGGAACGGAGGGCTTACCATGAGACATGAACTGAACCTGTGGGTGGCAGGGGGCGATCTGCGGCAGGCCAAACTGGCGGAGCTGCTGGCTGCCGACGGCCACACGGTACATACCTGGGCCCTGGAGGGCCACGGCCCTCTGACGGGGGTACAGATGGAAACGGACCCGGCAGGGGTGGAGCTGGCTGACTGCCTCATCCTGCCCCTGCCGGCGGAGGAGGAGGGCGGCCTGCTCCATGCCCCTCTGTCCGACCACCCCCGGAGTCTGGAGGAATTGTTTGCCCCCCTGCGGCCCGGCCAACTGGTGTGCGCCGGGATGGCGGGCCCCAACCTCACCGCCCTGGCCGCGCAAAAAAAACTGGTCCTCCAGGACTACTTCGCCCGGGAGGAGCTGGCGGTGGCCAACGCGGTGCCCACCGCAGAGGGAGCCATCCAGATCGCTCTGGAGGAGCTGCCTATCACCCTCCACGGCGCCCGGGTGCTGGTCATCGGCTTCGGTCGGGTAGGCAAGGCCCTGTCCCAGCGTCTGGCAGGCCTGGGCGCCAAGGTGAGCGTGGCCGCCCGCAAGTGGGCCGACCTGGCCTGGGCAGAGAGCTGCGGCTACTGTGGGGAACAGACGGAGCACCTGGCGGGCTGGCTGTGCGGCTACGATCTGGTGGTCAACACTGTCCCCGCCCCGGTGCTGGGCCTCACTGAGCTTTCCGACCTGAAGCCGGGCTGTCTGGTCATCGACCTGGCCTCCAAGCCGGGGGGCGTGGACTTTGATACGGCGGCCCGTCTGGGCGTCAAAGTCATTTGGGCCCTCTCCCTGCCGGGCAAGGTTGCGCCGGTGACGGCGGGCCGGTGTATTCAGACCACCATCTACAACATATTGCGGGAATTGGGAGTGTGAGCATGGAACAAGCGAAGGTTGGATTCGCCTTTTGCGGGTCCTTTTGTACATTGAGTATGGCTATGACCGCCCTGGAGCAGGTGAAGGCCCGGTTTGGAGACGTGACCCCCATCGTATCGGAGTCCGCCGCCGCCAACGATACCCGGTTCGGCCCGGCCCATGAGTTTATGCGGGAGATGGAGCGCATCTGTGACAAGCGGGTCATCGACTCTCTGGTGAAGGCAGAGCCCATCGGGCCCAAAAAGCTGCTGGATGTACTGGTCATCTGCCCCTGCACCGGCAACACCCTGGCAAAGCTGGCAAACGGCGTTACCGATTCCACCGTTACCCTGGCGGCCAAGGCCCATCTGCGCAACGGCCGTCCTCTGGTACTCTGCCCCGCCACCAATGACGCCCTGGCCGCCTCGGCCAAGAACATCGGGGCCCTGCTGGACAAGAAGCACGTCTACTTTGTCCCCTTCCGGCAGGACGATCCCCAGGGCAAGCCCACCTCGGTGGTGGCCGACTTTTCCCTGGTGCCCGACACCATCGCCGCCGCTCTGGAGGGCCGCCAGCTCCAGCCTCTGCTGCTGGGCAGCCCCACCTGAGCCACCACGCAAGAAAAAAGGACTGCTGAAAGCAGTCCTTTTTTCATTCTGGCAGAGGGATGAGGCCCCGGTTGATCTTGAAGGTGAGAATGCGCTGCACACTCTCGTCCAGCCGTTCCTCCGAGATAGAGCCGTCTTCCACCGCCCCCTCCAGGGCCGCAATGGTACCGTCCAGATCGCCGGGACAGAGCAGCACATCCACACCGGCCTGAATGGCCATCACCGCCGCCTGACTGCCGGTGTAATACTCGGTGAGGGCGGACATCTGCATAGCGTCGGTCATGACCACCCCGTCAAAGCCCATCTCCTCCCGGAGCAGACCGGTAACGATCTCATAAGACAGGGGGGCAGGTTGATCGTCCAGTTCGGGGACAATGAGATGGCCCATCATCACCGCATCCGCCCCCGCCTCGATGCCCGCCTGGAAGGGGATCAGTTCCCCCTGCCGTAGCTGGTCCAGGGTACGGTTCAGATAGGCGGCCCCATAATGGGAATCAGCGGTGGTACCGCCATGGCCGGGGAAGTGCTTGAGCACCGCTCCCACCCCGCCGTCGTGGAAGCCCTTCACCGCCGCTGCCACCAGCTCCGCCGCGGTGTTAAAGTCGGTGGAATAGGCCCGGTCGCCGATGACGGTGTTCTCCGGGTTGGTCCACACGTCGGCCACCGGGGCAAGGTCGGTGTTGAAGCCGCAGCTGGCCAGGTCGGAGCCAATGGTATAGGCGTTGTCGTAAGCGGTCTCGGGGCCCTGGTCCTCATAGTCCAGCATGGGGCCAACCCAGGTGGTACCCACGGTGCTCATGAGGCGGGTAACTCGTCCCCCCTCCTCGTCGCAGGTAAAGATGAGGGGGATCTCAGAATAGCTCTGGCTGTTGCCCAGCATCCGCTTGAGCTGGCTCTGGCTGAGCATATTGGGCTTGCGGTACAGGATTCCGCAGATGGGGTAGCGCTCCAGCCCCGCCCGGGTGGCCTCTCCCGCCTGGGTAGCGGTACCCACCCCGGTAATGTCCTCGGGAGACACGATGATAAGCTGGCAGATCTTTTCATACCGGCTCATCTCAGCCGTCATTTCCGCCGCCAGAGCCGCAGTCCGCTCCTCCACGCTGGGGGTGGGGGTAGGCGTTGGTTCCGGCGTGGGCGCCGGTGTGGGAGACGGGGTAGGCTGATCGGAACTCACCGGGGCAGAACTCTCAGCTGCCGGAGCCGGGCCGCCGGAACCCAGCAGCCACCAGGCCGCACCTCCAGCCACAGCCAGAATCACCACCATTAGGGCAATCCAGAATCCCCGTCCGCCCGGGGACTTGGCACATCGTTTTCCTTTCATGTCCCCGCTCCTTATTCTTCAAATTCGCATACAAAGCCCATACCGTCAGCCATGGTGGGCACGGCGGAGACCGGGTCGTTGCGCTGGTCATTCCAGCACCAGCCGCCCACCGCCTTGATGTTCCACAGCATGATATACCACTCCTCGGTGCCATCCTGATCCTGACGGGAGGGTTCGTTGGCGGACCAGGCCTGGAAATTGAAGGCCTCGCCGGTGACCCAGTGGCCGAACACATTACCAGCGTCGTCATAGGAGGTGTAGCCGCCCAGCCAGATATACCGCACGTCCTGGGCCTCCGCCATGGCAGTGATCTGGTCCATCTCCTCCTGAGAGGTAATGGTGGCCAAATGGCCGCCCATCTCCTGGCAGCGGCGGGAGGCCTCCTCCCAGGTCAGGCTCTCTTTGAACAGCTCGTAGCGGTGTTCGCCGCCCACGCCGCCGTCGTCCCGAATGCTGCGCACCGGGGTAACGGTCAACTCGCTCTCTCCCCGGTAGCCCTGACCGGACACTTTGACCTGCAGGTCCCGGGTGGCATAGCTGTCAGCGGCGCTGTCGCTCTCATACTCCACGATATAGTAGTCCATCTGCTCGTCATAGATCTGCTGGAAGATGGCCTCCAGGTCGTAGAGATCATCGATGTACCAGTAGCGGCCGCCGGTGCTCTCGGCAATGCGGCGCAGAGTGCCGGTCTCCACCGAGCCGCCCACACCGATGATATACACCGGGGTCTGCTGGGTATTGGCGTAGCGGATGAGTTCATCCGGGGTATGGCGGCTGCGGTTGTCCATGCCGTCGGTAAAAGCAATGACGCAGCGGGCGCCGCCCTGAAGGGTGGCGTTGGTCACGCCGTCGTACACCGCGTCATAGAAGGCGGTGAGGCCGTCGGTGGACATATTGTTGATGCCATTGACCAGCAGGCCCACATCGTCGGTGTAATAGCACATCTGCTGCACGATGGAGTCAAAGGCCAGCACCTCCGCCCGGTCACCCAGGGCAAAGTCCAGCTCCTGCACGAATTCCGTCATGACGGTCTTGATCTTGTCCATGTCGTACTCGGTGATGCTGTCGCTCTTATCGGCCACCAGGTCGATCTTCAGGCCGTCGTTGCCCTCCAGCGGCAGCACCGACTTGACCTCCCGGGCCAGATACTCGCCGCCTTCCACCCGCTCCATGATGCGGAAGGCATTGGAATCCAGGCCTTTCACCGGTTCTCCGTTATAGTCATCCACCACCTGGAAATAGGCCCGGACCACGGGATACTGGCTGACGTCGGTGGACACCAGACGCAGCCGGGCTGGCACGAAGTAGGGGGTATAGTACTCTCCCTCCCGCTCCGCGGAGATACCGTCCACAGAGAAGGTAAGTGCGGGCTGGCGGTGCTCCTCGCTGTACTCGGCGTCAAAGGTCAGATAGGTGATCTTAACCTGGCCGTTCTCCTGGGTCACCGACTGCACCTCACAGGCCTGGCCGTCCTCCTGGATACCCACCTCGGACAACTCCAGAGGGAAGGGCTGATCGCAGTCCAGCTTCAGGGTGACCACCGGGAAGTTGTCGGCATCCACATCGTCCACTTCAGGGGAGAGGATGCACAGGGCGTACAGCTTCTGGTAGAGGACATACTTCTCCTCTCCCTCCTGGAGTGGCTTCTCCTCCAGCAGCCGGGCCGCCGCTGTCCGGTCATCCTGAGCCAGATAGGCCTCTGCCAGGGCCAGCCGGTCGGCGCTCTCCAGGCCCCGCAGCTCCCGGGCCTGCTCATAGTACTCCACCGCCTGGGCGTAGCTGCCCCGGTCCAGGGCGCTCCGCCCCTGCTCCACAGCCTGCTGATAGGCCTGGTTTGTGCTGATGTTCCGGTACAGCAAGAAGCCGCCGATGCCCACCGCCAGAGCCGCCGCAATAATCACGGGCAGCAGCCACTTCTTTTTGCCGCCCTTGGGGGCGGGGGGCTGGCCGTTCTCAGGCCCCTCGGGGCCCGGAGCATAGACAGGCCCTTGCTGGGGCGGTTGGGTGGGAGGAACATCCCATCCGGGCGGGGTTCCCGGCTCCTGTATGGGGGGCTCCGTCTCTTGAACCGGCTGTTCCTGGACGGGCTGCTCCTCCACAGGAGGAGGCTCCGTCTCTTGAACCGGCTGTTCCGTGGGCGGCGGGGTCTGGTCCTGGCCCATGGACTTCATGGCCTGCTCCAGAGGTGCGCCGCAGTGTCCGCAGAATTTTTCTGTTCCGGTCAGCTGGGCGCCGCATCGATAACAAAACATACCCATCTTCCTCTCTCTTCCGCGCCCCCATTTCGGGGAAATTCGACGGATGTTATTTCCAGTTTACCCACACCCGCCTACTCTGTCAAGGTATTCCTGTACTAGAAACATCTTCCGAATATAGAGACAATGAAAAAGGCGCGGACAGCGCCGCGCCTTCTCGGTTCAATCTGTTGTTTTCCGCAGTCCTTCCACATAGATCTGCGGGTCTGGACAAGCCATCAGAGCGCTCATGAGGCAGGCTCCCGCCGCCCCGGTTTGGGCCACGGCAGCCAGGTTGTCCGGAGCAATGCCGCCGATGGCGTACACCGGGATGGATACCGCCTTCACCACCTGTTCCAGCCAGGGAAGCCCCCGGCCGGGCAGGCCCTTTTTGCAGTCGGTGGCAAAGACGTGGCCCGCCGTTACATAGTCCGCCCCCAGCTTCTGGGCCCGGACGGCCTCCTCAGGGGCATGGATGGACACGCCCAGCAGCTTCACCTGCTCCCGAAGGTCAGGATTGGCCTCCAGCTGCCCCAGGGACAGGTGGAGCCGTGGCACGCCCAACCTTTGACACACCCGGGGAAAATGGTGGAGTACCACCTTGTCTCCCCCGGCGGCCAGTACCTGCCGGGCCAGGGCCTCATATTCCTCCTCGGGCAGGTCCTTCTCCCGCAGGATGACCTTACTTACGCCGCCCCGGCACAACTGGCCCACCCGCTGGGCCAGAGCATCGGCACACAGCCCCCGGTGGGTCACGCACACCAGCTCAAACATAGACATAATCGTTCATTACCGGCTGGAGGCCCTGATCCCGGATGGCCTGAGCCACCTGCTCCACATCCCGGTTGTCGGCGATCTCAAACTGGTCGTCCCCCTCCTCCTCACCGGAGTGGCCGCCGATACCGGTGGATACCCCGGCGGAGATCTTGGTAGCGGCAATGTCGATGACCCGGTCCCGGAAGCCCGCTCGCTCCCGGGTGGAGATGGTCATACCGGCAAAGGGCATGAACAGGCGGTAGGCGCACATGACCTGGAGCAGCTGCCGCTCGTGGACGTCCTTGGGGTTGATCTTGTCGTTGTTGACGATAGGCCGCAGCCGGGGGCAGGAGAAGGAGATCTCGGCGTGGGGATACTTGCGCTGGAGGAGCCAGGCGTGCATTCCGGTGGCGAAGGCGTCCCTCCGAAAGTCGTCCAGTCCCAGCAGGGCGGCAAAGGCCACCCCCCGCATCCCGCCCATGAGAGCCCGCTCCTGGGCTTCCATACGGTAGGGGAAGATCCGCTTGTGGCCCGCCAGGTGGAGCTGCTCATACCGGTCGGCATGGTAGGTCTCCTGGAACACCGTCACATAGTCCACCCCGCACTGGTGGAGGCAGGCGTACTCGTCAGAGTTCATGGGATAGACCTCGATGCCCACCATTTTAAAATACTTCCGGGCGATCTTGCAGGCCTCACCGATGTACTGCACGTCGCTCATCTTCCGGCTCTCACCGGTGAGGATCAAAATCTCCTCCAGGCCGGTTTTGGCAATGGCGGCCATCTCCGCCTCAATGCCCGCCATATCCAGCTTGGCCCGGCGGATCTTGTTGTGGCAGTTGAAGCCGCAGTAGATGCAGTAGTTCTCGCAGTAGTTGGAAATGTAGATGGGGGTAAAGAGATACACATTGTCGCCGAAGTACCGCCGCTTCTCCATCCGGGCCTTTTGGGCCATCTCCTCCAGGAAGGGCTCCGCCGCCGGGGACAGCAGGGCGGCAAAGTGCTCCGGGGTACGCACATCGGCGTCCAGAGCGGCCCGCACGTCCTTGGCGGTGTAAATGGTCTCATCGTAGCCGTCCCGGGCCGCAACGACCTGGAGCCGGACGGTGGGGTCGATCTGCTCCATGCCGGGCAGATAGGTCATGTGGTCGATCTTATCCTTGACCTCCACCACGGTAATGCCTTCCATAGGCTGATCCATGTCTCTTCCTCCTCTCAGTCCGCCAGAAATCCGGTGAGGGGGGAGGAAGCTGCCGCCCCGTGGTCCAGCACCCGGCCCAGCCCGGCCAGACAGGCCGCCCGGCCCGCCTCGATGGCGGACTTAAAGGCCCCGGCCATGGCGGCGATATCCCCGGCGGTGGCGATGGCGGTGTTGGCCATCACGGCGGCGGCGCCCATCTCCATGGCCTCGCAGGCCTGGGAGGGCCGGCCGATGCCGGCGTCCACAATGACAGGCAGGTCGATCTCGTCAATGAGGATGCGGATGAATTCTTTGGTAGCCAGCCCCTTGTTGGAGCCGATGGGAGCGCCCAGCGGCATGACGCAGGCCGCCCCCGCGTCCACCAGATCCCGGGCCACGTTCAGGTCGGGATACATATAGGGCATGACCACAAAGCCCTCCCTGGCCAGGATCTCGGTGGCCTTGATGGTCTCGTAGTTGTCGGGCAGCAGATACTTGCTGTCCCGCATGATCTCGATCTTCACGAAGTCGCCGCAGCCGCAGGCCCGGGCCAGCCGGGCGATCCGCACCGCCTCATCGGCGTTGCGGGCGCCGGAGGTATTGGGCAGCAGGGTGACTCCCTGGGGGATGTGATCCAGGATGCTGTCGGTGTCCGAGTTGGCCCGGCGGAGAGCCAGAGTGATGATCTGGGCCCCGGCGTGCTCCACCGCCGCCCGGATCAGGTCCAGAGAATATTTGCCCGAGCCCAGAATGAATCGGGAGGTAAAGGCGTGTCCGCCCAAAATCAGTTGATCTGCCATGGTTGTTCGTTCCTTTCTTTGTCTTTATGGTTCCATTTGTCCCAGCAGCAGCCGCATGACCATAGTGGCCTGATGGGAGGCGCACACCGCCACCCGGGGAGCCATCAGTCCCTGGCCCTGGCTGATATCGCTCTCCCCGTCGCCGCAGAGCCAGAGGCGTCTCATGGCCTTGCGGGTCCGGATGGCGTTGGCCGAGCCGCTTCCCGCCATGCCGGAGCCCGCCACCAGCAAAGTGTCCGGCAGGCCGGTAAGCACTGCTTGGACCAGCATGGCCTTCTGGTCAGCCTGGTCGAAGGCCTCGCACACCACCTGACACCCCTGAAACAGGGTACAGGCGTTGTCCGCACTTACCTTGCAGGTGTGGATCTCATAGTTCAGCCAGGGGTTGATCCCCCTGAGCTGCTCCGCCAGGGCCTCAGTCTTGTACCGCCCCAGGTGGGGGATAAAGTAGTGCTGCCGGTGGAGGTTGGTCACGTCCACCCGGTCGAAGTCGGCCAGCACCAGCCGCCCCACCCCCAGCCGGGCCAGATGGACGGCAATGTGGGAGCCCAGGCCCCCCAGGCCTGCGATGCCCACCGAGGCGGCGGCAAATTTTTTCTGATTCTCCGCCCCGTGGCGGGCGATGAGGGCCTGTTCCAGCGTTTCCCGGTCCATGGGTCAGCCTCCCCCCACGAACCGCACCACCTCCAGCTTGTCCCCATCAGACAGAGCGGTTGTGGAAAAGTCCTCCCGGCGGAGAATGGCGCCGTTGTGCTCCACCGCCACCTGGGCGGCCTTCCAGCCCTGCTTGTCCAGCAGGTCCTGCACAGTATGCAGACCTGTCCGGTCCATGGGCTGGCCGTTGACTTGCAGCATAATCTGCCTCCTTCCAAACGCAAAAAAGGCGTCACGAAAGAACTACACCCGCGGTGGTGTACCCCTTCGTGACGCCTTCTTTCAGCTTCACTCTGTGCTATACCATAGCACTGGTCTTTTCCCTTGTCAAGGCACAGTTTTCCACCGGGCCCTCAGGGCCGGGGATAGTCGCTGGGGCAGACAGGCCAGTTGGGGTAGGCGGTCCAGATGTGGCCGTCCATATGGCCGTCGGACACCAGGAAATAGTCGTAGGAGATATAGGTCACCTGGTCGTCCCAGGTGGGGTCCACATTGTACCAGTTCCCGTCGATGTTCACCCGCACCCAGGCGTGATATTCCGTCACGCCGTTTGCGGTGGCCTGACCGAAGATATGCTCACAGTCGATGCCGCTGAGGAAACACAGCAGGTCCATGGCTTGGGTATATCCCTGGCATACGGCGGCGTGGCTGACCAGCGCGCCATAGGCGGTGTGGCTCTCCGCACCGTTCTGCTGATAGGTGACGGTGTCGCACAGGTAGTCGTGGAAGGCCTTTACCCGTTCATACTGGCTCATGGTGCTGTCCACCAGACTGTCGTGGACACGCACCGCCTCCTCGTAGAGGGCCATGTCCTGGGCGGACAGGCGATCCATCTTTCCCTCCACATAGGCCATCACCCGGGCGGAATCCCGGTAGCGGATCTCCACGGTGAAGTAGCCCTGATCGGGATAATACCGGGTGGCCATGGAATCCACGTCCGGGAAGCGGTTGATGGTCTCATGGGTGAGCAGGGCGCCGCTGTAGTCCTTCTCCTGCCCCACCGGGGTGTAGATGGTGAGGGCGGTGTTGCGGGCGTCCACCTGGACCGCCATCCGGCGGATCATGTCCTCCACGCTGCTGACTGCAAAGGTACTCTCCACCGTTACAGTGGGACCGGGCTGCAGCTTGGAAACAGGCAGCTTCCGCCGCTCCAGCGCGCCCTGGAGATCCAGCTTTTCGTAGAGGGTGACATCCTCCCCCGCCAGCGTCACCTCCAGCATCCGGTCGGACAGCAGGACCATATCGCCCCGCTGGAAGGTCTGGTCCCGGACATAGTCCGCTCCCTCCCGCAGGCCCAGCCCGTCGGTGACGGCATAGGGATTACGCCAGTCCACATGGTCATAGTGCATGGCCCGCAGCAGCAGGGTCAGGTATTCCTCCTGGGTGATGGTACTGTGGAAGCCGAAGGCGGTATCGCTCACCCCGGTGGTGATGCCGTTTGCATAGGCGTAGGCCACATAGGGCTCCCCCCAGTTGTCCACATCGGTGAAGGGGTGGGTGCTTCCGCCGGCAAGGGCAGCCTCCTTCCCGCCGGTGAGCCGCACCACCATGGTGATGGCCTCCCCCCGGGTCATGGTGCCCCCCAGATTGAAGTTGGGCATCCCGTCGCCGCCGGTACCCGCGCCGTCCAGCAGGCCCAGGCAGTACAGGTGCTCCGCCGCCTGCTGGGCCTGTTGGGTGGAATCCGCCCCCGCCGCCGGTACCAGCCCGGCCAGGAGGGCCAGGGACATTGCCCCCGCCAGAAGCTGCTTTTTCATGGAGATCCTCCTTTCTCCCCGGATCAAAGAAGGGCAGCGGCACGGCAGACCGCCGCTCCGCTGCCCCTGTTGGTCAGAGTTGCTCTTTGGCTGTTACAGGCTGGCCTCCAGCTTGGCACGGATGGCCTTCAGGAAATCCAGAGAGTTGACGCCCTGAGCGGAGGTCTCACCCTCCCACAGGCCCACCAAGTCCCGGGTCATGACGCCGCCCTCGATGGTATCGATGGTGGCCTTTTCCAGCTTGTCGGCAAAGTCCACCAGCTGGGAAATGCCGTCCAGCTCGCCCCGCTTGCGGAGGGCGCCGGTCCAGGCGAAGAGGGTGGCCACCGGGTTGGTGGAGGTCTCCTCCCCCTTCAGGTACTTGTAGTAGTGGCGGGTGACGGTGCCGTGGGCGGCCTCGTACTCGTACTTGCCGTCGGGGCTCACCAGCACGGAGGTCATCATGGCCAGGGAACCAAAGGCGGTGGACACCATGTCGCTCATCACGTCGCCGTCGTAGTTCTTGCAGGCCCAGATAAAGCCGCCCTGAGACCGGACCACACGGGCCACGGCGTCGTCGATGAGGGTGTAGAAATACTCGATGCCCAGCTCGTCGAACTTGGTCTTGTACTCGGCGTCGAAGATCTCCTGGAAGATGTCCTTGAAGGTGTGGTCATACTTCTTGGAGATGGTGTCCTTGGTGGCAAACCACAGGTCCTGCTTGGTATCGATGGCGTACTGGAAGCAGGAGCGGGCAAAGGAGGAAATAGAGCTGTCCTTGTTGTACTGGCCCTGGAGCACGCCGCCGCACTCGAAGTCATAGATGGTCTGGCGGAACTGTTCCTTGCCGTCCTCGCCGGTGAACACCAGCTCAGCCTTGCCGGGGCTGGGCACCCGGTACTCGGTGGACTTGTACACGTCGCCGTAGGCGTGACGGGCGATGGTGATGGGGCGTTTCCAGGTCTTGACCACCGGGGAGATGCCCTTGACCATGATGGGGGCACGGAACACAGTGCCGTCCAGGATGGCACGGATGGTGCCATTGGGGGATTTCCACATCTGGGAGAGCTTGTACTCCTCCACCCGCTGGGCGTTGGGGGTGATGGTGGCGCACTTCACCGCCACGCCGTACTTCTTGGTGGCCTCGGCGGAATCCACGGTCACCTGGTCGCCGGTCTGCTCCCGGTAGGGCAGGCCCAGGTCGTAATACTCGGTCTTCAGGTCGATAAAGGGCAGGAGCAGTTCGTCCTTGATCTGCTGCCACAGCACCCGGGTCATTTCGTCGCCGTCCATTTCCACCAGGGGGGTGGTCATCTGAATCTTCTCCATGGTATCCTCCTTGCTCGTTTGAGTTCTGCTGTGTTAAATTATATCTGCATCCAAAACAAAAGGCAAGAGGACTCTCAAGAGTCCTCTTGCCTTTTATTTTGAAATGTACAAAATCACTGGAGTGTAGGCCCCAAGATCTTAAGGGTTCCCTTATCGCCAGTAGGGCCGTTGGCTGCAAACCCGATTTTGCTCACGCCCGTCAGATCCAAGGTTTTGGTAACAGAAACATCCGCCTTTAGATCAATCCAGGCAAACTCCTTCCCCTCCTGATTATAAACACGAACCGATGCATTTACATCGGACCAGGCGGTAAAGGTCACGGTATTATACCCCTGTACATTAAACATGATAGCATCCCGCGGCGATGCGGACAGGCTTCCGTTCCAGATATCCCAGTAGATACCGCTGCTGAAAACTCTGGGGCCATCCTCCGTATTTGCTTTGAGTTCATTTGCATCTGTAATAATGCTGGAACGTCTGGTGGCTCCGCTGTTAGAGCGGGTGGTCAAATCGACCTGCTTTTCAGCGCCGATGTTGACCGAAAAGTTGTCCGCATCATATTCGATAGGCAAGCCAATCATGCCGCTTACAGCCCGCACCGGCAGATAGGTGGTATTATTGTAACTGATGGGATACACCGGGTTACCAGACGCATCTGTCATCTTCTGCTCCTGCCCGTTGTAGGTGATTTTCAAACCTGGAACCAATAGCGCGGAAATTGTCTGGTTGGTCGACGCCGCATAGGCGCCAGCTCCAAAGCCAAAGGTCAGTGTCAACATGAGTAACAGTGCTGCAGATCTCTTTTTCATATCATTCACCTCACAATTTTTCTACTCTCCTATTTTTGTGTATTATAACACTTTTCCGCCGCAACTTTAACCTTTTTTTGATGTTTTTCAACATGATCAGCCACTTGTTTGTTGCCCCTTCCCCGGAGTATACTTCTTTACATACTATACTCCCCGTCTGAGGGAAAAGAGGATCCTTATGTTCAACAAGCAAGCCCTGAAAAAGCTCATCATTCCCCTGATCATCGAGCAGTTCCTGGCCGTCATGGTGGGCATGGCCGATATCATGATGGTCTCCTCCGCCGGAGAGACCGCCGTGTCCAGCGTGGCCCTGGTGGACCTGATCAACGTGCTCATCATCAATGTCTTTGCCGCCCTGGCCACCGGCGGAGCGGTGGTGTGCGCCCAGTCCATCGGGGCGGAAAACCTGGACCGGGCCAACCGGGCCGCCAACCAGCTCATGTACATCGTCACCGCCGCCGCCTTTACGATCATGGTCCTGTCCCTGGCCCTGTGCCGCCCCCTGCTGGGGCTGCTCTTCGGCCAGGTGGAGCCGGCAGTGATGGAGGGCGCGGTGACCTACTTCATCATCTCCGCTCTGTCCTACCCCTTTATCGCCCTGTACAACGGCTGCGCCGCCCTGCTGCGGTCCATGGGCAACTCCAAGGCCTCCATGTACGTCTCAGCCTGGATGAACGGGCAAAACATCGTGGGCAACGCCATCTTCGTGTTTGGCTTTCACCGGGGGGTGGACGGTGTGGCCCTGTCCTCCCTGCTCTCCCGGATGGCAGCCGCAGTCATTATGCTGGTGCTCCTCCACAGCCATCGAAACCCGGTGCGGGTGTCCGGCCTGCTCAAGTTCCGGTTTGAGCCCCCTATGATGGGACGCATCCTCCGCATCGGCGTGCCCAATGGGCTGGAGAACTGCTTCTTCCAGCTGGGCCGGGTACTGCTGGTAAGCCTGATCTCCACCTTCGGCACCGCCCAGACCGCCGCCAACGCGGTGGCCAACAACATCGACAGCTTCGGGGTCATCCCCGGCAGCGCCATGGGGCTGGCCCTTATTACGGTGGTGGGCCAGTGCGTGGGGGCGGAGGAGTGGGACCAGGTCCGCACCTATACCGTCAAGCTGGTGAAGATAACTTACCTCTTTACCTGGGGCCTCAACGGCGTGCTGCTGCTGGGCCTGCCCCTGATCCTCAAGCTGTACAGTCTCACACCCGAGACCCAGTGGTATGCCACCATTCTTATCTTCATCCACAACGGCTGCGCCATGCTGTTCTGGCCCATGGCCTTTACCATGCCCAATGCCCTGCGGGCCACCGGCGACGTGAAGGTGCCCATGGCCATCTCCATCTGCTCCATGATCATCGTGCGGCTGGGATGCAGCTACATCCTGGGGATCCACTTTGGCCTGGGGGTCATCGGCGTGTGGATCGCCATGGTGGGAGACTGGATCGTGCGTATCTGCTTCTTTGTGCTCCGGGCCCGGCAAAAGCTGTGGCTGGAGCACCGGTAGGGGTTGTATGCCGGCCACTTTTCCTGTATAATGTGTTACATTGTAATTCCAGACAAAAGGAGTGCTGCGCCATGCTGCAAACCGTGATCCCCCAGGGGTACGCCCCCTGTCTCAATTTATATGACACCCAGAAGGCCATCGGCCTTTTAAAGCGGCTCTTTGAGGATACCCTGGGCGGCGCCCTCCACCTGCGCCGGGTCTCCGCCCCCCTGTTTGTGGAGGCCTCCACCGGCCTCAACGACGACCTGAACGGTGTGGAGCGGGCGGTATCCTTCGATATTCCCGACGCCGGCCGGGACGCCCAGGTAGTCCACTCCCTGGCCAAGTGGAAGCGCATGGCTCTGTACCGCTATCAGTTCTCAGTGGGCGAGGGCCTGTACACCGACATGAACGCCATCCGCCGGGACGAGGAGCTGGATAACCTCCACTCGGTGTATGTGGACCAGTGGGACTGGGAGAAGGTCATTGCCCCCCGGGACCGGACGGTGGATTATCTGAAGGCCACCGTGTCCACCATTGTGAAGGCCATGGCCGAGACCCAGTCCACCCTGCGCTCGGTGTTCCCCCAGCTCACCGCCCTGCCCCTGCTGGACACCGACGTGTCCTTTGTCACCACCCAGGAGCTGGAGGACCGCTGGCCCGACCTGTCTCCCAAGGAGCGGGAGGACGCCTGGGTGAAAGAGCACCCCACCACCTTCCTCATGGGCATCGGCGGGGCCCTCAAGTCGGGCAAACCACACGACGGCCGTGCCCCCGACTACGACGATTGGAATCTGAACGGCGATATCCTGCTGTGGAACCCGGTGCTGGAGCGTGCCTTCGAGGTCTCCTCCATGGGTATCCGGGTGGACCCCGCCGCCATGGACCGCCAGCTCACCATCGCCGGCTGTGATGACCGCCGGGAGCTGTCCTTCCATAAGATGCTGTTGGAGGGCAAGCTGCCCCTGACCATCGGCGGCGGCATCGGCCAGTCCCGGTTATGTATGCTGCTGCTGGGCAAGGCCCACATCGGCGAAGTCCAGGCCAGCGTCTGGGATGAGCAGACCATGAAGGCCTGCCAGGACGCCGGCGTCATTCTGCTGTAAGACAGGGAGGACTGCTATGGAACTTCTGGTCGTAGACGGACAGGGCGGCCGGATCGGCCAACAGCTGGTACGGAGCATCGTGGCCCGCCACCCCAATTTACAGGTCTTTGCCGTGGGCACCAATGGTCTGGCCACGGCGGCCATGCTGAAGGGGGGCGCCTCTCAGGGCGCCACCGGGGAGAACGCCCTGCTGGTGGCCTGCCGCCGGGCGGATGTGATCATGGGGCCCCTGGGCATCGTCATTGCCGACGCTTTGCTGGGCGAGATCTCCCCGGCCATGGCGGTGGCGGTGGGCCAGTCCCCCGCAAAAAAAATTCTCATCCCTATGAATCAGTGCGACAACATCGTCGCCGGCGTGGAGGATCTGCCGGTAAGCAAGCTGCTGGACAGCGCCCTGGAGGAGCTGGACCTGCTGCTGAAGGACTGAACCCTGCATAGAATGGATCGCGGAGCCAGGCTCCGCGATCCTTATTTTTGTGAGGTGCTCTCTGTGAAACAGCTCCTGCACTGCATGATGCAGGTACAAAATATGGTTACCGTGCTTCTGACGCTGGGCTTCCTTCACCTATCCATTACCGGTCGGCTGGCTGCCGATCAGTTCCTCACCATCTTCTCTGTGGTCATCGCCTTTTATTTTGGAAGCCAATCCCAGAAAAATCAATCTGCATAATACAAGCGGCCGCCTACCGGCGGCCGCTTCTTTTCTTTATACCTGCTCCAGTGCCAGGAAATCCTTTATGATCTCCTCCCCCCGGGCGTGGACCCGGTCAAAGTCCACATGGGGATTGTAGATGGCCTCCAGCTCATCGTGCATGGCCTTGGCCTGGGCCAGGGCATCCACCGCCTCCTCCATCAGAGCGGCGGTCACCTTCCGGGCAAAACGCAGCCGGGCCCGGCTGCGCCGCAGCAGCTCGGCGTCCACCATGGCATCCAGGCGGATGCGGCGATAGGGCCGGCGGGGCCAGGGCTGCTCGGGGGTGGTGCTCACAAAAGCCAGGGACAGATCCGGGACGATCAGATGGGCCATCCGGTCGGGGAACATGGGATCAGGGCAGGCTACCACATCGTGGCCCGCCGCCATGGCCCCGGCGGCCAGACAGGTGAGCATGGTGTGGGCCAGGCCGTAGGTATCGCTCAACTCATACACCCTGCCGCATTGGGCCTCCACCGTGCCGTACTCCTTCAGCACTCCCTGCCAGGTCACCGCCCCCAGAAAACGCTGGACCGACCGGCCCGCCTGCTCCCCTTCCCGCTTCAGTTCCCGGGACAGGATGCCCTTGGCCCGCTTGGCCATCTTGGCCTCCAGGGCAGGGGTGAGCAGCAGGGCCCTGCCGTCCTCCTCCAACTGGGCGGCGGCGGTGAGGCAGCGGTAGGCCCGGGGGTAACAGGCCTTGTAGCCCTTCATGCACCCTTTCAGTTCAGTCTCCACCGCCTGGAGGCCTCCCCGGTCGTAGCACGCCCCCAGATCCACATAGCTCTCCACCAGGCCGGGATATTTGGGCTCCACCACATGAGGAGCGGTGCCATCCACCACCGCCGCGCCCAAATCAGGAATGATGACCGCGTCCAGGGAATCAGGATCGCCGGAGCAGCGGATGTACTCCACCAAATGACCCGTCTCCTCCATGGCCCGCCCCACCTGCTTCATCAGGGTGGATTTACCGCAGCCCGGCCCGCCCTTCAAAATGCGGATGTCCCGGGCCTTCTCCGGGTCCAGCATCTGATCGTACAGAGAATAAAAGCCGGTGGGGGCGTTGGCCCCCAAGTAATAACAGATCCTTGCCTCCGCTTCCATAAAAAGACCCTCCAAGAGTAAGTTTCTCACTCTCAGGGTATGCGTGGGCAGGTTGGACGGTGCGCCGGTCACATCTTGTCCCGGTAAAAGTAGAGCAATTCCTCCACCAGCATGGCGGCCGCCGGGGAGAGGGGGCTGGACCTGCGATAGAGCAGATAGAACTGCCGCTCCAACAGTGGGCTCTCCGGAGCAAACACCAGGATTTTGCTCTCCTGGGCCGCCTCCCGGGCAGCGCAGCCAGACAGGATGGAGATACCCAGTCCGTTCTTCACCCCCTGGAGAATGCTCTCGGTGCTCTCCAGCTGGGCTGCCATAGTCAAACTCTTAATCTCCAGGCCGATGCCCTTGAGATACAGCTCGGCCTGCTTGCGGGTGCCGGAGCCCGGCTCCCGCATCAGGAAGGGGGCGTGTCTCAGGATCTCCGGCGTCATCTGGCCCCCCAGGGCCTGGTACTCCGGGGTGTTTGGTGTGGCAATCACCAGCTGTTCCGCGAAGAAGGGGACGCACAGCAGCCCCGCTCGCTGGACCGGAGCCCCCACCAGCCCCAGCTCCGCCCCGTTTTCCACCATCCACTGGACCACCTGGCCGCTGTCCCCCTGCCGGACCTGGAAAAATACGTCGGGGTAGCGCTGGCGCAGCAGGGGCAGGATCTGGGGCAGCAGGTACTGGGAGGGCACGGTGGAGGCCGCTACCGACAGGGTCCCCGAGATGGAGGAGGCGGCGGTACGCACATCCTGGGCCGCCCGCTGACACAGCCCCAAAATCTCGGCGGCGTACCGGCTGAGTACCCGCCCGGCGGCGGTGAGCCGCAGTTCCCGGGTGGAGCGCACCACCAGCTGGGTACCCAGCTCGTCCTCCAGGGCGGCCACATGGGCGCTGACGGTGGGCTGGGTGAGATAGAGGGCCTCCGCCGCCTTGGAAAAGCTGCGCTGGCGGGCCACCTGTAAAAATGCCTCCAGTTGTTTGAATTGCATGATAAGCCTCCGATTGCTTTTTTCGTTGAAATAAGATACACTGTTGCTAACAAACACTCAGGGGGTGATGAGATGCCGTATGAGAAGCTGCGCCTGACCGCCATGACCACGGCCGGTGGGTGAGGTGCCAAAATAGGGCCGGGTGTCCTAAAGAATGTATTGGCGGGCCTGCCCAAAGCGGCGGACCCTAACCTGCTGGTGGGTTATGACTCCAGCGACGACGCCGCCGTCTACAAGGTCAGTCCTGACGTGGCTATGATCCAGACGGTGGACTTCTTCCCTCCGGTGGTGGACGACCCCTATACCTTCGGGCAGATTGCCGCCACCAACGCCCTCTCCGACGTATACGCCATGGGGGGCGAGCCCCGGCTGGCCATGAATCTGCTGGCCTTCCCCTCCTGCCTGCCTGTGGAGGCGGTGGGGGATATTTTGGCAGGGGGCGCTTCCAAGGTGACTGAGGCCGGAGCGGTCATCGCCGGCGGCCACAGCATTGAGGATCAGGAGCCCAAATACGGCCTGTGCGTCACCGGGCTGGTCCATCCCCGCCGCATCCTCACCAACAGCGGTGCAAAGGTGGGAGATATCCTGGTGCTCACCAAAGCACTGGGCGCCGGCGTGCTGTCCACCGCCGCCAAGGCCGAGCTGCTGAAGGAGGCCGACTACAAACACATGGTGGAACTGATGACCACCCTGAACAAGTACGCCGCCCAGGCGGTGGGGCCCCTTTCCCTCAGCGCCTGCACCGACATCACCGGCTTCGGTCTGGTGGGCCATGTGAAGGAAATGGCGGAGGGCAGTGGTACCACCATGGAGCTGTGGGCGGGTAAGGTGCCCATCGTGCCCAAGGCTTTGGAGCTGGCACGGGACGGCATCATCCCCGCCGGCGCCTACCGCAACATGGACTTTACCGCCGGCGACACCCTGGAGGACTCCGCGGTCCCCCGGGAGGTGCTGGACTGTCTCTACGACCCGCAGACCGCCGGCGGACTGCTGTTCAGCGTGCCCGAGCGCCAGCTCCACGCCCTCATGGGCCGGATGATGGACGCCGGGGTGCCCGCCGTGGCCGTGGGCGCGGTACGTCCCAGAGGAGAAAAATTTGTTCATATCAAACCGTAAGCCGACAAAGGGCTGCCGCACGTTGTGCGGCAGCCCTTTGTGCGTTTTCCCATTATACCTCTCTTTATTGATTTTTTCTATATCTTTCATTTCATTTATGGAAAATTTGTATTTCAAATTTTTACACACCGGCGCTATAATCTGCTTAAGAGAAAGTTTGTTTGCTTTCCTGAAAATTTTTTTGAGAGGTGTTGTGTGTGACAAAGCTCAAAGAGCACCTGCCGGTCATTCTGGCCGGACTGGTGGTAGGCATCGCCTCGGTGGTGCTGGTCGCCCTGGGCAACCCGGTGAACATGGGCTTCTGTATTGCCTGCTTCCTGCGGGACATCGCCGGCGGCGTGGGGATGCACCAGGCGGCCATTGTGCAGTACATCCGGCCTGAGATCATCGGTCTGGTGCTGGGCGCCATGATCATGGCTCTGGCGGGCAAGGAGTTCAAGGTGCGGGGCGGCTCCTCCCCCATGACCCGGTTCGTGCTGGGCTTCTGCGTCATGGTGGGCGCCCTCATGTTCCTGGGCTGCCCCCTGCGGATGGTGATTCGCCTGGGCGGCGGCGACGGAAATGCCATCCTGGGCCTGGCCGGCTTCATCATCGGCATTTTCGTGGGCACCCTGTTCCTGAAGTCCGGCTTCTCCCTCAAAAAGTCCCAGCCCCAGCCCAGGATCGAGGGTCTGCTCATGCCCGCCGTCAACGTGGGCCTGCTCATTCTGGTGATCGCGGCTCCCGCCTTCATCATCTTCTCCACCGAGGGCCCCGGCTCCATGCGGGCCCCCATCGCCGCCGCCCTCATCGCCGGTCTGGTGGTGGGCGCCATTGCCCAGCGCAGCCGCCTGTGCATGGCCGGCGGCATCCGTGACGCCATGATGCTCAAGGACTTCCACCTGCTGATGGGCTTCGTGGCCATCTTCGTGGCGGTGCTGGTGGGCAACCTGATCGTAGGCGGCATGGGCCTCAAGGGCGGCTTCAACCCCGGCTTTGCCGGTCAGGCCGTTGCCCACACCGACGGTCTGTGGAACCTGCTGGGCATGGTGCTGGTGGGTCTGGGCTCCGTGCTGCTGGGCGGCTGCCCCCTGCGCCAGCTCATCCTCTCCGGCAGCGGCAACAGCGACTCCTCCGTGGCCGTGCTGGGCATGGTGGTGGGCGCCGCCTTCTGCCACAACTTTGGCCTGGCCTCCTCCGCCAACGGCCCCACCTTTGCCGGTCAGATCGCCGTGATCATCGGCCTGGTGGTGGTTTGCATCATCGGCGTGACCAATACCAAGAAAGCGTGAGGTGAACAGTATGAATCAAGTGGACGCCAGAGGCTATTCCTGCCCTGAGCCGGTGCTTATGACCAAAAACGCCCTGAAAAACGGCACTCCACTGGTGGTGCTGGTGGACAACGAGACTCCCCTCCAGAATATACGCCGGTTTGCCACCAACAACGGCTACCAGGTGACCTGGAAAGAGGTGGGTGAGGACTATGAGCTCACCATCACCAAGTAAAGAGCACATCGCCACCTTCCACACCCACTTTGGGGCCCTCGCCTTCCACAAGAAGCTGAAAGCCCTGGGGGACAATGCGGTGATGATGCCGGTGCCCCGCAAGCTGTCCGCCTCCTGCGGTACCTGCGTGAAGTTCTCCCTTCCCTTCGACCAGGCCTGGGCCGATGAGGATCTGGAGGCGGTTTACCTCCATGAGGAGGGAGACTACCAGCTGCTCTTCGAGAACGAGGAAACCTGAGAAATCCCCCCGGATGTCTTGTAGCATCCGGGGGGATTATGCTATACTAAATAAAAAAATGGGGGAGCGGACGCAATGGACACCATGATCATCGGCATCGCCGGAGGCACCGGCTCGGGCAAAACCACCCTGACTCTGGGTCTGAAGGAGCGCTTTGGGGACGCGGTCTCCATCCTCTACCACGACAACTACTACAAGCAGCACGACGAGATGCCCTATGAGGAGCGGTGCAAGCTGAACTACGACCACCCGGATGCCTTCGATACCCAGCGTCTGGTGGACGATCTGGACGCCCTGCGCCGGGGGGAAACGGTGTACAGCCCCACCTACGACTACACCATGCACAACCGGGCAGCCGAGACGGTGGAGGTCCGCCCCGCCAGAGTCATTCTGGTGGAGGGCATCCTCATCTTTGTGGAGCCCGCCCTGCGGGAGCGGATGGACATCAAGCTCTTTGTGGACACCGACGCCGACGTGCGCATCCTCCGCCGCATTATGCGGGACGTAAAGCAGCGGGGCCGCTCCCTGGACTCAGTGGTTCAGCAGTACCTCAACACCGTCAAGCCCATGCACGAGCAATTCGTGGAGCCCTCCAAGCGGTATGCCGACCTGATCGTGCCCGAGGGCGGCCGCAACCAGGTGGCCATGGATATGATCATTCAGCGCATCCGTAGCCATATCGCCCTGGAGTAACCTATATTTTCCCAAAAAAGGGGACCTGCCGTACGACAGGTCCCCTTTTCTTATTGAAACCGGTAGCCCTTTTGCTGCAAACTCTGGAGAAAGCCCATGAAATGGCCGTGGTCCCAAAAGTTCAGCAGCCGCCAGCCCTCCATGGGGTGGAAGGAGACGATGCGGGCCTCATCCTCCAGCCACAGCCGGTGGACCCTCTCTGTTGCCATCATGTTTTCAGCAGCGCCTCCTCCAGGGTGCAGACATAGGTCAGCGTCCCGTCCTTGTACTGGTATACGCCCTCTACTCCATCCACATCAGCCAGCACCAAATCACCGTATTCCAGCTGGATATTCCCGATGAGCCTCGTGATGTCGGCAAAGTCGGCACCCAGTTCCCGGGCCGCGTCGGTTTTGTGGATCTCATCGCCATAGAAATCATAGATGATCACATTATTTTTCTCGCCCGTGGGCCAGGTCAGGGCTTCCTGGAATCCATCGTCGTCCAGGTCGTAGAGCTCCACATTGGTGTTCTCCCCGGCGGCCATCAGGTAGAGATAGAGCTGCGGGTCCTCCACGATGGCCGATTCGTTGACCATATCTCCCACATAGCGCAGCAGCACCGTATAGGGCTGGGACTGGATGGCGTAGACGCTGATGTGGGAATCCCCCGGGCCGTTCAGGTACAGGCACAGCCCGCCGTCGGCATCCATATAGGACTCCGGGTCCTCAATGGACTCCAGCCTGGCCGCCGCTGCTTCCAGCACCTCTGCCTCCGTTCCGGTACGGGTCAGCTCGGTCTCCTGGTTACAATCTACCCACACCAGGCGGCTGGTCAGCCCGCTGGCATTCTTCAGCACAGACTCCATCGCCAGCCCTTGCCCCGACAGGGTGATCCGGCTGTCCGGGGTGAAGCTCTCCGCCATAAGGGCCATCACCTGGGGCTCAATGGCGATGTGAGGATAATCGGTAATGGCGGTGTCCTGCCACTGGATGGTGATCCTCCAGCAGCCCTCTGTCCCCTCCACATAGTAGTAGCGGTAGTTCCAGCCGTACCACTGGGCCTCAAAGACCCGTCCGCTGTCACCGGCAGGGGTCATGCCCCCGGTATCCTCCGCCAGATAGTCGGCCAGGTTGGTCTTGGTATAGTCCACCGTGATGGCCGAACCGGTGTTGTACTGGGACACCCACACACTGTGGACCGGGTCTGCCGACCACTGGGTCCAGGCCATCACAGGAACATAGAGATACCAGCCGTCCCCGTCGTACCGGTGGACCGGGTAGTTGCTGGGCTTGGAGTCCTCCGACGGGTAGGTAACCTGTTCGATCCAGTCCCCCACATAGAGCGGCAGGTCCAGGCCCTGGTCGGTCACATACCAGTCGTAGATGGCCTCTTCATAGCTTTTGTGATAGCCCAAGAAATCGAAGTTGTCGTTGACGACCTGATCGTAAAGAACGTCGTAAGTGCCGTCGGGGTAGCGCAGGGCGACGATGTTGTGCCCACCCTGGCCCTCCAGGTCAAACCAGCCGTCCTTCTCGTACATGCCGCCCACCAGGGCAACTTCTTCGGCGGGAACGTCCAGCTGCACCAGGTAGTTAAAGGTCCAGGCCTCCAGGGTGCCCTCGGGGGCCAGTCCTTCCACCTCGCCCATCTTGTCCAGCCAGGCCACCTTGGTGCCGGTGACCTGGGCGGTGGCCTCCTCGGTGGCAGCTGTCCCGTTGGAGAATTTATAGTAGGTTACCTCTTTGATACTGTCCAAGGTCTGCTGGGCAAAGTCCTCCACACTCTGATACTTCCCGCTTTCGCTGGAAGGAGTCTGACTGGCCTGCCCGGCGGGGTTGGCGGCGCAGGCGGCAATGACCGCCACGCAGGCCACCCCCGCCACCAGGGACAGCCACATCCGGGGCCGCTTCCACCGCAGCAGGTTGCGGATACGCCCCTTGGGGTCCCCCTCGCCAAAGGCCAGGGGGGTGCCCGCGATGGTGAGCCGTCCGGTGGCCAGGGCCAGCAGGGAGGCCGAGTAGTCGGCCTTGACCCGCTCGCCCAGCTGCCGCACCACCGCTTCGTCGCACCGCATCTCCATGTCCTTACCCGCCAAAATGAAGGCCGCCCATACCAGGGGGTTGAACCAGTGGAGGCACAGGGCGGCAAAGGCCAGCACCTTCACCACATGGTCCCCGTGGCGGATGTGGTACTGCTCATGGCGGATGATGTAGCCCATCTCCCCCTCGGTCAGGGTGGAGGGCAGATAGATTTTTGGCCGCACCAACCCCAGCACAAAGGGGGTGGAGATGTGGTCGGCCAGATAGATGTTGTCTCGCAAACGCAGGCTGCCAATCAGTTTGCGATGCAGCCGGAGCAGGGCGAAGATGCTGTACCCCGCCATGCCCAGCACGCCTGCCAGCCACGCCCAGGCCGCAGCAGCGGTCCAGTCCACAGTGGGAGCCTTCGGTTCCACCGGAGCCACAGGAACCACGGGGTCAGAGGCAGGCGTCTCCGGCTTTGCCGTCTGGGGCCGGAGCACCTCCGGCTGCTCTCCGCTCTGCACATAGGTTACGGTGCTCACCACCGGGCTTGCCTGTCTGGCCGGGGCGTCCAGAGCCCCCAGCAGGGAGATGCCGGAGGGCAGGGACACCGGGCACAGCAGCCGGAAGAGCACCACCGCCCACAATGCGTAGGAAAAGACCTTTGGGGCCCGCTTCAGGGCCAGCCGTGCCGCCATCACGCACAGGATCACGATACCCGCGGTGAGGCTCATGTTCAAAAGGGCGGGAAACAGCGTCTGAGATAAGAATGCCGTCATTTTAGGTCACCCCCTGTTCTCATCGATGAGCTGCTGTAACTGCGTGATCTCCTCCTGGGACAGTTTTTTCCGGCGGGTAAAAGCGGTCAGGAAGGCGGGCAGAGACCCGGAAAAGGTCTCCTCCACAAATTCCTCGCTCTGCCGGGCGTAGAACTCCTCCTTGGACACCAGAGAAGTCACCACCCCGTCCTGATTTTGAAAAATGCCCCGCTGGCACAGCCGCTTGAGCACCGTGTAGGTGGTGGATTTCTTCCAGCCCAGGGCCTCCTCCGCCTGGCGCACCAGTTGGGTGGAGGTCATGGGCTCCCCCTGCCAGATGAGATCGGCAAAGCGGGACTCCACCGCCCCCAGTTTCCAATCGCTCATAGGATCGCCTCCTTTGGTCTACTATTTGTCGTCCTCACCTGTAGTCTACAGCCTATAGACCGTCCTGTCAATAACAATCTGGTTACAAAAACGGACGGCCTGGAATTCCAGGCCGTCCTTTTCAGGCAAATTTCTTCCGCAGCCGGAAGAGCTGCCAGATGATACAGAATACAATGATCAGCCACACCAGCAGCACACCCATCAGAATGAGGGCGCCCAGGGTATCCCAGTCCTCCCAGGGCAGGGGCAGGCACATGATGGTACGCAGTACCGCGTCCACGTTGCGGCAGGTCCGCAGGCCACTCCAGTGCTCCCCTGCCTCCTCCGCCAGAAGGGCCAGGTCGGTGAGCAGCTGGAAGTGGAAATAGAGGCCGATGCAGGTGAGCAGCGCATTCAGCAGGAAAAACTGCGCCACCAGCGTCTGGCCGGTGACAAGCACCGCCAGCCAGTCGGCCAGCTCCCCTACCCCCAGCAGAATGCAGAAGGGTTTGAGCAGGATCAGATCCCGCAGTTGATCCCCCAGCAGGACGATGGCGGAGAAAAAGAGCAGATAGCCCACCCAGTTGGGCAAAAGATTCAGGGTGTTCAGATTAAAGTTCAGGTGTACAAATAGATAGCCCCAGGCAATTTTGGTCAGGCCACGATAGGTGCTGCTCATGGGACCACCTCCTCCGGCAGAGCCACGCAGATGTAGGTCTCTTCCCTGTCCTCAACGGCCACCGCCAGGGCCTCCGGCATGGCGGTCAAAGTCATATCGCTGCCGCCGCAGGAGCCGGTGCTTTCCCGCACCTGATAATCATCCGGCCCCACCGGATACAGGGTATACCGGTAAGTTGGCTGGGAAAGGGCGCGCTCCGGATCGTCGGACCGGGACATGAAGGCCAGCTCTACCGGCACTTCCACAGCCGCCCCTGTCTGTTTCTCGGTGACCCGGAGGACAAAACCGTCCTGCATCAAGGTAAACGGGGTACTGGGGCGGGGAGCCGGCTCGACCCAGCCGCCAGAGAGATAACCGACCAGCTCCGGCCTGTAGGTAGAGACGGTACGGTCAATGCCCAGCTGCATCCGCAGATCCACCTCAATGCGAAGCCGGTCCGTCTCCCCGACATAAGTAATGCCGGGGGTTTTCAGATTGAGGGGAAGCCACCGGGGCACCCCGGTCTCGGCAAATCCCACCCAGCTCTCCAGTTCCCCCAGGGGGATTACCGTCCAGAATTCTCCCTCCGGACGGACCGCCACCTGCTGGACAGCTACGCCTTTGGTCTCATCTCCCTCCAAAGGAACGAAAAACAGGGTACCGGTGTAGCCTCCCGCTCCATCGGGCAGCAGGTTCATCACCGACCACTCCGCCTGCCAGGCAGGCCGGGTCCAGCAATAACCCAGGTCTGAAAAGGGGGAGGCGTACAGGTCCACCTCCTCAAAGGGTTCTCCCACCGCCTGGATCGCCTGGGTCCGTTCCTCCTCCGGGGCCACCATGGCAAAATATACCGAACTGTTGCACAGCACCGCCTTGGCGTAGGTGTCCAGCGCTCCGGCCACGGTGGTGGGTCGGTTGAGCAGAGCGGCGGTCATTGCGAAGCTTCCCCGCCGGTCATACTCAGGCACCGCCACCGCCCCGCCGGTCCCGGTCAGGCAGGTCACCGCCAGCACCACCGCCACGCATCCGGCCCCCAATGCCACCCCTCTGGGATAGCGCTTGAACCGGGCGATGGCCCCGATGCGGTCCTTGATGTTGCGGCCTCCGTTGGCCATGGAGGTGGTACCCGGCGCCCGGGCGTATTTGTCCTCCGCCATGGACAGGAGGATCACACCGTATTCCCGCCGCTGCTCCCCCTCCAGCCGTTCCAGCACCCGCTGGTCACACAGGGCTTCGCTATCATTCTGGGCCCGGTTCCAGCAGTACCACAGCAGGGGGTTGCACCAGTGGAGGCAGCGCAGCAGGCAGATCCCCACGCCGGCCCACAGGTCCCCATATTTCAGGTGGAGCAGCTCGTGGAGGAGCACCTTGTCGTCCACCGCCCGCTCCGGCAGCACCAGCACCGGGGAGAGCGGCCCGCACACAAAGGCGCTCTCCGCCTCCGTCATCACAACTACCCGCCGGGGGACCTTCAGGCCGTACTCCTTCGCCACCCGCTCCAGTTGGGCTGTCACCTCAGGTGCGGGGGTCCTTCCCCGGACCACCTTCCGGCGCAGGGCCGCATAGGTCAGCAAAAACCACAGCAGGGTAAGGATCACCCCCGCCGCATAGAGATAAAAGAGCCAGTCGGTCACACTGGTGGGCAGGACAGGCCGGAGCAGCGGGATCGGAGCCGCCACCTCCGTCACGGTATAGGGCGGGGTGAGGGTGGAGGACAGGTTGGCCTCTACCGTCAATTTGGTGGTCTCCAGCACCATCCGCCCCTCCGGCAGGAGGAACCGGCCCAGCAGACCGGCGGGCAGCAATACCCGCAGGGCCAGAATGGCCCACACCCCGTACTGCCACCGGGGGGACAATTTGTCCAAAAAGAGCCGCTTGGCAATGAGCAGCAGCACCGCCGCCACCGAGGCCGTAAGGGTCTGCATCAAAAAGGCCCAGATGTTTTCCATGGATCACACCTCCATGTCGTCCAGCAGCTTCCGCAGCTCCTTCCGCTCCTGGGCGGTCAGCTTCTCCTCCTTCAAAAAGGCGGCCACTAACTTGCCCGCCGAGCCCTGATACACCCGGTCCAGCAGGCCCCGCCGCTCCTGGGCGGCACAGGCCTCCCGGTCCACCGCCGCCCGGTAGCGGTGGGGCGCCTGGGTCTTGTCAATGGTCACCAGGCCTTTGGTCTCCATCCGGGTCAGGTAGGTGAGCACCGTGTTGCGGCTCCAGCCGGTGGCGGGCCGAAGCGCCTCCACCGCCTCGCCCAGAGCCAGCCCATCCGGCGACGTCCACAGCGCTTCCAGCACCCGCCACTCCTTATCACTCAGCTTCATTTTCACCCCTCCTACAGCTGTAGTATCCACATAGATACTACAGCTGTAGGAGGATAATGTCAACACTTTCGCCAAATTTTCCGCAAACCGAAAAAAAGCCTACAGACCGTCCCGGAATTGTGGTACAATAGCCGTTGAGTGAAATTAGCGAGAAGGGACGGGGACCGGACATGGACAAGATCGGTTTTGACAATCAAAAATATCTGGAGCTCCAGTCGGCGCACATCCGGGAGCGGATCAGCAAGTTTGACAACAAGCTCTATCTGGAGTTTGGCGGCAAACTCTTTGACGACCACCACGCCTCCCGGGTTCTGCCCGGCTTTGAGCCGGACAGCAAGATCCGGATGCTGAAGGAACTGCGGGACTCGGTGGAGGTGGTGATCGCCATCTGTGCCAGTGACATTGAGAAGAACAAGGTCCGGGGCGACCTGGGTATCACCTACGATGTGGACGTGCTGCGGCTTATCGACGCCTTCCGGGGTCAGGGCCTGCTGGTGGGCAGCGTGGTCATCACCCAGTATGCCGGCCAGCCTGCCGCCGACGCCTTCCAGCGCCGGATGGAGCATCTGGGCGTCAAGACCTACCTCCATTATCCCATCTCCGGCTATCCCCATAACATCGGCCTCATCGTCAGTGACGAGGGATACGGCAAAAATGACTATATCGAGACTCAGCGGCCTCTGGTGGTGGTCACCGCCCCCGGCCCCGGCAGCGGCAAGATGGCGGTGTGCCTGTCCCAGCTGTACCACGAGTACAAGCGGGGCGTGAAGGCGGGCTACGCCAAGTTTGAGACCTTCCCCATCTGGAACCTGGCCCTCCAGCACCCGGTGAACCTGGCCTACGAGGCCGCCACCGCCGACCTGGGGGACGTGAACATGATCGACCCCTTCCACCTGGCCGCCTACGGGGAGACCACGGTGAATTACAACCGGGATGTGGAGATCTTCCCCGTTCTCTCCGCCATGTTTGAGAAGATCATGGGAGAGTGTCCCTACAAGTCCCCCACCGACATGGGTGTGAACATGGCGGGCAAGTGCATCGTGGACGACGACGCGGTGTGTGCCGCCGCCCGGCAGGAGATCGTCCGCCGGTATTATACCGCCCTGTGTGACCGCCGCATCGGCACCGCCGCCGACGATCTGGTGTACAAGCTGGAGACCGTCATGCAGCAGGCCCATGTGGATGTGTCCATCCGACCGGTGGTTTCTGCCGCCGCCCAGGTGGCCGAGGAGACCGGCAATCCCGCCGGAGCCATCGAGCTTCCCGACGGCGAGGTGGTCACCGGCAAGACCACCGACCTGATGGGCGCCTCCTCCTCTACCCTGCTCAACGCCCTCAAGCGGCTGGCGGGTATTGACCATGAGCACCATCTCATCTCCCGGGAGGCTCTGGAGCCCATCCAGCAGGTAAAGGTCCACCACCTGGGCTCGGTGAATCCCCGCCTCCACTCCGATGAGATCCTCATCGCCCTGGCCATCTCCGCCACCACCAATCCCCTGGCCAAGCAGGCGCTGGATCAGCTCTCCGCCCTGCGGGGATGTGAGTCCCACTCCTCCGTTATCCTTTCCCCGGTGGACTCCACCACCTACAGCCGTCTGGGCCTCCGCCTCACCTGTGAGCCCCAGTATGAGACCAATAAGCTGTATCACAAATGATTTTTAACAAAAAATGGGTGCTGTCTGCTGACAGCACCCATTTTTGTTGTCTGTGGCCGGAATCAGGCGCCCAGGGCCTCCGCCGGGATCTCAAAGTCGGTGGCATTGTTGTAATTGGAGCAATCCATGGTGACCTCCACCTTGTCGATGGTCAGCGTGTCGCCGCCCTCAATGCCGGACATGGCCTTGCTCATCATGGACTGCATCACAGCGGTCATATCCATGAAGTAGCGCACAGGATAGCCGCTCTCCTGATCGATCCACACGGTGATAGGCATATCGCCCAGATTGCTATACAAATCGGACACATCCACCATACCGCCCAGGCTGGATTCCAGATTGGTGGTGGCGCCGCTGGCCTTGAGCACCTCTTCCATGGCCTTGCCCTGGATCACGCCGGTATACTTGTCGGTGGTCATGCCGTTGATCTCCTCAGTGCCCACGCTGATGTACTCCGCGCCGCTGTCCAGATAAAGGTTCACGCTCTGCTGGGCATCATACTGCTTTGCCGCGCTGATATCGGTGGCCTGATAGGTCCAGTTGGTGCCGTCATAGAGATACATATCCAATGTATCGCCGTTCTCCTGGGCAAAAATGCTCATGGACACGGAACCCAGAGCGCCCATATCCATCGTCATATCGGCCTTCATCTTCATGGGATCGTTGAAGCACACCATATCCATGGTGGTGTCGGTCTGGACGCTCTGACCCATGGCGGACATATCCATCTCCATGACCATGGTGGCCTCCATGCTCTCTACCGCGTTGACTTTCTCGGTGGCTGCCCGGATCTTCTCGGTGGAGTCCTCCTTGTTGGCAGTTCCGCCGCCGCAGGCGGTCATGGACAGGGTCAAAGCGGCGCCCAGGGCAAGAGCCGCGATCCTCTTTCCTCTCTTCATAGGATTTACCTCCTTGTAATTGTGTCTAATATTTCTATTCGGAACCCGATGGGATGTATTCAAGTTTACCATAGTTTCTTCCGCTTGTCTCCCCTTTTTTTCTGAAAGCTTTCTGAAATTTTTCCTTTTATCTGCTCAACGCAGTCCCTTTGCCGCAAAAAATGGGCCGGGCTGATTTCAGCCCGGTCCTTGTGCATCTAATTAGTCTGCCTCATCCTGCATCGCCACGTCGTCACAAAGTCCACTCTCTTCGAAACGGCCTGCCGGCCATTCCTCATTCCGCTCCCTTGCTCCTCCTTTCCCAAAGCGACCCGCTTACGCTGGGCTCGCTTTGGGGTCCCATGATGGCCTTCTCCTGGGCGGCGGGAGGTGCGTCCGCCCCAGCGGGGCAGGCCCCGCCGGGAACCCCTCATTTCTTTTTATCTGCTCGGGGCAAATGAATTGCCCCGGCATCAAGGTTTTGCCCATAGGGCAAAACGCTTGGACGAGGACGCGTCCTCCTGCCGCCACAAAAAATGGGCCGGGCTGATTTCAGCCCGGCCCTTGTGCATCTAATTAGTCTGCCTCGTCCTGCATCGCCTTGGCGGCCTCGATGGCCTTCTCCTGGGCGGCGGGAGGTGCGTCCTCGTAGCGGACAAAGTGGAAGGTGAAGGAGCCACGGCCCTGGGTCATGGACCGCAGGTCGATGGCATAGCGGCTCATCTCCGCCATGGGCACCTCGGCCTCCACCACCTGGTTGCCGTCGCCGTCAGGATTCATACCCATGACGCGGCCCCGGCGCTTGTTCAGGTCGCCGATGACGTCGCCCATGTAGCTGTCGGGGATGGTGACCTTCAGTTCGCCGATGGGCTCCAGCAGCACAGGGCTGGCCTGGGGCATACCGGCCTTGTAGGCCAGCTGCACGGCGGTCTTAAAGGCCATTTCGGAGGAGTCAACAGGGTGATAGGAGCCATCAAACAGGGTGGCCTTCAGGTACACCACGGGATAGCCCGCCAGCACACCGTGGACGACGGCTTCACGCATCCCCTTCTCAACAGCGGGGAAGTAGTTCTTGGGCACAGCGCCGCCCACGACCTCCTCGCAGAACTGGAGCTCCTCGGTGTCGCCGGGCTCAAAGCGCATCCAAACATCGCCGAACTGGCCGTGACCGCCGGTCTGCTTCTTGTGGCGGCCCTGAACTTCGACCTTCTTGCGGATCTTCTCACGGTAAGCCACACGGGGCTCGGACAGCTCAGCGTCCACGCCGAAGCGGCTCTTCAGGCGGGAGACGATCACGTCCATCTGCATATCGCCGGTACCGGAGACCACCATCTGGTGGGTCTCGGCGTTGTTCACCCAGTTGAAGGTGAGATCCTCTTCGTTCAGGCGGGTGAGGCCGGCGGCGATCTTATCTTCCTGGCCCTTGGTCTTGGGGCTGATAGCCACGGAGTAGCAGGGCTCGGGGAAGGGGATGGGCTCCATCTTGACCACCTTACGGGGATCGGACAGGGTATCGCCGGTCTTGACCTTGTCCATCTTGCCGATGGCGCCGATATCGCCGCACTCCAGCTCCTTGACCTCCTCGGCCTTCTTGCCCTTCATGACATACAGGCGACCCAGCTTCTCGGTGGCGCCGGTGCGGGCGTTGACCACCTGCATATCGGGCTTCAGGTTACCGGAGAGCACCTTCACATAAGAATACTTGCCGTACTGGTCGGAGACGGTCTTCCAAACCAGAGCGCAGGGCAGAGCGCCGGGAGAGGCCACGAACTCATCCAGCTCGCCCTTTTCGTTCTCGCCCTCCAGAGGACGGCCCTCCATGGGAGAGGGCAGCAGCTCCACGATGATGTCCAGCAGCATACGGGTGCCCAGGCCGGTGAGTGCGGAGCCGCACACCACTGGGAAGAGGGACAGATCCTTCACGCCCTGGCGCAGGCCCTGGATCATCTCGGCGTAGGTGAAGTCCTCGCCGGAGAAATACTTATCCATCAGCTCCTCGCTGGTCTCGGCCACGGACTCCTTCAGGGCGTCGTACAGCTCGTCCAGCACGGGCAGCTTGTCGTCGGGCACGTCGATCTCCACGCGCTCACCCTTGGGGCCGGCCTCAAAGGCACGTTTATGGAGCACGTCGATAAAGCCGATGACCTTCTTGTCGGCATCCCAGATGGGGGCCACCACGGGGGCGATATTCTTGCCGAAGCGCTCACGCAGGGTGTCGAAGGCGGCGTTGTAGTCGGCGTTGTCCTCGTCGGTCTTGGAGATGTAGAGCAGGCGGGGCACGCCGCGGCGGGTACACAGCTTCCACGCCTTCTCGGCGCCCACGCTCATGCCGCCCTTGGCGGAGCAGACGATGATGGCGGCGTCGGACACATGGAGGGCCTCCATGACCTCGCCGGAGAAATCAAAATAACCGGGGGTGTCCAGCACGTTGATCTTACAGCCGTTGTACTCGATGGGCGCCACCGCGGTGGAGATGGAAATCTGACGGCGGGTCTCTTCGGGATCGTAATCACAAACGGTGTTTCCGTCGGCAGGATTGCCCAGCCGGGGAGTGCCACCGGTCAAATACAGCATACTTTCCGCCAGGGAGGTCTTTCCGTTGCCACCGTGTCCCAGCAGACATACGTTACGGATGTTTTGTACGGAATAGCTCATAACTTGTTTCCTCTCCTTACATTTGGAATCGCGAACAGCAGCACGAGTACTGCTGTTGTCCATTATACACGAAAGCGGCAGCACTTACAATAAAAACTTTAGAAAAATCGCGCAAACACTCCGACCGGATAGAGGAAGGCCCCACCGCAGAAGCGGCGGGGCCTTGGGACAGTTCAGCTTTGGTCCACGGGGATGGTCTGGCCGTTGAGGGTAATGGAAACCACCTGCTCCGGGTCGATGGGCTCCTCAAACTCCCACATCACCCAGCCTGCCCGCTGGCTCCACACCTCGTCATAGTAAGCTGGGGTAAGGACGGCGCCGTCGGCCAGGGTGACGGAGAGGGACAGCTCTGTGCCGGTGAGCTGGCAGGGGTATTCCTGCCCCTCCGGGGTGCCGAAGTTGGCACAGACGCTGAGGGGAGAGACCGCGATCTGTTTTAACTGGGCATCCCAAGTGCGGCCAAAGGGCATTTTCCCGTCGCGGGTATAGGGGAACATGATAGGCTCCGTGGGGGTGGCGGTACGCAGGTCCATCACCTCCACCGGAACGGTGATCTCCCAATGACCTTCAATGCGCCCACCCGCTGTGGAATATTCCGTACTCAAGTGGACCAGATTCAGGTATTTTAGGGTATCCGGTGTCAGACCGGGCAGGCAAAAGTCCCAGCCGCCCTCCACTGCGGTGCAGGTCACGTCTCCCATACTCTGCTGAGGCCAGCGGTCCGGGTCCTCCGGGTCATACAGGTAATACTCCACATAGCAGGAGCGTCCATTGTCCATCAGTGAAACGATATTCTCTTCCTGAACAAAGCGCACATGGTAGCACCCATCGGCGGCAAAGCCCATGGAGGAGACAGAGACAGCTCCGTCTTTATCCAGCGCTATAGGGTTCTGGTCCGGCAGAAGAACAGTGGCACCAGCATCGGCTATGGTGCTTTCCAGGTCCGCGTCAGGAAGTTCCTCTCGGTTCA
Source organism: Flavonifractor porci (assembly GCF_037572415.1). NCBI lineage: Bacteria > Bacillati > Bacillota > Clostridia > Eubacteriales > Oscillospiraceae > Flavonifractor > Flavonifractor porci. The sequence goes on from NZ_JBBHLB010000008.1 coordinate 88,309, forward strand.
GGGCCAGCCGAGCCTGCCAATGACCGGGAATAAAATAGCTGGCCTCCAGGCGGACCCAGGTGGGGGGAGCGTCCGCCAGGTCAGCGGTGCCGCGGCTGTATACCAGGGTGGCCAGATGCTGCTCCGGGTCATAGTCCAGCACTTCCAGTCCCTTACCTCCGTTGCCCCAGTCAAACTGTCCATCCGTTTCCTGGGAGAGGATCAGATCGCTGACGGTATCCTCATCCAGAGTGGTTCCCGTCAGATCCTGCAGGGTGAAGTACAGTCGGGTGACTCTGGTGTCAGCCAGGGCCTGGACTGCTTCGATCCGGATCCCCTGATCCTCACAGGCGCTCTCCACCTCTGTGGCATAGGGGGCCCGGCTGCCCAGGTCGTTCTGGATGGCGTGCCAGATGGTGGGCCCCGCCGCCAGGGCGGTAACGGTAAGGGCGGCGGCAGCGGCTGCGGCTACAAGCCCCCGCCGGGTGAGGCGGCGGGGCCGGGTCTTTTCCCCGGACAACGCTTTTCTCATCCGCTCCCGGGTGCCCTCCACCAGCGCCCGGTTCGGGGCAATCTCGTCAAATTTGGCGCGATAATCGTGCTCAAACACAGGGAATTCCCTCCTTCTTCCAAAACATCCCGCAGCTGCCGCCGGGCCCGCATAAGGCGCATCCGCACGGCGGACTCGCTTTTTTTCAGCAGCCCGGCGATCTCAGGGGTGGAATACCCCTCGTAATAGTAGAGATGGACCACCACCCGCAGGTCGGGAGACAGCCTGTCCAGGCAGGCGTCCAGCTCACTCCCCGCCTCCGGCGGCGGAGCGGTCAGCTCCCCCATCTCCTCCAGAGGCTGGGTCCGGCGGCGGAAGGGATTGCGCCAATAGGAGTTGGCGCAGTTGATGGTCACCCGGCAGAACCAGGCTTTTTCATGCTCCTCACTTTCCAGGCTGGGGCGCTTGCTGACCAGTCGGAGAAACACCTCCTGAAACACGTCCTCCGCCCCCTCCTTACTGCGGGTGCGGGCAAAGGCCAGTCGGTAGACCAGCCCGGCGTACCGCTCCAGCAGCTCCTCCGCCCAGGCGTTGAACCCACTGACATCATCCTTCACATGATCCCTCCTCTCCAGGTGTTTGAAAAGGCCTTTCACTTGAACTACGCGCCAACCCTCTGTTTCGTCACATCAAAATAGAAAAGCGCAGGCCCGCGGCCTGCGCTTTTTCAAAGTTATTACGGTTGCACGATTTCGCTGCCGTCCAGCGGCACGGTGTAGGTGGTGCAGCTGGCGGTACCGTCGGGCCCGGGGGTGACCTGCTCCAGCTGGCACAGCCAGCCGGTGCCCTCCTGGTTCAGTCCGGCGCACATCAGCTTGGTGGTAGTGCCATCCTGAGTGGTGGGACCGATGATGGCGCCATCCTCCTCCACTGTCAGTTCGTCGCTGTTCCAGCCCAGCCAGGCGGCCAGTTTGTGCAGAGCCTCAGACTGAGTCAGACCGCTTTCCGCAACAAATGGATTGACCGTGGCCTGGGTCGTTTGAGCATTCTGTTTATCTGGGGTCACGCTGTAGGGCTCAGCCCCATTTCCGGCAGGGGTCTGGGATACGACGACAGGCTCCTGGGTCTGCGTACTGCCCGCCCCGGAATGGTTCCGGCTGTCCGGCTCGCTGTTCGTTCCCTGCCCGGAACTGCCGCTGACAACCTTGTCCTCCGGGCTGTTGCTCTCCGCCGGAGCCTCGGTAGGCTGAGGCACGATCTCCCGGGTCACCGGACCCTCCTCACCACCTCCGGACGGCAGATTGGTCTCCGTCATCACGGAAACAGTGCCGGGGTTCTCTTCGCTCCCTCGGAAACCACTGGTCCGCCACTGGTCCATAACCCCCGCGCCCACCAGCACAAGGGCGGCCACCGCCGCCAGGGAGGCCAGGCTCCGCCAGCGCCACTGGCGTTTCTTGCTCTGGAAGGGAGTGACTTTGGAGGTATGGATCTTGTCCATGACCCCTTCCTTCAGCCCTGCGGGAGGCTGAGCGGTCAGCTGAGGCAATTCCTCATGGAGCTCCTCCAGATCGTCCGCAAGGGTCCGGCACGCCGGGCACACCGACAGATGCTCCTCCAGCCGGGCAGTCTCCTCCTGGGTCAGAGGTCCATCCAACCGGGCGCTGATCAGCTCCAGCGCCTCGTCACAGCTCAGCATATCGTTCCCTCCTCTCCGTTTTGGGGGAAATTCCCCCTTGTTCATGGTATAGACGTGGACGAATCAAAAAAGTTCCCCTGTTTTTTCAAATAGTTTCGCAGAGCCAACCAGGCACGGGCAATGCGGGATTTCACCGTACCCTCCTCCAGGCCCAGTACCTGAGCGATCTCGCCGTAGGACAGCCCCTCCAGCTCCCGGAGGATGAGCACCCGCCGGTGCTCCGCCGACAGGGTGGCAAGGCCCGCCCGCAAAGTCTCCCGCCGCTCCCGGCGCTCGGCTTCCACATGGGGCGAGAACCGTTCGTCGGGCAGCTCGGCCTGCCTGGCCTCCTCCTCATCGTCCAGGGAGATGGTCATGGACAGAGCGCTGCGCCGCTTCTCCCGGCGGAGAAAATCAATGCACACATTGCTGGTCAGCCGGTACAGCCAGGTGGCAAAGGAGCTGTCCCCCTGGAACTTGCCCAGCCCCTTCCAGGCGTTGAGAAAGGCTTCCTGACTCAGCTCCAGGGCGTCGTCCGGGTTGCCCGTCATCCGCAGGGCCAGATTGTAGATCCGTCCCTGATTCTGTTCCACCAGGGCAGCAAAGGACTCCTCGTCCCCCTGCCTGGCCCGCTGGACCAGCTCCCATTCCGCTTTCATGCCTTCCTCACCCCTTTCTCTATCTTGTACCCGCCGCCGTTACCGGTCCGGCTCGTCTTTCAAATCCCGCTTGATGCCTGCCGTCACCTTGTAGATATCCTCCAGGGTGGACACATGGCTGATCTGTTCCTTATAGTACCCGGCGTGGGGCACTCCCTTCAGATACCAGGCGTAGTGCTTCCGGGCCTCCAGGCAGGCAATGTGCTCCCCCTTCTGGGCCGCCGACAGTTCAAACTGCCGCACCGCCGTGTCACACCGCACGGCCAGCGGGGGCAGGGGCGGGATCTCCTCCCCCGCCAGAGCCGCCTGGGCCCGCTGGAACAGCCATGGATTGCCGAAGCAGCCACGGCCGATCATGGCCATATCCGCCCCGGTATACTTGAGGATGCGTACCGCGTCCTTTGGCTCAAACACGTCGCCGTTGGCGATGACCGGGATGGACACCGCCTCCTTCACCGCCCGGATGTAGTCCCAGTTGGCGGTGCCGGAGTACATCTGGGTCCGGGTGCGGCCGTGGACCGCCACGGCGGCCACTCCGGCCCCCTCCATGGCTTTGGCAAACTCCACACAGTTGATGGAGCCCTTGTCCCAGCCCAGGCGGAATTTCACCGTCACCGGCCTGCCGCCGGCGCCCCGGATCACCGCCTCTGCCACTTTGACCGCCAGTTCAGGGTGCTTCATCAGGCCGGAGCCGTCCCCGGAATTGGCCACTTTAGGCACTGGGCAGCCCATATTGATGTCAATGATATCGGCGCCGGACCGCTCCGCGGCCATACCCGCCGCCTGCTCCATACAGGCCGGGTCGCTGCCGAAGATCTGCACCGCCGCCGGGTGCTCTCCCTCCCCCAGCTGGAGAAGCGGAACGGACTTCTTGTCCTGATAGCACAGGGCCTTGGCGCTTACCATTTCCGTAATGGTATAGCCCGCCCCCAACTCCCGGCAAATGGTCCGGAAGGCCAGATCGGTCACTCCCGCCATAGGCGCCAGCGCCAGGGCTGAATTTATCGTGATATTGCCAATTTTCACAGTGTCCCCCGATGTGTTATAAATAGTAGCGTAACAAGCGTATCATACCACAGGACAAGGAATCCGGCAAGTTCGTTTCCCTTGCCCGGTATCTGACGTTTGATTTTAAAATAAGGAGTGTTCCAATATGGATAAGTACGTCTGCGATCTCTGCGGCTATATTTATGATCCCGCTGAGGGCGATCCCGACAACGGCGTGGCCCCCGGCACTGCCTGGGAGCAGGTCCCCGCCGACTGGGTGTGCCCCCTGTGCGGCGTGGGCAAGGATCAGTTCTCCAAACAGTAAGTGTTTCCTCCCCGCATTCCGCCTGTCTGACGGGTCTTCCGTCAGACAGGCGGAATTTCTTTTTTGCATGAAGTTCATTCCAAAATTTCATGCGTAAAGGTTCCTTTGTTTATAGCCAATCTGTTCCCCCTTTTCCCTTTTCGCTTTTTTGTATATTTTGTTTTTTATATTCCTATTTGTAATCATCTTTCTTGTTGCCATTCTACTTGTCATCTCTATAGCGTTACCCCATTTTGCATATTCTTCATATAATCCATTCATTTTTTGATTCTCCTCATATCCAATGTCCAGCGGTTGGAATTCTGCTTCTCCCCATTGACAGAACCGATGGAGGCCTCTTATAATGGCCTCGACGAAACCAAAAATGACCCAATTTTCCTGTGGAAGGGAGGCCCTATTTTGGAACATCTGTTAGCGCCGCTGGTGGGGGATGCCTCCCCCGTGACCGTGATCGGCCTGTGCAAGAACGCGGGCAAGACCACCGCCATGCGCCGCCTGATGGCCGAGTTGGGGGAGGAACGGCTGGCCCTCACCTCGGTGGGCCGGGACGGAGAACGCACCGACCTGGTCACCGGGACGGAAAAACCCGATCTGTATTTGAAAGCCGGCGATCTGTTTGCCACCGCCCGGGGCATGATCACGCTGTGCGACGCCACTCTGGAGGTGGTGGATCTCACCGACGTAATGACCCCGCTGGGACCGGTGGCTATTTTCCGCACCCTGTCTGACGGCTATGTCCAGCTGGCCGGTCCCTCCGCCGCCGGACAGCTGAGGCCCCTCACCGCCCGTTTTATGGAATTGGGGGCCCAGCGGGTCCTCATCGATGGGGCTGCCGGACGGAAGTCTCTGGCTGGCGCCGGTGTGGAGGGCGTGGCCCTGCTGTGTACCGGAGCGTCTCTGGACCGGGATATGGACCTGGTGGTATCGGAGACCGCCCACACCTGCTGGCTCTTTGACCGGAAAGTGCCGGAGCACGCCGGCCTTCGTTCCGCTCTGGAGGGCGTGGAGGACCGCTTTGCTCTGTTCGAGCTGGACGGCACCCATCTGGAGCTACCTCTGGACGAGGGCGGCAGCCCCAAGTGGAACAAGCTGCCCCGCCGTCCTCTGGTGGTGTGGGCGGCGGGAGGCGTTACCGATCCCCTGCTCAAAACCCTGGCCCGCCGGGGAGCTCCCACCACCCTGGTCACCCAGGACGCCACCCATCTGCTGGCAGGCCGTGCCGCTCTGGAGCTGTTCCAGCGCAATGGCGGCCAGCTGGCTGTCCGCCGGGAGCTGACCATCGCCGCCGTGGCGGCCAACCCCTGGTCGGCCTACGGCTGGCACTTTGAACCAGATCAATTTATCTCCGCCCTGCGGCAGGCCATCCGCCTGCCGGTGGTCAACGTGAAGGAGGAACAAGATGGAACTGACGCATGAACTGCGGGAAAACGCAGGGTTTCAGTGGGTACTGAACCGGCTGAGTCCCATGTCGCCGTTCGGCAAGGCGGCCGCCCGCTCCCTGCGGTGGTACGGCCCGGGAGAGGAGGCCGCCCTGGAGGAGGAGCTGGACAACGTGGCCCTGGCCATGGAGCTGTGGAACGCCGGCACCACCGCCCCCCAGACAGAGCGCTGCGGCTGCGGCCCGGTACGGCTGACCGAAGCCGAGCGCAAGGACGCCGCCGCTGCCCTGCGGGGTGTGACCCGCTGCCTGCCCCTGTTTCACGACATCCGCGGCTCCTTCGACCGGGACCCCGGCGCCCCCTTCGATCTGGTGGAGCTCTTTGAGATCAAGCACTTCCTGGTCACCCTGGAGCAGCTGATCCAGGCCTACGCCGCCCTGCCCCCCATGGCCGGGCTGTCCTTCCCCTCCCTGGCCGACGCTTTGGGGCTGATGGACCCGGAGGGACGCCGCCTGCCCACCTTCTCCGTTGTCAATTCCTACCACAACGACCTGGCACCCCTGCGGGCGGAAAAGGCCAAGCTGGAGAAGGCCATCCGCATGACCATGGAGGACAAACGGGGCCCCCTGATGGAGAAACGCCGCGTCCTTGCGGTGGAGGAGGACAAGCTGGAGCTGGAGGTCCGCCGGATGCTCACCGGCAAGCTGATGGTTTACAAGCAGGCCTTCCTGGACAACATGGAGACTCTGGGCCGGCTGGATCTCATTGTGGCCAAGGCCAAGCTGGCTCTGCGGTACAACTGCGTGCGGCCCGCCCTCAGCACCGACAAATCCATCACCCTCCGGGGGGTACGTCATCCCCAGGTAGAGGAGGATCTGGCTGAGCGGGGCGAGCAGTTCACCCTGCTGGATCTGGACCTGAAGCCGGGGTGCACCGTCATCACCGGCGCCAACATGGGCGGCAAGACTGTGTCTCTTCGCTCCACTGTGCTCTCCCTGCTTCTGTGCCAGTGCGGCTTCTTTGTCTTTGCCCAGTCCGCTTCCCTGCCACTGTTCCACCGGGTGGAGCTGATCCTGGCCGACAGCGGCCCGGGCGCCGGCGGCCTGTCCTCCTTCGGCAAGGAGGTCCACCTGCTGGACAAGCTTCTGCGGGAAACCCACGGCCAGTTCTTCTTTGTGGCTCTGGACGAATTCGCCCGCGGCACCAACCCCCAGGAGGGTGCAGCCCTGGCCCGGGCTCTGGTGCGCCATCTGAGCAGCCTGGACTGCGTGGCACTCATGACCACCCACTACGACGGGGTGTCCGACGTGGCCGCCGCCCACTATCAGGTGGCTGGTCTGGTACGGGACATCCAGGGCGACGAGGGGGACGATCCCCGCAAGCGGATCGCCCGCCGGATGGATTACCGGCTCCTTCCCGCCCCTCCCGGCGCCCCCTGTCCCCGGGACGCCCTGCGGGTATGCCGGCTGCTCAAGCTGGACGATACGCTCATGGAACTCTTCCAGGCCGACCTGTAATGTTTTCCTGCTCCGGCAGGCGGTTTATGCCGCCTGCCGGAGTTTTCGCCCTTCCAGTTCTGGTTACCATTTGGTAATTGCTGTCCCGCTGTAGCGCACAAAAGTCTATGTAACAAAGAAAAATTTTGTAAGCCTAATTTCACAAAAAATAGTTGACAAACCAAATTGACTGGGTTATAGTGTTTTTGTCAAAAGTGAATAATACGCATGGATAGAGGCGCGGAGTGCAAGGTAGCAGAGCAATGATAAGGGCAGGCGAGCCCAATGTGTTCTGTGAATGTCCGCTCCGCCGAAGGGGGATGTGAATCGCACAGCCCTCCCCCTGAGCCGTGGGCCCAGTGCTCACGGATTGTCATGAGTCACATGAAGCGCTATTTGTGTCTGAACGAGAGTTTCCCCTCCCGCGGACATGAGTAGTGTTTTTTTGTTCATGAAGCGCTATCTCGCCGGAGGACAACATCTCCTACCGGCGGGGTAGCTTTATTTTTTGAGGAGGCGTGTCATGGAAAAGCTTATCATCACCGCGGCCATCTGCGGCGCAGAGGTCACCAAGGAGCATAACCCCGCTGTTCCCTACACCGTGGAGGAAATGGTCCGTGAGGCCAAGAGCGCCTTTGACGCGGGCGCCGCCGTTATCCACGTCCACGTTCGTGAGGATGACGGCACCCCCACTCAGGACCGGGAGCGGTTCCGTGTGATTCTGGACGCCATCAAGGAGGCCTGCCCCGGCGTGATCCTGATCCCCTCCACCGGCGGTGCCACCGGCATGACCCCCGAGGAGCGGCTTCAGCCCACCGAGCTGTGCCCCGAGATGGCCACGCTGGACTGCGGCACCTGCAACTTCGGTGACGACATCTTCGTCAATGATATGCCCACCATGCGGGCTTTCGGCAAGCGGATGCTGGAAAACAACATCAAGCCCGAGTACGAGTGCTTTGAGATCGGCCACCTGGACACCATCGTGAATATGGCCAACAAGGGTCTGGTCCCCGGCGCTCCCATGCAGTTCAACTTCGTGCTGGGCGTGTCCGGCTGCACCCCCGCCACTGTGGGCAACCTGGACTACCTGGTGAAGCAGATCCCCGCCGGCTCCACCTGGACCGTCACCGGCATCGGCCGGGGCGCCTGGCCCATGGTTGCCGCCGGTATCGTGATGGGCGGCAACGTCCGCGTTGGCTTTGAGGACAACATCTACCTGGAAAAGGGCCACAAGGCCGCTTCCAACGGCGAGCTGGTGGCCAAGGTGGTCCGTCTGGCCAAGGAGCTGGGCCGCGAGATCGCCACCCCCGATGAGGCCCGGAAGATTCTGTCTCTGGCCTGATCCCATTCCTTTGTTTTACTTATCTCCCCAACCATATATCTCCCCAAACCAACACTAAATGAAACAGGAGGAACTTTCTATGCAGAAGAAAGGCAACAAGTACGGCACTCATCGCGTCATCGAGCCCCAGGGACTGCTGACCCAGGCCGCCAAGAAGATTGACAACACCATGGAGTGCTGGTCCAATGAGATCCTGTGCGACGTGACCGCTCTGAACATCGACTCCGCTTCCTTCACTCAGATCTATGAGGCCTGTGAGAAGGACCTGGCCCGCACTGAGCAGATGATCCTGGACATCGTGGGCGAACGCGGCAAGATGCAGAACCCCGTCACCGGTTCCGGCGGTATGTTCATCGGCACCGTCCGTGAGATCGGTGAGGACCTGCAGGGCAAGATCGATCTGAAGGTGGGCGACAAGATTGCTTCCCTGGTGTCCCTGTCCCTGACCCCCCTGAAGATCAACAAGATCAAGGCCATCCACCCCGAAATCGACCGTGTGGACGTGGAGGCTCAGGCTATCCTGTTTGAGTCCGGCCTGTATGCCAAGCTGCCCGACGACATGAGCGAGGAGCTGGCCCTGGCTGCTCTGGACGTGGCTGGTGCTCCTGCCCAGACCGCCAAGCTGGTGAAGCCCGGTGACTCCGTGCTCATCCTGGGCGGCGCCGGTAAGGGCGGCATGATGTGCTGCTACGAGGCCATGAAGCGCGTTGGCCCCACCGGCAACGTGGTTGCCCTGGTCATCTGCCAGGAGGATGCCGACCTGCTGAAGAGCATGAACCTCTGCCACCACGCTATCGTGGGCTCCGCTACCAACCCCACCGAGGTTCTGGAGAAGTCCCTGGCTGTCAACAACGGCAAGGAGTACGACGTCTCCATCCTGATCGTGAACGTGCCCGCCTGCGAGATGGCCGCCATCCTGCCCGTCCATGACAACGGCGTGGTGTACTTCTTCTCCATGGCTACCGATTTTGCCAAGGCTGCCCTGGGCGCCGAGGGCTGCGGCAAGGACGTCACCATGATCGTGGGCAACGGCTACACCAAGGACCACGCCGAGATTACCCTGTCCGAGCTGCGTGAGAATCCTCAGCTGAAGGCTTATTTCGAGAAGAAGTATCTGTAAGGTGATTCTGAGCTGTCTGTGCAGCTCGGACGCCGGCACAGCCGGCCGCGCCTTTTGGCGCGCAGAACGCGCAGCATTCCCGCAGGGGCAATTCATTTGCCCCTAGGATGTCAAATCACGGGGTCCCCGCGCAATGGAACATTGCGTGGGGCGCTGCGTGAGAATCCTCAGCTGAAGGCTTATTTCGAGAAGAAGTATCTGTAAGCCTCTGTTTGACCGATCTCCAGATCATACCCTGTTTACCCTGTGTCTTACCTGTCCCGTTGACAGATGAGCTGATTGATGTGATCGTTCCGCGGCCGCTCATTCCGGGCCCCGGTCCCGACGGAGAAACACTCCTCCCCAACCCTTTCTCCCCGTTCCGGTTTCCGGTCCCTGACGCCTGCGGATGGCGCATCCCTACACCGATTTAGAAAGGATGACCTTGTTATGGTAGAGTCCCGCCGTAAGATCCTGTTTCCCGATGTGACTGATGAGCAGTGGAACGACTGGCACTGGCAAGTCAAGAACCGCATCGAGACTCTGGAGGACCTGAAGAAGTATGTGGATCTGACCCCCGAAGAAGAGGAAGGCGTGAAAGCCTGCCTGGGTACCCTCCGCATGGCCATCACTCCTTATTATCTGTCCCTGATCCAGCCCGGCGATCCCAACGATCCCGTCCGTCTGCAGGCTGTTCCCACCGGCAAGGAGCTGCATCAGTCCGCCGCCGATCTGTTGGACCCCCTGCACGAGGATGAGGACTCCCCCGCTCCCGGTCTGACTCACCGCTATCCTGACCGCTGCCTGCTGCTGATCACCGACCAGTGCTCCATGTACTGCCGTCACTGCACCCGCCGTCGCTTTGCCGGTCAGAACGACGCCGGCCTGCCCGTGGATCAGGTGGATCAGGCCATCGAGTACATCCGCAACACTCCCCAGATCCGCGACGTGCTGCTGTCCGGCGGCGACGCCCTGCTGGTGAGCGACGAGCGTCTGGAGTACATCATTGCCAAGCTGCGCGAGATCCCCCACGTGGAGATCGTCCGCATCGGCTCCCGTACTCCCGTGGTGCTGCCTCAGCGTATCACCCCCGAGCTGTGCAATATGCTGAAGAAGTATCACCCCATCTGGCTGAACACCCACTTCAACCATCCCAACGAGATCACCCCCGAGGCTGCCGCCGCCTGTGCCCGTCTGGCCGACGCCGGTATCCCCCTGGGTAACCAGAGCGTGCTGCTGGCCGGCATCAATGACTGCGTCTACACCATGAAGAAGCTGGTCAACGAGCTGGTCAAGATCCGCGTGCGTCCCTACTACATCTATCAGTGCGACCTGTCCATGGGCCTGGAGCACTTCCGTACTCCCGTCAGCAAGGGCATCGAGATCATCGAGGGCCTGCGCGGCCACACCTCCGGCTACTGCGTGCCCACCTTCGTGGTGGACGCCCCCGGCGGCGGCGGCAAGACTCCCGTCATGCCTCAGTACGTCATCTCCCAGACCCCCAAGAAGGTCATCCTGCGCAACTACGAGGGTGTTATCACCACTTACACCGAGCCCGAGCACTACACCGATTGTCAGTGCGACTACTGCACCGGCAAGAAGAAGAAGGAGCTCATGGGTGTGGCCGGTCTGGAGCGCGGCCAGGCTCTGTCCATGGAGCCCGCCGGCCTGGAGCGCCACAAGCGTTCTCATCACGAGGAGTAATCCAAAAGGAGACAGCGGATCGCCGCCCACGGCGGCGATCCGCTTCCCCCCGTTTTTGAACTGACAAAGAATGGAAGTGATCGATGTTGGAATCCAAGCTGAATCTTGATTTTAAGCTGGTGGAACAGGCCCGTGCCCACGCTTCCCGGGTTGCGGACGACACCCAGCGTTTCATCGACGGCTGCACCACCGTGGCCGTGGAGCGTACCATCTGCCGCCTGCTGGGCATCGACGGTGTGGACGCCGCTGACGTGCCCCTGCCCAACGTGGTGGTGGACCATCTGATGGATAAGGGCGCTCTGCCCCAGGGCGTGGCCTTTTGGATCGGCAACGCCATGGTGGAGACCGGCAAGGACCCCCAGGCCATCGCCGAGGCTGTTGCCAAGGACGAGCTGGAGCTGACCGCTCTGCCCACTCACAGCGAGACCGAGATCCACGCCGCTCTGGACCCCATCGTGGAGGCCAGCTTGGCCAAGATCCGCGCCCGCCGCAAGCGCCGCGAGGACTTCATCGCCACCCACGGCGGCGAGAAGCAGGGTCCCTGGATCTACCTGATCGTGGCCACCGGCAACATCTATGAGGACGTTGTGCAGGCTACCGCCGCCGCCCGCCAGGGCGCCGACGTCATCGCCGTGATCCGTACCACCGGCCAGTCCCTGCTGGACTATGTGCCTTACGGCGCCACCACCGAGGGCTTCGGCGGCACCTACGCCACCCAGGAGAACTTCCGCCTGATGCGCGAGGCTATGGATAAGGTGGGCGAGGAGCTGGGCCGTTACATCCGTGTGTGTAACTACTGCTCCGGCCTGTGTATGCCCGAGATCGCCGCCATGGGCGCCTTCGAGGGTCTGGACGTGATGCTGAACGACGCTCTGTACGGCATTCTGTTCCGCGACATCAATATGCAGCGTACCCTGGTGGACCAGTCCTTCTCCCGAGCCATCAACGCCTATGCCGGCGTGGTCATCAACACCGGTGAGGACAACTACCTGACTACCGCCGACGCCGTGGAAGAGGCTCACACCGTGCTGGCCTCCCAGTTCCTCAACGAGGCTTTCGCCCTGCGGGCCGGCCTGCCCGAGGAGCAGATGGGTCTGGGTCACGCCTTCGAGATCGACCCCGACGTGGAGAACGGCTTCCTGTATGAGTTGGCCCAGGCCGAGATGGCCCGGGAGATCTTCCCCAACGCTCCTCTGAAGTATATGCCTCCCACCAAGTTCATGACCGGCAACATCTTCCGCGGCCACGTTCAGGACGCCCTGTTCAACATGGTGACCATCCTGACTCAGCAGAAGATCCACCTGCTGGGTATGATGACCGAGGCTATCCACACTCCCTTCCTGTCCGACCGTTTCCTGGCCATCCAGAATGCTCAGTACATCTTCCGCACCATGCAGGACCTGGGCAGCGAGATCGTCTTCAAGGACGGCGGCATCATGCAGAACCGTGCTGCCGACGTGCTGCACAAGGCTACCGACCTGCTGGGCCAGATCGAGCAGCTGGGTATTTTCGAGACCCTGGAGCGGGGCATCTTTGCCGACATCAAGCGTCCTCGCGACGGCGGCAAGGGCCTGGACGGCGTTGTGACCAAGGCAGCCGGGTACTTCAACCCCTTCCTTGAGCCCATGATGAAAGGGGGTGCCGGCAAATGAGTTCCGGACTGTATCAGATTCGCGATAAGGACCTTGACACCACGCTGGACCTGACCCGGCTGAAACCCTATGGCGACACCATGAACGACGGCAAGGTGCAGCTCTCCTTCACCCTGCCCGTTAAGGACGACGACAAGGGCGCCGCGGCCGCCGTGCTCATGGCTCAGAAGATGGGCCTGGCCGACCCAAACGTGGCTCTCCGCCAGAAGCTGGACGAGTCCTTCACCTTCTATGTGGTGTACGGCTCTCTGACTCACTCCATCAACTACAATGAGATCGTGGTACAGACCGTGGCTGACGAGGCCATGGATATGCACGAGACCGACGAGTTCCTGAAGGAGCGCCTGGGCCGCAAGCTGGTGGTGGTGGGCGCCTCCACCGGCACCGACGCTCACACCGTGGGCATCGACGCCATCATGAACCGCAAAGGCTTTGCCGGCCACTACGGCCTGGAGCGCTATGAGATGGTCGAGGCCTATAACCTGGGTTCCCAGGTGCCCAACGAGGAGTTCCTCAAGAAGGCCGCCGAGGTCAATGCCGACGTGCTGCTGGTGTCCCAGACTGTGACCCAGAAGGACGTACACATCCACAACCTCACAGAGCTCATCGAGCTGGCCGAGGCCGAGGGTGTCCGTGAGAAGTACATCTTCTGCTGCGGCGGCGCCCGTGTGACCCACGCTCTGGCCAAGGAGCTGGGCTATGACGCCGGCTTCGGTGCCGGCACCTATGCCGACGACGTGGCTACCTTCTGCGCCAAGGAAATGGTTCGCCGCCTGGGCAAATAGTCAAAATTGGGATTTTTCGATTTTTCCTCTTTTTCCCCTCTTTTTCTCTGTAGGACAACGGGGCCCCGTTGTCCATTCTGCGCAAAAAACGCCGGGGCGATTGCCCCGGCGTTTTTACTACCTTCTTACATATAATAGAATTTACAGCCCCAGCCAGGCCTTCAGATCCCCAAGGTCCGCCGCCACATGGTCCATAGGCAGACCGCTGGATTCGAAGTTCTGGCGGGTAGTGGTGCCGTTGAGGACGGCACAGAAGTGGGTCCCGGCCCGGTGAGCCGTCTCGGCATCAATAAGGGTATCTCCGCAGTAGAGCACATTTTCCGGCTTCAGGCCCAGCTCTGCCAGAGCTGAAAGCAGCCCCTGGGGGTCCGGCTTGGGCCGGTCCACCTTGTCGCCGCCGGTAAGGGACACCAGGTACTGCCGTACTCCTCTGGCCTCCAGCACTGCCGTCAGTGTGTCGGTGCGCTTGGTGCTCACCACTCCCGCCGGGATGCTGGCTTCCTTCAGGGCGGAGAGCAGCTCTGCCGCGCCGGGGAAGAGTTTGGTCACCTGCACTTGGAGGGGCGCGGCCTTCTCCGTATACAGCTGTCGGAACAGGGCCCGCTGCTCCGGCCGGTTATCCCCGGTGAGGGTGGTGTAGCCGTCCTCCAGGGTCATCCCAATGGTGTGGCGTACCGCCTCCCGCTCCGGCTCCGGCAGTCCCATCTGTGTAAAGCCATACCGGAAACCGGCCACAATGGCCTCGGTAGCGTCCCCCAGTGTATAGTCAAAATCAAAAAATACCCCTTGAAAACCCATGGTTCCTCCCAAATTCATTCGTATTGCTTGCGGCCTGTGGTGCTTGGAATGTGCAGTTCATCCCGGTACTTGGCCACGGTACGCCGGGAGAGAGGGCAGCCCTGGGCCGTCATCAGCTGGCACAGCTTCTGATCAGACAGCGGCTTCTTCTTGTCCTCCCCGGCGATGAGCTTTTTCAGCAGGGCCTTGGCCGCGTCAGGGGACGCAGCTTCCTCGCTGCCCGTTCCCAAGCTGCGGGAGAAGAAGTAGCTCAGAGGATACACCCCCATGGAGCACTGGATGTATTTGTCCTTTACCGCCCGGCTCACCGTGGACTCGTGGACCCCGATACGCCCGGCCACATCGGCCAGGGACATGGGCACCAGATGGCCCGGCCCCTGCCGGAAGAAGGCCTCTTGCAGTTCCAGAATGCATCCGGCGCAGGACATGAGCGTGGAGCGGCGCTGCTCAATGGCATGGACCATCCATTTGGCCTGCTTTACCTTGCCGGTCAGGTAGTCCTTTACCTGCTGATCTTCACTCTCCTTCAGCAGTCGGGTGTAATACCCGCTGATTCCCAGGTTGGGAAAATAGTAGTCGTTGGTCAGCAGTTCGAAGTGATCGGGGAAGCTGACTACGATGATATCGGGATTGATATAGGTCAGATTCTCCCGGGCAGCAAAGCCGGTGCCCGGCCTGGGATGCAAGGTGCGGATACGCTCACAGGAGGCCCGCACCTCCTCCGGGGTGGCCTTCAGCTCCCGGGCAATGAGGCCGTAGCGGCTCTTGGACAGGGCGTCCAGCTGACTCTCCACGATACGCACCGCCAGCTGATCCACCGGGGTACGGCGCACCAACTGGAGGCGCAGACATTCGGACAGATCCCGTGCACCCACACCGGCAGGTTCCAAAGACTGGACGGCCGCCAGGGCTCGTTCCAGCAACTCCACGGCACAGCCGCAATCGGCGGCCAGGGCATCCAGAGGCTCATCCAGCCAGCCGCTCTGATTGAGACTCTCCACCAAAACGGTGGCGGCCTCCATCACCTCTGGCGGCAGGTCCAGCACTTTAAGTTGGGAGAGCACATAATAGTAGAGGTTGTCCTCCCGGTCCTCCATAGTGCCGTAATTGCCCAGCCGGTCATCCTCCTCGGTATCCTGTTGATGGTAATAGCGATTCTGAGGATCGGTGGACTCCAGCCACTCCAGCTTGCGGCGGAGCTGATCGCTCTCATCCGCCCTGTCGTAGCGCTCCTCCGGCTCCAGTACCGGATTTTCCTGCACGGCCTCCTCAATGTATTCCAGCAGCTCCTGAGACCCCATCTGAAGGATCTCCATGGACTGCATCATTTGGGGAGAGAGGGTCTGCGTCTGCTTCTGTGTCAGGTTCAATTCCAAGGTAACTTCCTCCCTTCGCCCATTTTCGCGGTTTCTCGAAAGAAAGTATATCATGGAATCCCCTCACATTTCAACATCCCACCCAATAGAAAAATGCGTCAATCCCGAGGCGCCAGCAGCTGTTCTGCTCCGTAGCGCAGGCAGCGGCGCAGCCGGGATTCTCCCCGCTTGATGTTGCGGGACACGGTGGACTTGTCCACACCGGTCAGTTCGGCGATCTGCCGCATATTGAGTCCCTTTTCATAATAGAGCAGCATACATTCCCGCTGCCGGGGGGTCACATCCTCCTGGAGCGCCAGCATCACATTGCGGCGCAGCCGTCCCATCTGCTCGGAGTTATCCTCCGCCATCACTTGGGTATAGACCGCCATGTCAGCGGCAAAGGTTTTTCCTCTTCTATATCGTGTACCGGACATTGCAGTGATACCCCCTGTCGTAATAGCGCTCACACAGGACCGCCAGATCCCTGGCCTCCCGCCGCATTGCCTCCAGATGGCGAATACGCTGCTCCAGCAGCCGCTGGTCACGTTCGTCCTCTTCGGCACTCCTGCGGCGCTCCAACAGCTGCACCCTCTGCCGCAGGATCTCCGCGCCTGTCCGATATTGCACTGATAACTCCTGTAGTGTCATACCTCGTCCCCTTCTCTCTTTCTGTAAGCTCCGCCCTGCAGAGCGGGCACACCTCCCGTTCCCGGCCATACAGCTCCGCGCCGCAAAGGCTGCACCGACCTGCCGGCGGTATCCGCTGCACATCCCGCAGCGGGTCTGTCCACACCCGTGGCTGGATACCCATTCCTCCTCCAAAAATTTTTTGAAAAATTCTTTCTTTTCCCTTGACAAATCCCCTTCTCCCTGATAAAATAACATTCGCTGTGGACGAGCTGGTCTGCTGGTGTAGCTCAGTTGGTAGAGCAGTTGATTTGTAATCAACCGGTCGGGGGTTCGAGTCCGTCCACCAGCTCCAACAAGTTCATATGGAGGAGTTCCCGAGTGGCCAAAGGGGGCAGACTGTAAATCTGTTGCGATTCGCTTCGGTGGTTCGAATCCACCCTCCTCCACCAAAAATGTCTCGCCAAGCGGCGGGGCATTTTTTATTCGGATTCGAAAGGCGGCTCTTGAAAACGCGCCAGTGGCGTGTTTCCTCCGCCGTGGCTTTTCCGCAGAAAAGCCGATCCACCCTCCTCCACCGCGTCGGAGCAAGCGCCATATCATTTGCTCTGCTGTAGTCACGTCAGAGCGCATTCATTTTGCTGCTTCTCCTTTCCAAATCGAACCCGCTTTGCTGGGCTTCGATTTGGTGACAGGCGGGGCGTTTTTTATTTTCCTCCCCAATCGGATGCCTCGCCGGACGGCGAGGCTCTTTTCTTCCCCTGTAATTCTCCCCTCTCCGAAATAAATCTCCGATTGGTGATGAACTTATCCAGATTTGGAACTTTCGTTCCATTGCACAGCCATAATAGCACCAAACGGAGATAAAAGTCAATCATTTTTTGTCGAAGCACATTGCGTTTGGTGATAAAATGTGATAGAATAGGCCCACAAATTGGACAGGAGGGAAAACGGTATGGAGCAGGAGAGCACCTTCGGCGCCCGTCTGCGCACCCTGATGGAGGAGTCCGGCCTCAGTTACGAACAGTTGGGGGACCGGCTGAATATGAATCCCCAGACGCTGAACCGTTATGTGCTGGGCCAGCGTGAGCCCAAAATCGGCACCGCCGCCGCCATTGCCCGCTCCCTGGGGGTCGATCTGCTTTGGCTGCAGGGGTTCAATGTCCCCCGTCAGCCCCCCTGCCCCGCTCACCGGGAGCCGGTAGTCCCCATTCTTGGGGTGATCCGGGCAGGTTTTCCCATTCTGGCCAGCCAGCAGATCGAAGGCTATGCCGCCGCCGACATATCTGACCCGGAGGAGCACTTCTATCTTCGGGTGGCTGGCGACAGCATGATCAACGCCGGTATCCGGGACGGGGACCTGGTGCTGATCCGACGGCAGTCCACAGCGGAAAACGGCCAGATTGTGGCCTGTCTGGTAGATGGCGAGGATGCCACGCTGAAGCGCTTCCGCTGCCAGAAGGGCATGGTGATCCTTCAGCCGGAAAATCCCTACTATGAGCCAAAGATCATTCCCCTGCGGGACTTTGAGCAGGGTCTGGCCCGCATCGTCGGCGTAGCCGTCAAGCTGGTGCGGGAATTATAAAAAGGAGCGATACCATGCTGACGGATGATTGGATGCTGCGGCAGGTGGACGGGCTGGCCCGTTCCCTGGCCAAGCTGGTTTTGAAAAAGGACTCTGCCGACTATCTGCCCACCGGTGCGGAGGAGGACGCGGCGCTGGACGCCCTCCATCTCCGTCTGGTGGAGCGGTTGGCGGCCGGTGACGTGGGCGGCGGAGAGGATCTGCTCTTTCAGGAGGGCGACTGGGACGACCTGCGCTACCTGGAGGTGGCGGTGGACTTTTATACCCGCGCCAACACCCTCACCGACGGCCAACTGGAACAGGCCGGCTTTGACCGGCAGGAGCTGCAGGAAGGCCTGCAGGAACTGGCTGCCCGTTACGGCGTGATTTTATAACAAGGAGGACCTATTGATGAAGATTTGCCTGCCCCAAATTGCCGAGACCCCCATGCCTCAGTTCAAAGGGGGCAAAAAGACCACCTACAGCAGGGTCATGGATGACGGCCTCAACCGGATCTTTCAGACCCGGCTGGAGAGCGGCGCCTCCATCGGCCTGCATACCCACACCGGCAGCAGTGAGATCCTATATGTCCTCTCCGGCACCGGAAAGGCCATCTGTGACGGCGTGGAGGAGCGGCTGGGCCCCGGCGACTGCCACTACTGCCCGGAGGGCCACGCCCATACCCTCATGAACGACGGCGGGGCCGACCTGGTCTTTTTTGCCGTGGTACCTCAGCACAACTGAATAAAAAAGCGGCGGACGCCATGCGTCCGCCACTTTCTTATTGCTCCCGCCGGTACTCCTCCAGCTCCAGCTGGTCCCGAATCTCCAGGCCCCGCTCACCGGCCAGGCCCTCCACATGGTGGGTAAACTCGTGGGACAAGGTGGTATACAGCTCGTCCTCCCAGTCCTCCTCCGTCCAGTTCTCCCGCTCCGCCAGGGCAGCAAAGGAGCCGTAGTAGAGGTTGATGTACTTCCCCATCATATCGTTGCAGTACTCCCCCATGATGTAGAGGTCCTCCCCTGCCGGGTCCTCCGCCGCCTCAGGCAGCAGGGAGATACCGCCGTTCAGGTCCTGATAGAACGCCTCTGGAAACTCCTCTGCCATTTCGTCCAGCAGGTCCCCCGCCTGGTCAAAGCTGAGGATCATACCGTTCCCTCCTTGGGCTTTTTCATGGTGAGGGAGATACGCTTCTTTTTCTCGTCCACCTCCAGCACCCAGACGGTGACGATGTCCCCCACGGCGCACACTTCGCTGGGGTGGCGCACCCGGCGGCCCGCCAGCTGGGAGATGTGGACCAGTCCGTCCTGGTGGACGCCGATGTCCACAAACACGCCGAAGTCAATGACGTTGCGCACCGTGCCGGTGAGCTCCATCCCCGGGCGCAGGTCCTTCATCTCCATCACGTCGGTGCGCAGAATGGGGCGGGGCAGCTCGTCACGGGGGTCCCGGCCCGGCTTGAGCAGCTCCTTCACGATGTCATACAGGGTGGGCAGGCCCACGCCGCAGGCCTGGGCCGCCTTCTCCCGGTCATAGGCCTGCAGCCGCTGGTCCAGATCGGCTATGTTTCCGGCTGCCACGTCCTTCAGGGTGTAGCCGCACAGCTCCAGCAGCTTCTGGGCCGCCTCATAGCTCTCCGGGTGGACGCCAGTATGGTCTAGCACGTTCTTGCTCTCCGGTACCCGCAGGAAGCCGGCGCACTGCTCGAAGGCCTTGGGACCCAGCTTGGGTACTTTGAGCACCCCCTTCCGGGTGGTAAAGGCTCCGTTCTCCTCCCGGTACTTGACGATGTTCTTGGCGGTGGTGTTATTGAGGCCCGCCACATAGGCCAGCAGAGGGGCGGAGGCGGTGTTCAGGTCCACCCCCACCGCGTTGACGCAGTCCTCCACCACGCCGCCCAGAGTCTCGTCCAGCCGGGCCTGGGGCATATCATGCTGATACTGGCCCACGCCGATGGACTTGGGGTCGATCTTCACCAGCTCGGCCAGGGGGTCCTGGAGCCGCCGGGCGATGGACACGGCGGAGCGCAGATTCACGTCGTAGTCGGGGAACTCCTCCGCCGCCAGCTTGGAGGCGGAGTACACACTGGCACCCGCCTCGTTGACGATCATATAGCTCACCCCGCCCCCCAGCTTGCGGATCATCTCCACCGCCATCTGCTCGGTCTCCCGGCTGGCGGTGCCGTTGCCAATGGCGATGTGGGCCACGTTGTGCTTGCGGATGAGCTTGGACAGGATGTCGATGGCCTCCTGCTTTTTCTTTTCATTGAAGGTGGGATAGACCACCGCCGTGTCCAGCACCTTGCCGGTGGCGTCCACCACCGCCACCTTGCAGCCGTTGCGATAGCCCGGGTCCAGGCCCATGGTGACAAAGCCCTTCACCGGCGGCTGCATCAGCAGGGGTTTTAGGTTGAGGCCGAACATCTTGATGGCCCCCTCGTCAGCCTGCTCGGTGAGCAGGTTGCGCATCTCCCGCTCCACCGAGGGGAAGATGAGCCGGTCGTAGGCGTCCTCGGCGGCGGCGCGCACAAAGGCCATGGCAGGGGCGCCGGGGTTGAGCACCTGCCGCCGGACAGGGATGAGGGCGGCCTCCCGGTCCATCTCCACGCTCACTTTCAGGAGTTCCTCCCGCTCGCCCCGGTTGATGGCCAGGATCTGGTGGCCCTGGAGGCGGTTGATGGGAGACCGGAAGTCGTAGTACAGCCGGTATACCGTGTCCTCCGGGTCCTTGGCCGCGGCGGCGGATACCAGATAGCCCTTCTTCCATACCAGCTCCCGCAGCAGCTTGCGGATGTCAGCGTCGTCGGAGATGCGCTCGGCAATGATGTCATTGGCGCCCTGGAGGGCCTCCTCCGCCGTCTCCACGCCCTTCTCCGGGTCGATATACTCTGCCGCAGCCGCCTCCGGCGCAGGGCCGTCCATGGCCTGAGCGAAAAGCAGATCGGCCAGGGGCTCCAGCCCCTTCTCCTTTGCTATGGTGGCCCGGGTGCGCCGCTTCTGCTTGTAGGGGCGGTACAGGTCCTCCACCTCCGCCAGGGTGGCGGCGGAGTCGATGGCGGCGGAGAGTTCCTCCGTCAGCTTGCCCTGGGCCTCAATGGCCCCCTTGACCTCCTCCCGCCGCTTGTCCAGGTTCCGCAGGTATTGCAGCCGGTCGGCCAGGGTACGCAGGGTGGTGTCGTCCATGGCGCCATGGAGCTCCTTGCGGTAGCGGGCGATAAAAGGAATGGTGTTGCCCTCGTCGATGAGGTCCACCACGTTCTGAATGTATGTCTCCTTCTGGCCCAGTTCCCTGGCCAGGATCTGAATGATGGTATCCATAGTGTTCTCCTTTGCAGCGGGCTTGTAACCAATATTTTACCCATTTTTGTCCGTCAAGTCCAGCGATTTTCCTTGTCCTTTTTGTTTCAGCGGCGTAGAATGATTGAGAAAGAAGCAGCGTGGGAGGTGCGCACCGCATGAGAAAAAAGCTCTACCTGATCGGGGGGCCCATGGGGGTCGGAAAGAGCACCGTGTGCTCCCATCTTAAAACCGCTCTGTCCGGCAGCTTATATCTGGACGGAGACTGGTGCTGGGATATGCACCCCTTCCAGGTTACAGAAGAGACCTGCTCTATGGTGATAGAAAATATTTCTTTTTTACTCAACCGGTTTCTTCATTGCTCCCTCTGTCAGCATATTATTTTAAGCTGGGTCATGCACCGGCAGGAGATCGTAGACGATTTACTGTGCCGGGTGGATACAGAGTGCTGTCAGGTCCATCAGATCTCTCTGCTATGCCGTCCAGAAGTCCTGCGTACCCGTCTGGAAACCGACGTGGCCGCCGGGCGGCGGAACCCAGATATCATCCCTCGCAGCCTGGCCTATCTTCCGCTCTATCAAAAATTGGACGGCCAGAAAATCGATACCTCCCGTCTGACCCCGGCAGAGACCGCAGCATACATAATTGAGGTGAGCAGAAGTGATGATGGAACATCTGACGAAGTTAAATAAGGAATTGGATCAACTAAAACAGGCCCAGGCCCGCCGCAAGCAGCTGGACGCCCAGATTGACGAGCTGTACCGCCAGCGGGGGGAGCGGCAGGCCAAAGTGGACGAAACCGCTCAACGCTTCCGCAAGGAGCAGGACGATGTGGACAAGCTGGAGTTGGGCGGCGTACACGCCTTTCTCCTCACACTGACCGGCCACAAGGAGGAGCGGCTGGACAAGGAGCGCCGGGAGGCTCTGGCCGCCAAGCTCCAGTACGACCAGGCCAAATCGGACCTGGAATACCTGGAGAACAAGCTCCACAGTCTGACCCGGGAGCGGGACGGACTGCGGGACACCCCGGAGCAGCTGGAGGCGCTGTGGGCGGAGAAGGCCGATCTGGTGAAGGCCATGGGCGGCCAGGCAGGCGCCCGGCTGGTGGAGCTGGACCGCCAACTGGTCGGCGTGACCCACCAGCATAAAGAAGTACAGGAGGCTCTCTCCGCTGGCGAGAACGCCAAGCGGCTGCTGGACCAGATCCAGAACGATCTGGACAGCGCCCGCAGCTGGGGCACCTGGGATATGCTGGGGGGCGGACTCATCGCCACCATGGCCAAGCATGACCGGCTGGACAGCGCCCAGTCCAGCATCCAGGCGGCTCAGCGGGCCCTGAGCGACTTCCGCACCGAGCTGGCCGATGTGAGCCAGCTTCATGTGCCCAACATCCAGATCGGGGAGTTTGCCACCTTTGCCGATTACTTTTTTGACGGCATCTTCTCCGACTGGTATGTCCAGTCCAGCATCAAAACGGCCCAGGAGGGGGTATCGGAGGTCCACATGAAGCTGACCGCCGCCCTCCGCACCCTGACCGCCGCCTCCCAGGACCTGAACGACCAGCAGGCTGCTCTGGAGCGTGAACGGGAGGCACTGCTGGATTCCGTCTCACTTTAACCACAAAAAGAACCGGTCTGCTCCATTGGCAGGCCGGTTCTTTTGATTGCGATCTCTTGGCTTATATGGTAGCCAGCCGGTAGGTGGTGGTGTGGCGGTACTCCTCCCCCGCCCGCAGGATGGGGCTGGGGAAGCCCTGGTGGTGGATGGCGTCGGGCCAGCCCTGGGTCTCCAGGCAGAAGGCCGACCGGGGGCCATACACCGCCCCGTCCTTGCCGGGCACGCCGTCCAGATAGTTGGCGGTATAGAGCTGGAGGCCGCACTGGGTGGTGTAGCACTCCAGGCACAGCCCGCCGCCCATCACCCGGGCCGCCAGCCCCAGGGGGGCGTCTGGCTGGGTCCGCAGAACAAAGTTGTGGTCGTAGCCGTTGCCCAGGGTCAGCTGGGGATGTTCCATGGACAGACCCTGGAGGAACTCCCGGGGGAAACGGAGGTCAAAGGGGGTACCCTCCACCGCCATCAGAGCCCCGGTGGGGGTGCTGTTGGCGTCATTTTCCGTAATAGTGCTGGCGTAGACCTGGACCCGCTGGCCCTCCAGAGAGCCGTACGCGTGGCCCATCAGATTGAAGTAGCTGTGGTTGGTCAGGTTACACAGGGTATCCTTGTCACTCCTGGCCCAGTAGTCCAGGGAGAGCACGCCGTCGGCGGTGAGATCGTAGCTCACCCGCACCTCCAGGGTGCCGGGGAAGCCCTCCTCCCCGTCGGGGCTTATGTGGAAGAGCACCAGCTTGCCTTCCCGGACCGCCGCCTCCCACACGGCCTCATGAAAGCCGTGGACGCCGCCATGAAGGCAGTTGGGACCGTTGTTGGCGGCCAGGGGGTAATGGACCCCGTTCAAATCAAAGGAAGCGCCGCCGATGCGGTTGGCCACCCGGCCCACCAGGGCCCCGAAGTATTTGTCCTGCTTCTCATAGTCGGCCAGGGTGTCGCACCCCAGCACCACGTCTCTGTCCTCCACCAGAAAGCTGCGGAGGATGCCGCCATAGGTGAGGATCTTGGCCGTATAGCTGCCTGCCTGGGCGGTCCACTGTTCCACTTCCTTGCCCCCGGCGGTGACGCCGAAAGGTTCTCTCGTCCAGTCTGCCATGGTTCACACCTTTCTCCCGGCCAGAGGAGACCTCCCCTTCCTTCCCTGGAGCAGGGTCTCTCTGCCTTGTCATACCACTCCATGTTTGATCTTGATCCCGGGATCGTTTTGCACTTTATCATATCATATTTTGCAGCCTGTGCCAATAGTCCGGTCCCCCGCAGCAGTCCTCCGCTCCCCGGCTCAGCTTTTCTGTCTGTGCAACAGGATCGCGGTTCGGTGATGATCATGGGGAAAAAAGCCGCCAAAGAGAAAACAAGGAGGAATGTATATGGCAAACTATACGGAACATTATCAGCTGCACCAGTGGGACCCGTCGGACCCCTTCCTGCGGACAGACTTCAACCAGGATTTTGGCAAGGTGGATGAGGCCCTTTTTCAGCTGGCTTCCCAAAAATACGGCGAGGACAAAAAGGTCTTTGTCCTGGGCAGTTATATCGGGGACGGCGGCACGGGAGTTCAGGATATCCCCCTTGCCTTTCAGCCGTCGCTGCTGTATCTGTTCAACTGTGATCCCACAGACGACCATGACATCTATAGATTTGCCCTGGGTACCGGGGAGATCCAGTGTGCGTTTGATAACACCGGCAGTACCTGGGTCCGGGATGGGATCTTCTATATGACCCCCTCGGGGTTTCAAATCAACGGCGACGCGTTCGCACCGGGAGGGGGCTTTAATACCGCGGGGGTCACCTATCGCTACGTCGCCTTTCGCTGAAAAGAGCGGCCCCGCTCCAGAGGAGCGGGGCCGCTGCTATAAAGTGTCAGTTGTTCTGACGGGACCGCTTTTTAGCCGCCGATGACGGTAGAAGTGGTCAGAGTCTCGCCGCCCACGGTCACAACAACGTAGTACACCAGGGTGTTGTTGGTGCCGGTGAGAACGGTCTCAGTAGCGGTACCGGCAGCCAGGGTGCCAGTGCCCTCGTTCACCTGAACGGCGGTGTCCTTACCGGCAGTGATGCCATAAGCAAACACCTTGTAGGTGAACTTGGCGGTATCGGACTCATTGGTGCTCTTCACAGTCAGCTTCAGAGTGGAAGAGGTAGCCTGATCCTTGGCCAGGGACACGCTGTAGGTGTCGCCCACGCCGGGGCCGATGGGGCCCTCGTCGGTCACGCCGTAGAAGATGGCGACGATCTCGCCGTTCTTCACGATGGCGGTCACGGTAGCGTCCTTGGCCACGTCAGCCAGAGCGCCGGTCTCGATCTTGCTCTTGGTGGTCACGGCGTACAGCTCCACCTCGGAGGACAGAGCATAGTTGGTGCCGCCAATGCCGATGATGCCGTCCTTGGCCTCAGCGGTGACCTTCCTATCCTTCAGAGCATAGTTGTCGCCCTTATCGGGGGTGTAGGTCACGCAGGCATCCTTATCCAGGATCTCATTGTCCTTGTCGGCGTAGGAGATGCTGCTGTACAGCACGTCCTTACCATCGTTGCCGGTGATCTCCTTGTTCATCTTAACAGTGGTGATCTCACCGTTGACAACGGCCTTGTACTCCCAGTAGGTGCCGGCATCGGTATCGTTCACCTTAACGCCGGCCTTGGAGGCCAGGACGTAGACGATGTCCTTGGAGCTGGTGGCAACACCGGAGACAAACACGATAGTGGCAACATCGCCGCTCTTGCAGAACACGGTGTAGGTGCCGTTGCTGCTGTTCATGCTGGGCACGTTGGCATAGCCGGTGTAGGTGGCGTAGGTGGCCTTGCTGCCGGTGCCGGACTGCACGATGAAGATGGTCTTGCTGTTGGCGTACTTGGTATCGCCGCCGAAGGTCATGGCGGACTCGCCCTTCTTGATCTCAACCTTGCCAGTGGCGCTGTCCTGCTTGCTGGTCAGGGTGTAGAGGTCCTTGGAGTCCTTGGTGTACTCCACGATGTCGCCCTTCAGGGCATCCAGAGTAGCCTTCTTGTCAGTAAAGCTGCTGCCGCTCAGCTTGTCGCCGTCCACGGTAACCTCGGTCTGAGTGCCGTCGGCCAGGACCAGCTTGGCATAGTAGTTGTCCTCATTGCTGTAGACACCCTTGCTGGCGCCGGTGTCGACGACATAGGCGTAGTCGCTGGAGGCCTTGGACACGTTCACCTTCATGACGTAGCCGTAGGTGTCCAGATACAGGTCCAGAACGCTGTTCACCTTCACGTCGTCAGAGAAGGTCACGTTGCTGTTGAACTTGTAGGTGGTGCCGTCAGCCACAAAGCTGGTGGTACCGTTGACGCGGGTCACCTCGACGCCCTCGACCTTCTCGGCCAGAGCCATGCTCTGGATAGCGTTGTCAGCCTTGGTGTAGAGGACCACGTCGTCCTTGGCAAAGGCCTCGGTCTCATACTTCATGCCGTCCACGGTGACATAGGCCTTCTCGTCGCCCTTGGCGGCGGTAACCTTGGAGACCTCACCCACGTAGGTGTTGATCACGACCAGGGTCACGTTGTTCTTGTCGTCAGCGTAAGCCTTGACCACAACGCCCTTGCCGCCGATCTCAGTGGTGTTGCCCTTCTGGATGGTGAAGGCGGTATCAGCCTTGCCGTCCTTCATGACGTCGGCCTTCACGGTGGCGTCCAGGCCCAGGTCGGAGTACAGGTCCTTGGACTTAACAGCCTCGCTGTAGGTAGCGTCGGCAGCCTGAGCATAGGTGCCCACGACCTTGTTCTTGTAGGTCCACTTGCCGGCGGGAGCGCCAAAGGCGTCGCTGGAGTTCTCGTTCAGCTTCAGATCGGTGAAGTACTTCTCACAGAACTGCTGATACTCGTCGTTGCCGGAAGTCTTGTAGCCGGACTTGGTGGAAGCGGGGATCTTCTCAGCGCTGGCGTTCTGGTTGATGGTGATGTCACCCACAGTAACTCTGCCCTTGCCATCGTACTTCACCATGTCGGCCTTCAGGGTCTCAAAAGCCATCTGAGCGGCGTCCTGACGGGACAGCTCGTTGGCCAGGACCAGGCCGGAGGGAACGATACCGGCGGCAATGGCGTCAGAGGAGACGTTGATCATCCAGTCGCTGCCCACGTACTTCTCGATGGAAGCATCGTAGCCCAGGGCAACCAGCAGCATCTTGGCGAAAGCAGCGCCGGTCAGCTTGCCCTCGGGGAAGAAGTGGCCCTGACCGTCGCCGGCCAGAATGCCCAGGTTCACGCAGTAGCTGATGTAGGGAGCGGACCAACGGTTGGCCGCCACGTCGCTGAACACGGCGGAGTTGGTGGTCAGCTTCTCAGCAGACTCGGTGCCCAGCAGCAGGTAGCAGATGATCTTGGCAGCCTGCTCACGGGTCAGGATGGAGTTGGGCTGGAAGTCGCCCTTATCGCCGCCCTCGAGCACGCCCAGAGCGACCATAACGTCGACAGCCTCAACATTCTTGATATCACTGGCATCAGTGAAATCCTTGCTCGCAGCGCCAGCGCCGATCACCATCATGCCCATGAGCATGACACCGGCCAGAGCCAGGCTGAGAGCCCTCTTGAGGTTTCTCATTTGGAATTCCTCCTTATTTGATTTGACCATGAGGAGGGAACATCCTCTCCATGAGTCTGGCATAATGATAATCCATCAAATCCGTTCCGTCAACACCTCCGGCGCTTTTGTAACATAAGCGTAATCTTCCGGCCAGGCTGTACCGGCAGAGGAAAGGAACGGAGACGGGCGGGGCGTCGGGGACGCCGCCCCCCTACAGCAGCAGCTCGTACACCGCCCCCTGGACGTAGTCGATGTCCTCAAAGGTAGTGAAGGGGCCTGCGGAGAACCGCACCGCCCCCTGGGGGAAGGTACCCAGCGTCCGGTGGGCCTCCGGGGCGCAGTGGAGGCCGCAGCGGGTCTGGATGCCGTACTCCTGCTCCAGCCGGAAGGCCATCTCCCCGTTATCCGCCTTCAGAAAGTCGATGGACACCACCCCGGTGCGGTTGGCGGGGTCGTTCGTACCCAGCACCCGGATGCCGTCCTCCTCCAGCTCCATGAGCCGGGCCCACAGGTGCCCCGCCAGCTTATGCTCCCGGATGCGGAGGGCCTCCCCCTCCCCCTCCAGATAGTCCAGGGCCGCACCCAGGCCGAAGATGCCGGGCAGATTGAGGGTACCCGCCTCAAAACGATCGGGCAGGAACGCAGGCATCTCCAGAGATTCCGACCTGCTGCCGGTGCCGCCGGAGAGCAGCGGGTCCAGCTCCGCCGCCAGAGCATCGGTCACCACCACCCCGCCAATGCCCTGGGGCCCCAGCAGGCCCTTGTGGCCGGGGAAGGCCAGGCCGTCGATGCACATGGCGGTCATGTCCACTGGGATGGCCCCCAGGGTCTGGGCTGCATCCACCAGGAAGAAGATCCCCCGCTCCCGGCAGAGACGGCCTACCTGCTGAATGGGGAACAGGGTTCCGGAGACGTTGGAGCCGTGGCAAAGCATGACGGCCCGGACGTCGGAGGTCAGCTTGTCCGCCAGTCCTTCCAGGATCAGCTCGCCCCGGTTGGTACAGGGCAGATACTCCACCACAATTCCCCGCTGTTTCAGCTGCTCCAGCGGACGAAGCACCGCATTGTGCTCCATGGGGGAGGTGAGCACCTTATCTCCCGGTCGGAGCAGTCCCTTGAGCAGCAGATTGAGTCCTGCGGTGGCCCCGGAGGTAAAGGCCACGTTGCGGGGGCCGGGGCCGTTTACCAGGGCATTGAGCTTCTCCCGCACCTCCAGCACCCGGCCGGCAGCGTCATAGGCCTGCTGATAGCCCCCCCGGGCAATGTTGCAGCCGATGTTGGTGATAAAATCGCACATAGCCTCCCCCACACCGGGAGCCTTGGGGTAGGATGTGGCGCCGTTATCCAGATAGACGCTGCGCATGGCAGTTTCCTCCTGTCTCTACACTATTATATATAAGGTAAGGGGCGGGCATCTGCCCGCCCCCTTGGTTCAAAACCAGGTCTCCAGAGCCAGCCGGGTCCGATAGTCCTCGCGCTCCATCCGGGGCAGCAGCCGGCCCAGCAGATCGGCGGTACCGGGCCGGTCGTCCAGCATGACCCGGACAGAGCCGGTACGGCTGTCAAAGTGATTCATCAGGGCGCTGCTGCGGGTGGCCGCCGAACGGGTATCCCCGGTCTGGTCCAGCTGGGGGGACCAGCAGGCCCACCCCTGCGCGGACAGCGCAGTAGAGACATCCCGCCCCGCCCGTTCCAGATAGACGGTGTGGGTCTTGAGCCGCACCAGCCGGTCCAGCATGGCCTCGCCCTGGGCCAGCTCCTCCTCTACCTGAGTCAGGGCGGTCCCCTCCACACTCAGGCCCACGGCATGACCGGAACCCACGATGCGGCGGAGGTTTTCCTCATTGGCCTCCAGCTCCTCCGGCCGGAACAGGAAAAGTGCTTTCACACCCGCCCCATCCAACTGGTCCAGGATCTGGGACACGCCGCCCCCTCCGGTACACTGGAAAGAAAGATACACCGTCAGCTCCGCCCGCCCCGGCTCCTCCCCCGGACTGGGGGTCGGGGTGGGCACGGGGGTGGTCTGGATGGAGGGCTGGGGCGTGTGATCCGGGTAGAGCTGCTTCATATAGGTATTGTACCGGCTGCGCATGGCGTCCTGGGCGTACTGGATGAACTCACTGCCCAGCCGCTCCTGCCCGTTGGTGATGCGGATCAGGGTACCGTAGTTGGTGGGCGTATAGCTGTAACGCAGACCAAAATAGGAACATACCGACGCCAGCGGCACAAAGATCCAGCCGTTGCGGGACACCGCCCGCATCTCCATCAGCTGGCCGGACCGGTCCACACAGGTACCGGCGTTCAGATCAAAGGTGAGGGTGCCGTTGAGGCTGTACAGCATAAAGCTGTTTCCCGCGTCCCCCTGGATCTGTCCGTAGGACACCCCCAGGTTTACCCCGGTCACCGTCCAGTCAAAGGCCGTATAGGGGACGTACAGAGAACCGCCGATCCAGGTAGGCATGGCCTCCAGCGGCAGGGTAAGCATCTGGTCGTTCTCCGCCATCAGGTAGATCTCCACCGTGTCCGCCCTTGCGGTGCTCACCAGGCCCGGTCCCAGCACCAGTACCGCCGCGCACAGCAGAGTGAGCAACCGTTTTTTCCAACTCATGTCCGTCCCCTCCTTTCTTCCTGTTTCTGCTGGCATGATACCATGGCTGCAAGCCGCTCCGGCTGCTTGACTTGCGGTTATTATACCATGGTTTCTCCCCCCGGTAAAGCCGCCGCTTGCGCCGAAAGGATGGGGCTGGTATAATGTTGCCGGTTTTAATGGGATTTTAAGACAGCCTAAATGCCTTCTTTACCGGCCCTGGGGTATACTGGTACTGTTGAAAGGATGTGTTCCCATGGATATCACATTGGAATTGGTGGAACAGCTGCGGAAACGAGCCCATATATCCTATGAGGAGGCCAGAGCCGTGCTGGAAGAGGCGGACGGCGATCTGCTGGCCGCCCTGATCCTGCTGGAGCAGCGGGGCAAGATCCGTTCGGACGGCGGACAGAGCGCCCGATACTCCACCCGGCCCGGCAGCGAACAGACCACGCCCCCGCCCAACGGGGCTTCCGCCCGGCCTGAGAACGCCGCCGGTCAGAGCGGACGGGACAGCTTTACCGGCTTTCTGCGCCGCTGCGTCACCAACCGTTTTGAGGTATGGCGGTGGGGGGAACCCATTGTCTCCATTCCGCTGCTGATTTTTATTCTGCTGGTGCTGCTGGCCTTCTGGATCTCGGTGCCCCTGCTCATTGTGGGGCTGATCATGGGCTGCCGGTACCGCTTCGCCGGCCCCGACCTGGACGGCAACGAGGTAAGTCAGGCGGTCAACCACGCCGCCGACACCGTCAGCGACGCGGTGGGGCGGGCCAGGGCTCAGGCCGAGCAGGCCGCCCACAAGAACCAATCCAAGCAATGAGGTGATGTGCCATGGAGGAGCGTATCCTGCTGGTGGAGGATGAGGAAAAGCTGGCCCGCATGGTGGAACTGGAGCTGAATTACGAGGGCTACCAGGTGGAAAAGGCCTTTGACGGCCGGGCGGGACTGGATCTGGCTCTGTCCGGGCGGTTCGACCTGATCCTGCTGGACATCATGCTGCCTGCCCTCTCCGGCATGGAGGTGCTCCGCCGCCTGCGGCGGGAGAGCCAGGTACCCGTCATCATGCTTACCGCCCGGGACACGGTGGTGGACAAGGTGTCCGGCCTGGACATGGGGGCGGACGACTATGTGACCAAGCCCTTTGCCACCGAGGAGCTGCTGGCCCGCATCCGGGCCGCCCTGCGGAAGCGGCCCGCTCGGACCGAGCCGGACAACAGGCTGTCCATTGGGCCCCTGGTCATGGATCTGGACCGGCATCTGGTGGCGGTGGACGGCCAGAACGTGGCCCTCACCCGCCGGGAATTTGACCTGCTGCGCTGTCTGCTGGAGCACAAGGAAAAGGTCCTGTCCCGGGAGGAACTGCTGGAACAGGTATGGGGCTTCGACTTTATAGGTGAGACCAATACCGTGGACGTATACATCCGCTTTCTGCGGACCAAACTGGACGAGGCGTTCCACATCAAGCTGATCCACACCATCCGGGGTGTGGGCTATGTGATTCGGGAGGGATCGGAATGAAGGTTTCCGCCATCGTTTACTCCAGCAACACCGGCTTTACCGCCCAGTACGCCACTCTGCTCTCCCACCAGACCGGCCTGCCCCTTTTCTATCTGCGGGGCGGCTATTCCCCCGCCCGGGTCCGGGGAAAATATAAAATGATGATGGCTATGATGAAGGCCATTCTCTCCAAAAAGACCGACTCTCAGTCCCGTGAGGCCCTGGAGGCTATGGAACGGGGCGCCGACTGGGTGAGCGCCCCCCAGCTGGAGCCGGTGCTGAACTGGCTCTGGGGATAGGCCCATGTCTGCCAAGACCACCCGGCCAAAGGGCCGCATCAAGTCCTCCATTGTGGCCCGGCTCAACGCCCGGCTCTTTTTCCGGCTGCTGGGGATTTACCTGCTGCTGGACATCCTGCTCATCCTGCTGTTCTGGGGCGGCCTCATCGTCTGGTCCGACCGGCAGGCAGCGGGACTGAAAGCCCTGGCGGAAAAACAGGGCGCCCCCTCCGAGGAGGCCGCGGCATGGATGTCCGCCGGCAGCTATTCCGTAACAGAAGCGGAGGGGGACCCCAACGGTATCCTGCTCCCCCACTGGCTTCCCTCCCCCCAGGAGGCGCTGGAGGGGGACCAGCGCTGGTTTGATCCGGGGACGGTACATCTCATCCCTCTCATGGCCTTTTCCACCGGCGGCCCCACCAGCTACACCCTGGTGACCCAAAACCAGGGACAGGAATTGGCCATCACCCTGGATCTGTCCCGTCCCGCCGTCCTCTTCGTCTTTGCCGGGCGGGTAGTGCTGATCTGCCAGCTGGTCAGTCTGGTGCTCAACCTGTTTAAAAACGCAGGCACCATCCGCCGCACCCTGCGGCCCATCCAGGACCTGGCCGCCGCCGCCACCCGGCTGGGTGGCTCCATGTCGCCGGAGGAGCTCCAGGCTCTGGCCGGAGAGCTGGACGAGATCAACGCCAGCCACCTGGACCGGCGCATCCCGGTGACCGGCACCCAAAAGGAGCTGAAGGCACTGGCCCAGGCTATCAACGCCATGCTGGACCGGATCAACGAGGCCTACCGCTCCCAAACCCGCTTTGTCTCTGACGCCAGCCATGAGCTGCGCACCCCCATCGCTGTGATCCAGGGTTACGCCAGCCTGCTGGACCGATGGGGCAAGGACGACCCCGCCACCCGGCAGGAGGCCATCGACGCCATCCGCCAGGAGGCCGACTCCATGAAACAGCTGGTGGAACAGCTGCTCTTTCTGGCCCGGGGGGACAACGCCTCCGTCCCCTTCCATCCTCAGCTGTGCGATCTGACCGAACTGGCCGCCGAGGTGCTGCGGGAGACCCAGATGCTGGACCACACCCACCATCTGGAGGGGAAATGGCTGTGCGCCGTGCCGGTGGTGGCCGACGAGGGGCTCATTAAGCAGGCCCTGCGCATTTTGGTGGACAACGCCCTGAAATACACCCCCGCCCGGGGCTGCATCACCCTGTCAGTCCAGGGGAAGGACGGTCTGGCCCGGCTGACGGTGGCCGACCAAGGGCAGGGCATCGACGCCCAAAGCCTGCCCCACATCTTTGACCGCTTCTACCGCACCGACGAGAGCCGGGCCCGGCAGACCGGCGGCGCCGGTCTGGGCCTGTCCATTGCCAAGTGGATCGCCGACCGCCACGGGGGCTGGTTTGAGGTGGTGTCCTGGCCAGGGGTGGGTACCCGCTTTACACTGGTGCTGCCCCTGGATTCCATGGAGGACCCCGTCGCTCCGGCCTGAAGTGAACCTCAAGCGCTCCCGTTCCGGCGGGAGCGTTTTTTACAGAAACCCGGGAACTTTTTGTCAGCGGCCGCCGTCCAATAGAGCGATCACAAAACAGAAAAGGAGAGTCCTGATATGAATCATCGTTTTCTCGCTCTGGCTCTGGCCGGGACGCTGACCCTTGGTATGCTGACTGCCTGCGGCAGCGGCGACGGCATTGCCGAGACTCCCAACACCGTCACTACTCCCCCCGTGGCCGAGAGCGTCACCCCCTCTCCCGAGAACTCCGCTCCCGTCACCGAGAGTCCCGACGCTCTGCCTGAGAGCTCCGCTCCTGTAGAGGAGAGCGAGGCTCCCTCCAGCGAACCTACTGCTACCCCCTCCTCCAAGCCCTCCGCAAAGCCCACCTCCACCCCCAAGCCCACCGCTCCGGCTACCCCCAAGCCCACCGTCAAGCCTACCCCCGCTCCCACCCCCACGCCGGAGAGCACACCTCAGACCAGCGCCGTCCAGTCTACCTGGAACGACATTGCCAAGCTGGACCTGCCCAATCTGACCGCCATGGATGACGCCACTCTCTCCGCCCTCTACGGCATCAGTGCCTCCGATTTGGAGGAGTATGTGTGCATGATGCCCCTCATGGGTGTCCATGCCACCGAATTTTTCATCGCCGAGGTGAAGGACGGCAAGATGGACACCGTGAAGGCCGGCATTGCCAAGCGCCAGGCTGATCTGGACGCCCAGTGGTCCCAGTATCTGCCTGATCAGCATGAGTTGGTGAAGAACTACCAGCTGGTCACCAACGGCAATTATGTATTCTTTGCCGTCAGCGAGTACGCCGGCGACGCAGTCACCATTTTTAACAGTTACACAAAATAATCTCTATTTTTGGGTAGAATAGAAGTTGCACTCTGGTGCCGTACCCATTATAATCATGTCAGCGCCCGGCAGGGCAGGCCTGCCGGGCGTCTTTCCTGAGATCTGTATAGAGAAGGTGAGCAGTTGGTCTTTTCCAGTTTGTATTTTTTATTTCTATATCTACCCATCGTATTACTAATTTACTACATTACCCCTTTGAAATGGCGCAACCTGTGGCTGCTGGTGGTCAACCTGGTCTTTTATGGCTGGGGCGAACCCAAGTATATCCTGCTGATGATTTTCACCATTGTGCTGGATTACTTCTGCGGTCTGATCGTGGCCCGGCGGAAATTACAAGGCGACGACAAGGGCGCCCGGATCGCTGTGGCGGTGGCGTTGGTCCTCAATCTGGCTATCCTGTTCTTCTTTAAATACTGGGATCTGGTGGCCAAGACCTTCCAGCACTTTGGCGTGGGTATGCCGGTGCTCAACCTGACCCTGCCCATCGGCATCTCCTTCTACACCTTCCAGACCATGACCTACCCCGTGGATATCTACCGTGGAGACGCGCAGGTGCAGAAGAACATCATCAGCTTCGGTACCTTCGTGACCCTTTTCCCCCAGCTCATTGCCGGCCCCATCATCAAGTACAAGGAGCTGGCCGACCAGATGACCTACCGCACCCACTCCCCGGAGCAGTTTGCCTCCGGCGTGCAGGTATTTACGGTAGGCCTGGCCAAGAAGGTACTGCTGGCCAATAACATCGGCAAGCTGTGGGACGTCTATCTGGCCCTGCCCACCGACCAGCTCACCGTCTCCGGCGCTTGGCTGGGCGTGGCGGCCTTCTCCCTCCAGCTGTACTTTGACTTCTCCGGCTACTCCGATATGGCCGTGGGCCTGGGCCGGATGCTGGGCTTCGAGTTTTTGCGGAACTTCAACTACCCCTATATCTCCAAGTCAGTCACCGAGTTCTGGCGCCGGTGGCACATCTCCCTGGGCTCCTGGTTCCGGGAGTATCTGTATATTCCTCTGGGCGGTAACCGGGTGAAAAAGCCCCGGCTGTTCTTCAACCTGTTTGTGGTGTGGGCCGCCACCGGCATCTGGCACGGCGCCAGCTGGAACTTCCTGATCTGGGGCCTTTACTTCGCCGCCCTCATTATTCTGGAAAAGGCCTTCCTGGGCAAGCTGCTGGAGAAGTGTCCCGCTGTGGTGCAGCACATCTACACCCTGTTCCTGGTGCTGGTAAGCTGGGCCATCTTCGCCGTGGAGGATTTCAACCACATGGGTGCCTATCTGGCCGCCATGTTCGGTAACGCCCATGGTGGGCTTGTCAGTGCCAGCGTGGGCTACTACTTCTCCTCCTTCCTGCCTATGCTGGTCATCGGCGCTGTGGCCGCCACTCCGCTGGGGGCCAAGCTGTGGAAAAAGCTGCCGGAAAAGCCTATGAAGGTGGTGCTGCCGGTGCTGCTGCTGGCCGGACTGATCCTTTCCACCGCCTACCTGGTTGACGGCACTTATAACCCCTTCCTCTACTGGAACTTCTGATTGGAGGCACTGTATTATGTCGAAAAAGTACTGTATCTTCATTACGACCCTGTTCTGCGCCTTTATCGGCCTGTTTCTGGTGGCCAACGCCGCCGCGCCCGACCGGGAGTTCTCCGAAATGGAGAACCGCAAGCTGGAGCAGATGCCCAACGTCTCTGCGGACAGCCTGCTGAGCGGCCAGTTTATGCGGAAGTTTGAGACCTACACCACCGACCAGTTTGTGGGCCGGGACCTGTGGGTGGCCCTTAAATCCTCCACGGAGCGGACCCTGGGCAAACAGGAGAACAACAATGTCTACTTCTGCGATGAGGACACCCTTATTACCCGGTTTGACCAGCCCGATGCCGCCAAGGTGACGGAAAACCTGAATCATGTGAACACTTTTGTGGAAAGTGTGCATATCCCGGTGACCTTCTCCCTCATTCCCACCCAGGCCTGCATCTGGGCGGACCGGCTGCCCGACGGGGCCCCCAACGCCAGCCAGACCGCTCTGCTGGACCAGGCCAAGGCGGCGGTACCCGGCGCTACCTGGGCGGATCTGTACAGCCCCCTGTGGGCGCACAAGGACGAGAGCATCTTCTACCGCACCGACCACCACTGGACCAGCCTGGGCGCCTACTACGGCTACACTGCGCTGGCAGAAGCCTTGGGCTACACACCCGTACCTCTGGATGCCTATACCGAGACCATCCGTTCCACCGAGTTCTACGGCACGGTGTTCTCCTCCTCCGGCGTACGCTGGGTAAGCCCCGACACCATCTCCACTTATGTGCCTGACACCGGCATTACCGTCACCAGCTACACCTATGACAACACCGGCAACCAGGTGGAAGTGCCCCGCGCTCTGTACGACACCTCCTTCCTCTCCGTGAAAGACAAGTACTCCATGTTCCTGGGCGGCAACCAGTCTCTGGGCGTAGTCAAGACCCCCAATGCCGAAAAGCCCAAGCTGCTGGTCATTCGGGACTCCTACGCCGACTCTCTGGTGCCCTTCCTCACCCCCCACTTCTCCGAGATTCACCTGATCGACCTGCGCTACTACAAGCTGTCCATTGCCGACTACATCCAGCAGAACGGCATCGATCAGGCTCTGGTCCTCTACAGCGTTCCCAACTTTGTCACCGATTCCAATCTGTTCTGGATCACCCGCTGAACAAGCAAAAAGTCCGGCCCACAAGGGCCGGACTTTTTTGGCGAAATCAGTCTCGCTGGGAGTGGACATTCATGGAGTGATTGACCTTGCCAATGATGAACAGGACCACTACCATGGAAACCACAGCGATGAGCAGGTTCAGAACCATGCTCTGAATCAGGGCAGCCAGGATGTAGTTGACGAAGCAGACCGCCGCCACGGTGACCGCGTAAGGCAGCTGAGTGGCCACATGGTTCAGGTGGTAGCACTGAGCGCCGGAGGAGGCCATGATAGTGGTATCAGAGATGGGAGAGCAGTGGTCGCCCATCACCGCGCCGCCCAGAGTGGCGGCAATGGCGATCATCAGCATATCGTTGCCGTTGATCAAATCAGCAGTCAGATCAGCCGCGGCCACGCCGCCGGAGAACACCGGGATCACGATGGGCAGCAGGATGGTAAAGGTGCCCCAGGAAGTACCGGTGGCGAAGCCCAGGAATGCGGCGATGATAAACACCACGGCGGGCAGGAAGTTGTGGAGGCTCTCGCCAAAGCCGGACACAATGTCGGCCACAAACTCGGGGGCGCCCAGGGTCTTGGTCACATCGCCGATGGTCCAGGCCAGGCAGAGGATCAGGATGGCAGGCACCATCTGCTTGAAACCGCCGGGCAGACAATCCATCAGCTCGGTAAACTTCATGGAACGGCGCACGGTAAAGAAGATCATGGTGAAGATCAGAGCGATCAGAGAGCCCAAAGGCAGCGCATCAAAGGCGGAAGTGTTGGCAAAAGCGGTGATGATATCAGTACCGCCGTTCTGATAGCCCACCAGGATCATGGCGCCCACGCAGCAGGCCACCAGTGCAATTACTGGGATCACCAGATCGATGACCTTGCCGTTGGGGTTAAACTTCATCTCCTCCACACCGGCGAAGGGACGCTCAGGGGTGGTATACAAATCTCCCTTGGCGGCGTTGTCCTCGTGCTTCTTCATGGGGCCATAGTCAATGTTCAGGCAGGTCATGACCACGATGAAGACCAGAGTCAAAATGGCGTAGTAGTTGTAAGGAATGGCCTTCAGAAAAATCTGGAAGCCCAGCTCATCGTTGCCGATAATGCCGGTAACGGCTGCGGCCCAGGAGGACACGGGCATCATGATACACACGGGAGCGGCGGTGGCGTCACACATATAGGACAGCTTGGCCCGGGAGATGTGGTGGCCGTCGGTGACGGGACGCATCACGTTACCTGTGGTCAGATTGTTGAAGTAGTCGTCCACCCCCAGCACAATGGCCAGGATGAAGGTGGACCACAAGGCGCCGGATTTGGTCTTGATATGAGATACGGCCCAATCGCCATAGGCCTTGGAACCGCCGGCCCGGATCATCAGAGCCACCATGGTGCCCAGGATGACCAGGAACATCAGGATACCCATATTGCCGCCGGCGTTGCTCGTCAGCCGGGACACGAAATCCTGAAACGCACCTACGACATCGCCATTGGTGTTCAACATACATCCCACCAGGATGCCGAGGAACAGAGAGGAGTACACTTCTTTGGTGATCAGTGCGAGAATAATCGCCACCACGGGCGGGAGCAGTGAGAATGCGGTGCCCCAGAGTTTACTGGTGTGCTCCACATCTCCTTCAGCAAAAACTACGGTCGCCAGCATACAAGCGAGTGTAAACAGGACAAGAAGGATCTTGCCAGATCGTTTGATACGCGGTGAATTCATATCAGCCCTCCTATTGAGATGGTGAATCCCAAAGCTCCCCAACCCAAGGATTCGAGAGGTATCATAACAAAATTGTGATTAATTTGACAATGTTTTTTTATCCGTTTGTCTATTTTTGTAGAGCCTCACAGAATAGCACCCTCTTTTTTGGTTAATTAATCTATATACTTTTCAATATCCTTCCAATCCAGTCCTGTTCACCATTCTGCAGATCTGTGTGCTTCAGGCAAAAAATCGCCCCCACCGTGTTTTGCACGGCGGGGGCGATTTTCATCATATGCAGTTTGCCGGGGTCACGCTCAGTCGCGCTGAGAGTGACGGTTCATGGAGTGGTTGACCTTGCCGATAACCAGCAGGACAGCGACCATGGAAATGATGGCAATGGGCAGACAGATAATGGGGTTCTTGATGAAAGCGGTGATGATGTAGTTGAAGAAAGCCACGACCGCCACGGTCAGGGCATAGGGCAGCTGAGTGGCCACATGGTTCAGGTGGTAGCACTGAGCGCCGGAGGAAGCCATAATGGTGGTATCGGAAATGGGGGAGCAGTGGTCGCCCATAACCGCGCCGCCCAGGGTGGCAGCAATGGAGATCATCAGCAGGTTGTTGTTCAGGTCGCTCACCGTCAGGTCAACAGCGGGGGTACCGCCGGAGAAAACGGGGATCACGATGGGCAGCAGGATGGAGAAGGTACCCCAGGAAGTACCGGTGGCGAAGCCCAGGAAGGCGGCGATGATGAACACCACGGCGGGCAGCAGAGCAAACAGCTTACCGCTCAGATCTGCCACGAGGCCAGCCACGAACTGAGGAGCACCCAGGCCCTTGGTCACGTCGCCGATGGTCCAGGCCAGGCACAGAATCAGGATGGCGGGCACCATCTGCTTGAAGCCCTCAGGCAGGCAATCCATCAGCTCGGTGAACTTCATGGAACGACGGATCATGAAGTAGATCATGTTGACGATCAGGGCGATCAGAGAACCGAAGGGCAGCGCGTCAAAAGCGGAGGTGTTGGCGAAGGCGGTGATGAGGTCATGGCCGCCGTTCTGATAACCGACATAGACCATGGCAGACACGCAGCCGATGATCAGAATAATAACAGGAATGACCAGGTCGATGACCTTGCCGTCGGGGTTGAACTTCATCTCCTTGGCGTCGGCGAAGGGACGCTCGGGGGTGGTGTACAGGTCGCCCTTGGCGGCGTTGTCCTCATGCTTGCGCATGGGACCGTAGTCGATGTTCAGGCAGGTCATGACCATGATGAAGACCAGGGTCAGAATGGCATAGTAGTTGTAGGGGATGGCCCGCAGGAAGATCTGGAAACCCACCTCCTCGTTGCCGATAACGCCGGTGACGGCGGCGGCCCAGGAGGACACAGGCATCATGATACAAACGGGAGCGGCGGTAGCGTCGCACATATAGGACAGCTTGGCGCGGGAGATGTGGTGGCCGTCGGCCACGGGACGCATCACGTTACCGGTGGTCAGGTTGTTGAAGTAGTCGTCCACGCCCAGCACCAGAGCCAGGATAAAGGTGGACCACAGAGCGCCGGACTTGGTCTTGATGTGGGACACGGCCCAGTCGCCGTAGGCCTTGGAGCCGCCGGCCCGGATCATCAGGGCCACCATGGTGCCCAGGATGACCAGGAACATCAGGATACCCATATTGCCGCCGGCGTTGGAGCACAGGTGGCTGACAAAGAACTGGAACGCATCCAGAGGGCTGCCGTTCACC
Source organism: Flavonifractor porci (assembly GCF_037572415.1). NCBI lineage: Bacteria > Bacillati > Bacillota > Clostridia > Eubacteriales > Oscillospiraceae > Flavonifractor > Flavonifractor porci. The sequence continues at coordinate 128,504 of NZ_JBBHLB010000008.1, forward strand.
TGCAGGAAGCAGCCGACCAAAATACCGAGGAACAGGGAAGAATACACTTCCTTGGTGATCAGAGCCAGACCGATAGCCACCACAGGGGGCAGCAGGGACGCGATCGTGCCATATACCGCGCTGCTAGGGGCATCGCCTTCAGCAAAGGCGACCGTCATCAGGACACATGCCAGGGCAAAGACAACCAACAGGATTCTTCCGAACCGTTGCATTCGTGGTGAGTTCATAATAACCCTCCCTTATAATTTTGAATCCTATAAGCCTCCCCAACCCTAGGATTCGTTTTTTATGATACACCATTATTCACAATTTGGCAATACTTTTTCGGCACATTTAACATAAGTTTCGTCTTTCATCCATTTCATATTCACATATCCAGCAAAAATCCCGCTTTTTCCAGAGAATTCTGTATCCTTTGGAACGTTTTCTCATCTTTACACCGAATTGTATGAAGATGGATACCCCCCGTCAGTTCAGAGAGGGGACGGGCCCTGTCAGCCCGTACCCTCTGAAGAAACTCCTGTACATCATATCGGGAACGTACCCCCAATATACCTGTGAGCTGACCGTAGACCGGATGCTCCACGATCACATCGGCCACCTCGCCCCCGGCGTCCACAATGGCGTTGAGCTCCGCTTCCATCTCCTCCGGGGCGTGGACACAGGCTACCGTCCGCTCCACCCCGGCGGGGCGGCGGCCCAGCACATAGCCCCGGGGGGTGGCCACGATGTCCGCCCCGGCCGCCCGCAGCAGGGCCACGTCCCCCACAATGATCTGGCGGCTTACCAAGAACCGCCTGGCCAGCGCCGTGGCGCTTACCGGCCCCCCGGCCTCCTCCAGCATCTGCTCCACCGCCTTCCGGCGGTCCTGTGCGGCGGATCGTTCCATCCTGCTTCCTCCTTTGTTTTTTGACCAGTATAGCAGGTTCTTCCGACCCTGTAAATCAGCGCCGGAAAAGCCCTCTCCCTTGCCTTTCCACAGGGATTGTGCTAAAATGTGACCGACTGGTTTCCACACCCGGTCCAAGCGCGGCAGCGCCGCGTTCGTTCGGCGGGACTCACCGTCGTTCTCTAAATACGAAAATGGAGGTTCCAAATCAACCATGCACAAATGCAACACCCGTGATCTCACCCTGGCCGCCATGGTGGCCGCCGTCTACTTTGTCCTGTGCTATTTCGGCAACATCTTTCAGCTCACCTTTGGACCTGTCCAGGTCCGTCTGGGAGAGGCCCTCACCGTGCTTCCCTTCCTGTTTCCTGCCACCGCGCCGGGCCTGGCGCTGGGCTGCCTGCTGACCAATATTCTCTCTCCCTACGGCCCTATTGACATGGTGGTGGGCACTCTGGCCACCGCCATCGCCGCGTTCCTGAGCGCCAGGATGCCCCGCTGGTATCTGGCCGCTCTGCCCCCCATTGTACTGAACGCCCTGCTGCTGCCCCCCATGTGGGCCTGGGCCCAGGCAGGAGCCATCAACGGTGCTTTTTGGGCTGCTTACGGGTTTAATATGTGGACCTTTGTGGCGGGCGAGGCCCTGGCCTGCTATGTGCTGGGCTCCGTGCTGCTGCTGGGCCTGCCCAAGATCCGCTATTTCCGCACTATGATCCCGGAACGCCGCCTGGCCGTCCGCTGAGGCGACGTCCCTCAGTTTTATAACAAACAAGGAGGATTCCCTCATGAAAGTCCGCAAGGCTGTCATCCCCGCCGCTGGTCTGGGGACAAGGATGCTCCCCGCCACCAAGACCGTCCCCAAGGAAATGCTCCCTATGGTGGACAAGCCTGTGATCCAGTATATCATTGAGGAGGCTGTGGCCTCCGGCATTGAGGATATCCTCATCGTCACCAACCGGGCCAAGTCCGCCATGGACGACTACTTTGACTACTACCCCGAACTGGAGACCCGCCTGCTCCAGGCCGGCAAGGAGCGGGAGCTGGTGGAGGTCCGCCGGGCAGCCGATCTGGCCAACATCTTCTATGTCCGCCAGAAGGAGACCAAGGGCCTGGGCCATGCCATCTACCGGGCCAAGCGCTTTGTGGGAGACGAGCCCTTCGCCGTGCTGCTGGGCGACGACATCATGCGGGCCAAAAAGCCGGTGACCCTCCAGCTGATTGAGGGCGCCGAGAAGTACGGTGCTTCCGCCGTGGGCGTCCAGAAGGTATCCACCGAGGCCATTTCCCGCTACTCTTCCGTGAAGATCGCCTCTCTGGAGGACCGGATCTTCGATGTTTCCGACATGAATGAGAAGCCCACGCCTCAGGAGATGTTCTCCAATTATGCCATCCTGGGCCGGTATGTGCTCACCCCCCAGATCTTTGACATTCTGGAGAACCTGAAGCCGGGCTACGGCGGGGAGATCCAGCTCACCGACGGTCTGCGGGAGCTCTGCCGCAAGAGCCGGATGGTGGCGGTGGACTTTGAGGGCCGCCGGTACGATACCGGCAACCTGTGCGGCTTCCTGGAGGCCACCATTGACTTTGCTCTGGAAAACAAGGCCACGGCCTCCTGGCTGAGCCACTTTATTAAAGAAAAGGCAGAGAGCCTGCGGTAAGGTGTGGATTGCCGCGCTCCTGTGCTCAAATTTTTCGGCCTGCGCCTCAAAGGCGCAGGCCGTTTTTCTTGATCCATTCCCCCTGAGCCATCGCCGTAACGGAGATGGCTGTTCAAAAAACACCCCGTTTCCTCTGAGAGGAAATGGGGTGTTATTCCTGCTTTTTACTCAGCTTATCCATACCGACTCCCAGGGCCACGGATATCTTATAAAAGGTCTCCACAGAGAAATTGTAAGCCGCTTTTTCCGATTGGATCTGCCGTATAAAATCATGGGAAAGGTCCACCATCTCCGCAAGCTGTGCGGAAGTCAATCCCTTTTCCTTGCGGTATTTCCGAATATTGCGGCGTATCGTATTATAAATATCGTCATCGAAAATCAGCTTTTGCGTCCGCTTCATACTATGCGCCACCACCTAACAGCATTCTACCCAGATACACCGCAAATGTATGTTAGCTAATGCCTCACAAAACATGCTTGTATATTTTAGGAAAGGCTGTTAAAATATTTTTAAAAATTTTCCCCAAAAATAAAACCGCACCCCTCCCCCAATGCTCTTACTGTCGTGAGCGGCAATGCTCGCACAGGCTGAAGCGGCGGAGGCGCGGGCGCTTCCTTTCCACGGGATCCGCTTGCCGGACCGGCAGGGGATTCAAACAAACCGACTGTCTTGCCCTCCGCCGCTGGCAGCAGCCCCACCATCAAATAACCACCGGCCTTTTGCCGGGAGAGAAACAGGAGGAATTATGATATGAAACGATGGATCAGCGGTACATTGGCAGCAGGTTTGCTCGGCGGAATGCTGAGTCTCCCGGCAGGTGCGCTCTCCCCATCCACTCTGGACCCACAGACCGCCGGAGCTTACAACAACGTTCTGCGGCAACAGATCCAAACCTATTCCATTGCCCAGGAGGAAAAGCTGGAGTATTCCGGCATATCCTACTTCGGCGAGGGGCTTATCTACGCCGGGCTGACCGATTTTAACGGCGACCAGCGGCCCGAGCTGGTGACACTGCGGGTGGAGTATCCTGCATCCGGCTTTGTCACCGCTGAGATCTGGACCATGAGCGGCGGAAAGGCGGTACGCACCGCCAACTGTGAAATGAATACCGCATACCAGGGTACAGAAGAAGGCTATCTCTACCTGGTGGAGCGAGGCAATGAAACCCGCCTTTGCTCCTATATCTCCGCCAATGTTGCCACCGGCATTGATGAAGCGGCAAATGAGGTTCTGGTCACCACTTACCAAGACGTGGCCCTGCTTAATATGGACGGCACCGTTCAGCAGTACAGTGATTCTTCCGATCAGACCGACCACAGCCAGTGGAAGGCCTGGCAGGCCTCTGGCTGGAAGCAGAAAGAGACCCTTGCGGTTGGCAGCGATTACGGGTATATCATCACCCTCTATAACCCGGCCACCGCCGCCACCGTGAATCAGTTGCAAACCGCTCTGGCCGCTCAGGCAAACAAAGCCCCCTTTGTGGACGTATCCGCCGACGCTTACTACAACGTGCCTGTCCGCTGGGCTGTGGAGAAGAAGATTACCAGCGGCACCAGCACTACCACATTCAGCCCCGACACTACCTGCAGTACCGCCCAGATCCTCACCTTCCTGTGGCGGGCCAACGGCTCGCCGGAGCCTGCGATCTCCAATCCCTTTACCGACGTGCCGGGCGACGCCTACTACACCAAGGCGGCTGTGTGGGCCTATGAAAAGGGTCTGGTATCCGGCTCCCGCTTTGGCGGCGACACACCCTGCACCCGTGCCTCCGCCGTCACCTATCTGTGGAAGCTGGCTGGCCGCCCCGCCGGCGGCAGCGCCTCCTTTACGGATGTATCCGGTCAGGCCCCATATGCCCAGGCTGTGGCCTGGGCCGTGAAAGAGGGCATCACCAGCGGCACCAGCGCCACCACGTTCAGCCCCGACCTGATTTGCAGCCGTGGGCAGATCGTCACTTTCCTGTACCGCAGCGCCACTTAAATCACAAAGAAAGAGAGGAATTTTGATGAAACGGATCCAGTTACCCAAAAAGCTGCTCTCCGCCCTCTGCGCGGCGGCCCTCCTGGTTGGGGCCATGCCCGGGGCGCTGGCAGCGGAACGTACCCAGCAAGTCCCCATCCAGCGGCAGAGTATTGCCACCAACGCAGGTGTCTTTACCTACATCGACGCCCAGGGCGGCCTGTGGTCCTGGGGGGATAGCCTGACCGGAGGTGTTGGCAACGGCACCACCTCTTCCACCACCGGCACTCCGGAAAAAATCCTGGACAACGTGGTATTTGTCAGCAGCGGTCTCAACAACAACGGCGCCGCTATTCAGTCGGACGGCTCCCTCTGGACCTGGGGCGACAACTGGACGGGCCAGTTGGGCAACGGCCTGCAGGGAGACGGCTCCAATACCCTGGGGGTCTTTCAGACCAGGCCGGGCAAGATCATGGACGATGTGGCATCGGTGAGCTGCGGCTACGGACACACCGGCATCGTCAAAACTGACGGAACCCTGTGGATGTGCGGCAACAATGAGTGGGGCCAACTGGGTAACGGCGGAAAAGGAAACGACACCTACTTCGGTGGAAACCAGGACAAACCTATGCAGACCGTCCCGGTCAAGGTCATGGAGAATGTCAAGGCAGTCAGCTGCGGCACGGCCCATACGGCGGCCATCAAGGAGGATGGCTCCCTGTGGATGTGGGGCCGCAACGACAGCGGCGCACTGGGCAACGGCAAGCAGGGCAACCGGACCAAAATGGACCGCTATGTCTGGCAGGACGTGCCGGTCAAGGTTATGGACAACGTACAGGCAGTCAGCTGCGGCTGGGAGTATACGGTGGCGCTGAAAACCGACGGCAGCGTTTGGGTATGCGGCGACAACAACTACGGCCAGCTGGGCAACGGCGGTACCGGCAACGACAAAAATGTGGTGGGCGGCCCCGTCCAGAGTGTATGGACCAAGATCATGGACAACGGCGCGGCCATCTCCACCTCCAATCCCCTCACCGCCATTGTGTGTACCGACGGCTCCCTCTGGACCTGCGGCGGCGACGGCAACGGCCGCATCGGTACCGGAAAGCGCTCCGACGTGGCGCTGACGCCGGTCAAGATCATGGATAACGTGGCAGAGGTCAGCGTGGGATACAACGGCTCCATGGCCGTCACCAAGGACGGCTCCCTCTGGGTATGGGGCGAAACCAACCTGGACATAGACTATGCCAATCAAGCGTGGGCCCCGGTCCGGCTGGAAGGGGTAAAGGTCCTGCTGCCTGACGGAACAGTCTCTCAGCCCACCGAGGAACCGGAGCAGACTGAACTGCGGCACAGCGGCTCCACCACGCTGGAAAAACTGAGCAAGGAAGAGATCGTCCAGCTGCTGAATCAGGCCTCCAGCACCTTTCCCAACCCCGTTCTGACAAAGGAACCCTCCATCCAGGCCCCCTATGCCACCGGCGCGGTGGATCACCAGGCCCTGGAGGCCGCCGCCCAGCGTCTGAATGTGCTGCGGCGGCTGGCCGGTGTGCCTCAGGTTCAGCTGGACGACCGTCTGAGCGAGAACGCCCAGTACGGCGCGGTGCTGCTGGCTCACCTGGGCAGTCTGAACCATACCCCCGCCAAGCCTTCGGATATGGACAACAGCTTCTATCAAAAGGCCTATGAGGCCACCTCCACCAGCAACATTGCAGCGGGCATGGACCTGCTGGAATCAGTGGATATGTTTATGCAGGACAGCGACGCCCGCAACGTGGAGCGGGTGGGACACCGCCGCTGGCAGCTCAACCCCGAGCTGGGCCGGGTGGGCTTCGGCTACGCCCAGAACCCGGACAGCATCTACCGCGACTTTGTAACCGAGAAGGTCACCGATACCAGCGGCAGCGGCTGCGACTATGACTTTATCGGCTGGCCCGCCTCGGGCAGCTTCCCCAACTATCTGGATAGCTTTGACGCCAACACCGCCTGGAGCGTGGTGCTCAACCCCGACGATTATCAGGTGCCCACTCAGTCCGGCCTTGTGGTCACTCTGGTACGCCAGAGCGACGGCAAGACCTGGACCCTGGACGGCAAGGCCAGTTATACCCCCGCCGCCTCCGGCCGCTACCTCAATGTGGAGACCTCCGGCGTGGGCAACTGCATCATCTTCCGGCCTGACGGAGTGTCCAAGTATGAGGGTGTTTACCAGGTCACCATCGACGGCCTGAAGGACCGCTCCGGCAAGGCTGTGGACTTCACCTACCAGGTGGACTTTTTCTCCCAGCCCGACCCCAATGCTTCCAAACCCTCCGACTGGGCGGCAGCCTCCGTTCAGGAGGCTATCCAGATGAACCTTGTGCCTGTCGCGCTCCAGAGCGGCTACACCCAGACCGCCACCCGTCAGGAGATCTGCGCCCTGGTGGTCCGTTTCTATGAGGCGGTGACCGGCAGCCCGGTGCAGGGCCGTGTCTCCTTCTCCGACACCAAGGATGAGGACGTGGAGAAGGCCGCCTACCTGGGCATTGTAAACGGCGTGGGCGACGGCAGCTTCCACCCCAATGACCCGCTGACCCGGGAACAGGCGGCGGTCATGCTTACCCGCCTGGCACTGCGGATGTCCAAATACCTGCCGCCGGCGGAGGCAAACTTCACCGACCGGGCAGAGATCTCCCCCTGGGCGCTGGAGGCCACTGGAACCATTCAGGGGTGCGGCATTATGAACGGCGTGGGCGGCGGACGGTTTGCCCCCTCCCTGTCCTACAGCCGGGAGCAGTGCATCACCACTCTAATGCGTCTGTACCATTATATTTCCCAATAACCAACAACCTGACAGCAGGGAGCGGCGCCGTGGCGCCGCTCCCTGCTTCTGCTGCAACTCTTTGGTTTCCTCTGGAAAATCGTCCAATCATCTGGTAAACTGTTGTAACACTACGAAATACGAAGAAACGAGGGGATTGTATGGATCTGACCGAGCTGGTGCGCCAGGCCCAGGCCGGCGATCAGGAAGCCATGGGACGTCTGTATGAGCAGACCAGCCAGCGGGTATATGCCCTGGCGCTGCGGCTGACCAACGATCCGGAACTGGCCATGGACGTGGTGCAGGAGACCTACCTCTCGGCCTTGCAGCACCTGGACGGCCTGCGGAATCCGGAGGCCTTTGTGAGCTGGATGTTCCAGATCGCAGCAAACCGATGTCACCGCCTGCATAAGCAGCAGGGCCGCTTTGTTCAGGCTTCCCCGGAGGAGGACGAGGACGGGGGATTTTTGGAAGCCATCCCCGACCCGGACGAGGGTATCCTGCCTGAATCTGTGGCCGACAACGTGGAGACCCGCCGTCTGGTGATGGAGCTGGTGGACCAGCTGCCTGAGGTCCAGCGGGAGTGCGTCATTCTGTACTACTTCTCCCACTGCTCGGTGGAGCAGATCGCGGAGATCCAGGGGTGCGCCCCGGGGACGGTGAAAAGCCGTCTCAACTACGCCCGAAAGAAACTGAAGGAGGACGTGCTGGCACTGGAGGAGCGGGACGGCATCCGGCTGCACACCTTGGTTCCCATTGGACTTCTCTTCCCCTGCCTTGCCGGGGAACTGCCCGACCCCGCTGTCTTTTCCCATACTTGGCAGGCGGTCACCGCCGGGCTGGGGACCGCTGGGGCGGCAGGCGCTACCGCCGCCGCGGCAGCCGGGACTCAGACCGCCGGAGGCACAACGGCGGCCGCCTCGGCAGCGGGCGGGAAGGCTGCGGCGGGGGCCGCTGTCAAGTCGGCTGCGTCCGGGGCCTTCAAGCTCAAACTGGTTGCCGGGCTGGCGGCGGGCGGCCTACTAGTGGGCGGCGTAGGACTGGCCCTCCATGAGCCCACCCTCTCCTTCAGCGACCCCGCCTTTGAGCAGAATATCCGCACAATCATCGATAAACCCCAGGGCCCCATCCACCCCAGCGATGTGGAGCTGATCGATATGCTTTCCATTGAGGAAGACGGCACATTATCGACGGAGATCTGGATGGACCACGGGGAGACTTCCCAGATGTTAAAGGGAAACGTACCTGTCAACAGCCTGGAGGATGCTGCCCTGCTGCCCCATCTGACGGATATCCATTATGACGTGAGAGATTCCGGCGCGCTGCTCCAGACCATCCGGGATGACGATCTGCACTCCCTCCTCATGCCGCTTACAAGGGACGAGGGTCAGGCAATCAATGACCTTGGCTTTTTGGAAAACCTGGGGGAGCTGAAGGCACTCATGATTTCCGTGGCTGAGGAAGCAGATCTGACGCCGCTGGAAGAGGCCTCGTCTTTGGTGGAATTGTATGTAGGCCTATCCGGGTCCTCTCTGGATCTCTCCCAGCTGACACAACTTGGTTTCTTAGAGGTAACTGCCGAGCCTGACACCTGCACCCAGCTGACCGCGTCAGAAATGCTGCCCAACCTTGTAATACTGGATCTGAAGGGACTGTACGCATGGGGTACTTCTCTCGATGTGGTCGCGTATATGCCGTCCCTGGAGTATGTTGGGTTGGACGGCGGATATGATATGGACCTGACTCCCCTCTCTCAATTAGAGAAACTTCGGGCAGTTCATTTGTACTCCTATACATACCCGGTGGATCTGACCCCGCTGCTGGATTGCCCCAGTCTGGAAGTATGCAGCGCGTACAATGCCGCGGAAGGAAACGTGATCCCGCCCCAGCTGCCGGTGGAGTGGGGCAGCTATGACCGCAGCTGGGAGGTTTATTATGAATTGATGAATCAGGTGCGGAAAAGCTGGACCGGACACAACTGGATGGGATAAGGTTTCGCCCTCCCCCCTAAAAATTTTTTCTCCCCATTTAAAACCGGGGGAAGGGGCGCGGTATCTTACTGACGTAACCAATATGAGCTGGATCGTGTACCGGACCATTCAAAGGGGATCACAAAGTGCTGAAACGGCTTTTGTGTCCGCTGCCGGCCAGCTGCACCAACAAAAAAGAAACCTAACGAAATACGAAGAAACGAGGGGATTGTATGGATCTGACCAAGCTGGTGCGTCAAGCCCAGGCCGGTGATCAGGAGGCCATGGGACAGCTGTATGAACAGACCAGCCAGCGGGTGTATGCCCTGGCTCTGCGGCTAACCAATGATCCGGAGCTGGCCATGGACGTGGTGCAGGAGACCTATCTCTCCGCCCTGCAGCACCTGGACAGCCTGCGGAATCCGGAGGCCTTTATAAGCTGGATATTTCAGATCGCCGCAAACCGCTGCCACCGCCTGCATAAGCAGCAGGGCCGGTTTGTTCAGGCTTCCAAGGAAGAGGACGAGGACGGGGGATTTTTGGAAGCCATCCCCGACCCGGATGAGGGTATCCTGCCTGAATCTGTGGCCGACAACGTGGAGACCCGCCGTCTGGTAATGCGTCTGGTGGAGCGGCTCCCCGAGGTCCAGCGGGAGTGCGTCATTCTGTACTACTTCTCCCACTGCTCGGTGGAGCAGATCGCGGAGATCCAGGAGTGCGCCCCGGGGACGGTGAAAAGCCGTCTCAACTACGCCCGAAAAAAGCTGAGAGAGGACGTGCTGGCGTTGGAGGAGCGGGACGGTATCCGGCTCCATACCATGATCCCTGTGGGCGTTCTGTTCCAGTGCCTTACCAGCGAACTGCCCGACTCCGCCGTCTTTTCCCGGGTCTGGGAGAATATCAGCGCGGGATTGGGGAAGGCTGGCGCCGCAGGAACCTCTGCTGCCGCGTCAGCGGGGACCCAGGCCACCGGAAATACAGCGACAGCCGCTTCGGCGGCGGGCAGGAAGGCCGCGGTGGGAACCGCTGTCAAAGCGGCCGCATCGGGGGCCTTCAAGCTCAAGCTGGCTGCCGGTGTGGCAGCGGGTGTGCTGCTGGTCGGCGGAGGAGTAACTGTGGGTGGCTTGTTGATTGGCGGTACAGACAGGACCCAGCAGGAACCCAACCCTACCTTCAGCACGGTTCCGCAAAATACCCCGGAAACGACTCCTCAGAATACCCCGGAAGCTGACCTTGACCGGCAGGCTGCTGAAGGCGTGTTGGATACCATGCCCTATTACGGCGATATCAGCAAGTGCCAGATGACAGCGGAGCAGGCTTTGCTGCTGGCAGATCTGATCGCCCGGGGAATCGAGGATGGTATCACGCCGTTCAGCGGCTATAGTCAGCCAGTGGATCAGGTCGTGTTCTGGGACGAACCTTATACGGTGCAGGGATATGATGGGCCATATGAGACCGACCGCTCCCTCATGATGCTTGGCGACTTCGCTGGAGATGGTATGCCCTATCTCTATTGCTTCAGCAGTCTGGTGGATAGTTCCTTTGAGATCTATGGATGGAACGAACGCGGCCAGCCCATACGGATCATCGGTGACGAAGCTTACCACGGCCGAGAGAGCAGCGATCTCTTCGAAACAGACGAGGGAACGGTGCAGATGGACCGGAGCGGAGCCTCCGGCGCTGCCCGTCACGGCGGCAGTGTGTTCACCTTCCGCCAAGGCGGGGTGGAGGAGAGCGAGACCTGGCTGGAGGAATACGACGACGAGAAGCAAATGATGCGGGTCGTGGAAAACGGCGTGGAGACTTACTACACAGACGAAGAATGGGAACAGCTGCTTTCAGAAGCATCTGTTCCAAAGGAGAAGCCTCCCCGTACGCTTCCGTACCGCCCCTTTGATGAGGTGGAAGCCGACGCCTGCTCTCCTCGGGAGATGGTCAATTTTCTAAACCGGTATGCCGCGGCTCTCAACGGTGGTGACACCTCTCAGAATATACAGGTCAAAGAACCCAACAACGAGGCGCGCATGGCAAAGGATATGTATAATATCATGCGTGAGATAGAGTTGACGGGTACGATCTCCGGCATACCAGAGTCTTCCGAACTCTGGGGCCTTACGCTGGATGACGCCAGACTGCTGGACATGAATGGCGACGGCATCAAGGAACTGATCCTGGTCTCCAACAACGATACATCGTATGTCAATGCCTTCCTGGTCCAGTGGTCTGGCGGGAAAACCATCGTCAAATGGAGTGGACTAGGCTTGGATGCCGAAGTAACTCTGGTGCGGGAAAAGAGCAGCGGAGACTATGCGGTACTGCTGCTTGAGTATCAGGGACCGCAAACTCATACCTATACCTTTACTGACCGGACAGATACCTTTTCCCTGGGCATCGATCCGGGAGGGGAGACCAATCAGGAAGAATGTGACCGACTTTATGCCATCTATGATGCCAACTGCGCCCGCTACGAGGTGATTGAACCGCTCGGGAGTGTTTCCAATCCGGGTAATCCCAACAGCGTGGAGGAATGTAAGCGTGAATTGCTGTCCATGATGCAGGGTGCGGCAAAATAAAACTGGCGTAAAAAAGATCGCTTCCGGTGCTTCCTCGGCGCACAATGGAGTTCTGCCCAAAGTGCCACCAGATCCAGTCCCGATATCATATGTTCCGCTGGACAGATCGTCACTTCTGTACCGGGCCATAATCGCTTCAAAAGGGCCTGCTGCAAAAATGCAGCAGGCCCTTTTTGCACTCAGCTCTGGCAGGGCTGCTGCCGGCCGGCGTGGTCAATGGTGTAGTCGGTACCGCAGTCCCCCGGCAGGATGATCTGGGAAATGGGCACAAAGGTATACCCCTCCTGAAGCAGGCACTGGATGATTCCCGGCAGGGCCTCCGGCGTGTGGATGGCGGCGTTGTGGAAGAGCACGATGGAGCCGGGGCACACCCGGCTCACGACCCGCTGGGTGATCTCATTCGCCGGGATCTCCTTCCAGTCCAGGCTGTCCACATCCCACTGGATGGGCTCCATACCCATGGAGCGGATGGCGGCAATCACATGGTTGTCATACTCCCCGTAGGGGCAGCGGATCAGGGTGGGCCGCACGCCGGTGATGGCCTCGATCTTGTCGTTGCAGGCCGACACGTCTGCAATGATCTCCTCGGTGGACAGGCTGTTGTAGTGGGCGTGGGTGTTGGAGTGGTTCATGATCTCATGGCCGGCCTCGTGGAGTGCCTTCACCGACTCCGGGTATTTGTCCACCCAGTCCCCCACCACAAAAAAGGTGGCCTTGATCTGGTACTGGCCCAGAATGTCAATGAGCTGCTGAGTATCCTCATTTCCCCAGGCCGCGTCAAAGGAGATGGCCACCATCTTCTGGTCCCGCTGGACGCAGTAGATGGGCAGCTGCCGTTTGGCAGCCGCCGCGCTTACCACCTCCGGATAATTGACGATGTAGAACATGGCGGCGGCCGCCAACACACAGGCCAGCACCGCCAGCAGCTTTCGCCGCAGCAGAATGATCTTCATCCCTATACCTCCTACCATTTGATTGGTACAGACTATGACAAGATCTTCCGGTTCAGAAGAGGCAATCGCCGCCCTCTCCCCGGCCCCCGCAAACGCCTGAGGCTCCCTTTTCCGCGAAAACCGGGGCCAAGGCGCTTTTTAAAATCTGTTGGAGATACTGGATAATTACCAGAATGACCAACCTCTTCCTTTTGTGGAAGTTTACTGATATGCCGCTACAAAATATTCCCTGTCTTTTTGTGCAATTTGGAACCAAATTTCTGTATTTAGAATATACGCCAAAGAAAATCCTCCCTTTTCATTTGGTCCCATTTCTATATTTAAAATCCGGCTTGCGGTATCCATATTATTGAATTATATGGAATCTTTTCTCACTTGAAATCAAATTCTGGAGAGTGTACCATGCAATTAGAAAACCAGATATAAATCCAGTTTTCCATATATAGAATTTTATGAAGGAGGTTGCTGTATGCATTGGGGCAAGGAACTGCATGAAATGATGCGGATGTACAGCTCCATGAAAGCGCTGCAGCTGCTGGTGGCACTGGCTGAAAGCGAGGAAGAAGTTCCTCTGGCCAAGCTGTCCGCCATGACCGGCATCCCCCCCAGCTCCACCCACCGCATTCTTCAGGAGATGCAGCACTGCGGCTTTGTGATAAAGGATGACGCCCGGAAATGTTACCGTGTGGGCTTTGAGGCCCGCCTGCTGGCCCTCCAGCTGCAAAAGACCAATTTCCTCTATGAGGCAGCCAAGGCAGAGATGACCTATCTGAACGATTTGAGCCTGGAGACCATCCACCTCATCGGCGAGGAGGACCGGGAGGCCGTCTACCTGGCCAAGCTGGGCGCAAAGAACTCGGTGGGCCTCCACTCCGCTGTGGGCAAGCGCATCCCCCTCCACTGCACCAGCGGCGGCAAGGCCCTGCTGGCCTGGAAGTCGGAGAGCTGGCTGAAAAACTACCTGGAGCACACCGAACTGACCCGGTATACCGCTCAGACGCTGGCCGATCCGGAGAGCCTCCTGCGGGAGCTGGAGGTCATCCGTATCCAGGGCTATGCGCTGGACAACCACGAACACCACACTGACGTGGTCTGCATTGCCGCGCCCATTTTCGATGTGGACAACCAGGCGCTGGCCGCCATCAGCATCGCCGCGCCAGACTACCGCTTCTCGCTGGAGAAGGCCCTCTCCTACGGCAGGGAACTGCTCCAGTGCGCGGCTCGCATCACCGAAAAGCTGGGCTGCAACTATCCCATCCAGCTTTCCAAATCATCCTGATACAAGGAGGCACCTTCCATGGAAGAGACCCTGGATCTCACTTATAAGGATCCCAAGTATCCCAGCTCCAAGGTGGTAAACGGCCTGAGCATGGCAGGCCCCCGGGCCCATCTGCGGGGTATGGGTCTGGACAACGAGGACCTGTCCAAGCCCTTCATCGGCGTCATCAACACCTACAACGAGATGCACCCCGGCCACGTTCATCTGGACCGGCTGGGCAAGCTGGTGCGGGACGGTGTTCTGGAGGCGGGGGGCATTCCCTTCGAGGTCAGCACCATCTCCATCTGCGACGGCTTCTCCCAGGGCCATGTGGGTATGTGCAGCGTGCTGCCCAGCCGGGAGATCATCGCCGACTCCATCGACGTGTACGCCGCCGGCCACCAGCTGGACGGCCTGGTACTCATCGGCGGCTGTGACAAGATCGTGCCCGCCATGCTGATGGCGGCCCTGCGGGTCAACCTGCCCACGGTCATCGTCACCGGCGGCCCCATGATGCCCGCCGTCTATAAGGGACGCACCTATGCCACCTATGAGCTTAAGGAGATGGCCGGTAAGCTCACCCGGGGAGAGCTCTCCCGCCAGGAATATGAGTACATGGAGGGGCTTATGTCCCCCACCCCCGGCTCCTGCGCCATGATGGGCACGGCCAACACCATGTCGGTGGTGGCGGAGGCTCTGGGCCTCACCCTTCCGGGCAGCGCCTGCGCCCACGCCGTCAGCGGCAAAAAGAACCGGGTGGCCAAACTCAGCGGCAAGGCCATCGTACGTCTGGTGGAGGAGAATATCCGCCCCCGGGACATCGTGACCCAGAAGATGCTGGAGCTGGCCGTGCGGGTGGGGCTGAGCGTGGGCGGTTCCACCAACATGACCTTACATATGCCCGCCATCGCCCATGAGGCAGGCCTGTCCATGACCTTGGAGGACATGGGCCGCCTGTCCGCCGACACCCCCTACCTGGCCAAGATCAAGCCCTCCGGCACCCACACCATGCTGGATCTGGATCAGGCCGGCGGCGTGGGCGCGGTGATGCGGGAGCTGGACGGACTCATCGATCTGGACCAGATGACGGTCAACGGCCGCACCCACCGCCAGAACGTGGCGAATCTGGTGGAGCACAACCCGGAGGTCATCCATTCCGTGGAGCAGGCCTACAGCGACCACGGCTCCATCACCGTCCTCAAGGGCAACCTGGCCCCCGACGGCGCTGTGATCAAGCAGTCCGCCGTGGCGCCCCAGATGCGCAGGCACAGCGGCCCGGCCCACTGCTTCGAGTGTGAGGAGGACGCCGTCAAGGCCATTTACGGCGGCAGCATCCGGCACGGCGAGGTCATCGTCATCCGCAACGAGGGTCCCCAGGGCGGCCCGGGTATGCGGGAAATGCTCACCGCCACCGCCGCGCTGGTGGGCATGGGCTTTGCTGAATCGGTGGCCCTGGTCACCGACGGACGCTTCTCCGGCGCCACCCGCGGTCCCTGCATCGGCCACGTCTCTCCCGAGACCTCCCGCCGGGGCCCCATCGCGGCGGTACGGGACGGCGATATCATTGAGATCGACATCGACGCCGGTACCCTCTCCGTTCGTCTCAGCGACGACGAGCTGACCGCCCGTCTGGCCGTCCTTCCCCCCCACCAGCCCAAGGTCACGGAAGGGTATCTGTCCCGCTATGCCAAGCACGTGGAGCCTGCCGCCAAAGGCGCCATTCTGGACTAACAACCGGGCTCTCACCCGTATCAAGGAAAGGAGGCGTCTCCGTGTCACACTCACCCAGCCTGCGGGGCATCTCGGCCCCACAGCTCACCCCATTTCACACGGACGGCAGCGTCAATTACGAGGAATACACCAAACTCACCCAATTCATTACCAAGGCCGGTATCGGGGGCGTGTTCGTTTGCGGCACCTCGGGAGAATTCATCAACCTGACCCTGGAGGAGCGGAAGAAGCTGCTCACCGCGGCCATCAAAGGGGCCCCTGACGATACCTTTATCCTCTTCAACACCACCGCCATGGACAAGGCCGATATGGCCGACCTGTTTGCCTGGGCCAAAAGCGAGGGAGCCCACGCCGCCTCTGTCACCGCCCCCTACTACCACCCCTACGATGAGGCGGCCCTGGTCTCCTACTTCCAGGAGACCGCCAGGCTGTCCGGTTCCCTGCCTCTCTATCTCTACAACATCCCCGGCATGACCCACAACCCCATCACCCCCCGGGTGTTGCAGCAGGTGTGCGACACCTGCCCCAATGTGGCAGGCCTGAAGGACAGCAGCATGGACTTTATCACCTTCCAGGAATTTCAGTGTCTGGATCTGCCCCAGGGCTTTGAGCTGATCACCGGCAACGACGCCCAGGTGCTGCCCGTCCTGCAGTCGGGCGGCGACGGCGGTATCGTGGCCATGGCCGCGGTATTCCCCGCCCTGTGCCAGCAGCTCTGGGATCACTATCAGGCCGGCCGTCTGGAGCAAGCCCGCCAGGTCCAGAAACAGCTGCTCCAGCTCCGGGGACTGGTCCGCAAGATTATGCCCATCATGTCCCACAAGAAGATGCTGGAGATGCAGGGCTTCCACATGGGTCCTCCCCGCTTCCCCTTCCGCTCCCTCACTCCTGAGGAGGAGGCTGTGGTGGAAAACGGCGTGCGGTCCATTCTGGGCGACTGCCTATGACCCGCTTCGGCTTTCGCTGGTACGGTCCATCGGATACCATCACCCTGGACCACATCCGGGCCATCCCGCCGGTGACCGAGGTGGTGACCTCCCTCTACCACATCCCCGCCGGGGCGCTGTGGCCGGAGGAGGAATTGGCGGAGCTGACCCGCCAGATTAAGGCGGCCGGCCTGCGCTTCACGGTGGTGGAAGGTCTGCCGGTCCACGAGGATATCAAGCTGGGCCTGCCCGGCCGGGACAAGTACATCGACCAGTTTGCCGAAAATCTGGCCCGGCTTGCCCGGTGCGGAGTACGCACCGTCTGCTACAACTTCATGCCCCTGTTCGGCTGGATCCGCACCGATCTGGCTTTCCCCCTGCCGGACGGCTCCACCACCCTGGCCTTCCGCCGGGAAGCGCTGGATGCCATGGACCCGGCCACCCAACCGCTGAAGCTGCCCGGCTGGAACTTCTCCACCCAGTCCCGCCAACTCCGGGACCTGCTGGAGCGCTACCGCCAGCTGGGGCGGGAGGGGATGTGGCGAAACCTGCGCTACTTCCTCCAGGCCGTGGTGCCTGAGGCCCAGCGGCTGGATATTCGGCTGGCCATCCACCCCGACGACCCGCCGCTGCCGGTGTTTGGCCTGCCCCGTATCGTCTCCACCCTGGAGGACCTGCTGGAGATCTGCCGTATCGTGGATCTGCCCGCCAACGGCGTGACCCTGTGTACAGGTTCCCTGGGCAGCAGTCCCCAAAACGACATGTGCGCCATCGCTCAGGCACTATGCAGCCAGAGACGGGTCCCCTTCGTCCACGCCCGCAACGTGGCCCTGGACGGGCCTCAATCCTTCCATGAGAGCGGCCACATCAGCGCCTCCGGCCGCATCGACATGGCCGCCCTCTTCCGCATCCTCCGGGAAACCGGGTTCGACGGCGTTATCCGCCCGGACCATGGCCGGATGGTATGGGGGGAGCAGGGCCGCCCCGGCTACGGTCTGTACGACCGGGCCATGGGGGTATGCTACCTGAACGGATTGTGGGAGGCCACCTGCAACCTTTTGTAATCCTGCCGCGGATGCGGCAAAATAATATTCTAAATGACACAGAAAAGAGGATGAACAACATGAAACAAAGGAAAATCGCTGCATTGGCGCTCTCTCTTGCTCTTGCGCTCCCTCTGGCCGCCTGTGGACAGTCCGGCGGCGGCGCCCAGAACACCGGCTCCGGCGGACAGTCCGGCGGAGCCGCTGACAACTACCCCAACAGCACCATCACCATTGTCTGCCCCTGGGATGCCGGCGGCACCTCCGACGGTCTGTGCCGCATCGTCTCTGAGATCGGCGCCGGCAGCGATTACTTCGGCGTGAACATGGTGGTGCAGAACAGCGGCGGCGCCGGCGGCACCGTGGCCACCACCGAGTTCAAGAACGCCGCCGGTGACGGCTACACCCTGTGCCAGGAGGCCATCGGCGTGTTCACCCTGCAGCCCTACGTCCGCGATGTGGACTACACCATCGACGACTTTATCCCCGTGGCCGCCCTGTCCAACGAACCCATCATCATGATCGCCGGCAAGAACTCCGGCATCACCAGCATCGAGGACCTGCTGGCCAAGGATGCCGTCACCTACGGCTTCTCCGGCAGCGGCAGCCTGATGGAGCTCTCTCAGAAGCAGTTCTTCAGCATGACCGATGTGGATGCCACCGGCATCTCCTATGACGGCAGTTCTCCCACCATCGCGGCCCTGCTGGGCGGCCACATTGACGTGTGCGTGGGCCACCCCGGCGAGGTCATGCAGTATGTGGAGTCCGGCGATGCTGTGGCTCTGGGTATCTTCAACGACGAGCGGGATCCCCGCGACAACCTGAAGGACATTCCCACCTTCAAGGAGATGGGCTATGACGTGACCATGAGCGTGTGGAAGTTCCTCATGGTGCCCGCCAATACCCCCGACGAGATCGTGACCGAGATCACCGAGACCCTCAATGCCATCACCGCCACCGATGAGTACAAGGAATTCTGCGACGCCAACCAGCTGCTGCCCCTGACCATGACCACCGACGAGATGGTCCAGCGGATCAAGGACGAAGCCGCCGTCAACCAGACTCTGCTGACCGGTGAATCCTGATTCCCCCTTGTTCCCCCCTCTTTTATGGGGAGCGGGCCTGACCCGCTCCCCATGAAAGGAATCCAGCAAAAGGAGAACTTCTATGAGCCAATACAAGAAAGATCTAATCGCTTCCTTTGTTTTTCTGATTTTTGGCGCGTTTGTGCTGATCTCCGTCCCACTGACCATTGATGATCCCGGCGTATCCATTATGGGTCCCCGAGTATTCCCCTATTTCATCGGAACCTGCATGGTGCTCCTCAGTCTGGCCCTGCTGGCTATCACCCTGGTCAAACACCGCAAGGCTGCGGGAAGCGATACCAAAACCACCTATACCACCGATGAGGAGCGTAAAACCGCTCTTCGGGATGAGCTTCGTGCCATTGCTCTGGCAGCCATCATTCTGATTTATTCCGCCGTATTTGAGTTTCTGGGCTATTTCCCCTCCACCCTCCTGGCCTCCACGGCCATTCTGCTGCTGTTCCGGGTCAAAAAGATCTGGGTTTACCCCATCGTCTATGTGGTGACCGTGGCCATTTGGGCCGGATTTACCTTCCTGCTGTCCGTCCGGCTGCCATAAAGGAGGTATGATTCTGTGTATTTGGAAGTTTTAAGCAGTCTGTTTACCCTGGAGAACCTGCTGTGGATCAACGTGGGTCTGGCAGGCGGCATCGTGGTGGGTGCGCTGCCCGGCCTGACCGGCACCATGGCCATGGCCCTGCTGCTCCCCCTGACCTACGGCCTGGCCTCCATCCCCGGCGTCATGCTGCTGCTGGGCGTGTACTGCGGCAGCATTTACGGCGGCTCCATTACCGCCATCCTCATCAACACCCCCGGTACCCCCGCGTCGGCGGCTACCTCGCTGGACGGCTATCCCATGGCTCAGAAGGGCCACGGCCTGAAGGCCCTTCATGATGCATTGGCGGCCTCTACGGTAGGTGGCCTATTCAGTTGCGCGGTCCTTATTTTCGCAGCGCCCCCCATCGCCAGCTTTGCCCTGCGCTTTGGTCCCTCCGAATATTTTGCCCTGGCTCTTTTTGGCCTGACCATTATTGCCAGCGTAGGCGGCAAATCTCAGATCAAGGGCCTGCTGATGGGCTTTGTGGGCCTGCTGATCTCCTGCATCGGCATCGATCCCATGGATGGCGTCAGCCGCTTTACCTTCGGCATCAACCGGATGGCAGGCGGAATCGATACCATCCCCGTGCTCATCGGCCTGTTCGCCATCACCGAGCTGATGGCCAAGGCCCGTGACATGAACAAGGATACCGGCAAAGCAGTTAAGGTCGAAAAAGAAAAGGTCTCCTTCCTGGACGTCCTTAAATATAAAATGGTACTGCTCAAGTCCAGCATTCTGGGCGTATTCATCGGAGCTGTACCCGGCACCGGCGCCGCTATCTCCTCCTTCCTGGCCTACAACGAGGCCAAGCGCACCTCCAAGCACCCCGAGGAGTACGGCCACGGCTCCGAGGAGGCCGTGGTGGCCTCCGAATCGGCCAACAACGCCGTCACCGGCGCTACCCTCATCCCCCTGCTTACCCTGGGCATCCCCGGCGACACCAACACCGCCGTTCTGCTGGGCGCACTGACCATGCAGGGCATCGCCGCCGGTCCCCAGCTCTTCACTCAGCACAGCGAATGGGTCTACACCATTATGCTGGGCCTTATCATTGTGAACATCTTCATGTACCTCCAGGGCCGGGCCTTCATCCGGGGCTTTGTCAACATCACCCGGGTCCCCACCAGCACCCTGGTACCTATTCTCGTGATCCTGTGTGTCATCGGCGCCTTTGCCATCGACTACTCCGCCTTCAACGCCATCTTCATGGTGGGCGTGGGTATCTTCGGGTACTTTATGACCAAGCTGGATATGCCCATGACCCCCATGGTCATCGGCCTGGTGCTGGGCAAGCTGTGCGAGTCCAACCTGCGCCGCGCTCTCATCGTGTCCAAGGGCAACTGGGGCACCTTCTTCACCTCCCCCATCAGCTGCTTCTTCATTCTGCTGTCCGTATTCATGCTGCTGTTCCCCTACGTTAAGAAAAAGCTGGCTGCCCGCAAGGCGGCGCAATAAGGAGGTCATCTCGTGCGCAGTGGAACCCTCATCCAGCTCTGTGCGGGAAGATACTACCAGGGAAGCGGCGTCCTCTCTCATCTGGGGGAGGACGCTGCTTTGCTTGGCACCCGTGTATTGATTCTGGCTGACCCACAGGTGTGGCCCAAGGTGGAACAGGCGGTCACTGACCGTCTGGCCCAGCATGGTATCGTCTGGCAGGTCCATCTCTTTTCCGGCATCTGCTGTCCCACCAATTTCCGGGCCGCGGCAGAAGTGGGTCGGGCTTTTTGCGCGGACGCCGTCATCGGCGTGGGCGGCGGCCGGGCCCTGGACGCCGCCAAGATCACTGCCGACCTGATGGAGGCGCGGACCATCACTGTACCCACCTCGGCGGCCACCTGCGCCGCCTCCGCCTGGCTGGCGGTGGAGTACACCGAACAGGGGGCCTTTGCAGGCAACTACTGGCCCCGCCATCCTCCCTTTGCCGTGGTGGCCGACCTGGACATTCTGGTCCGGGAGTGCCCGCCCAGATACAACATCATCGGCTTTGTAGACGCCATGGCCAAGTACCCCGAGATCAGCTATAACATCCTCCACTTCGATCAGTGGGAGCAGAACGCCTTCTCCCGCAGCGCCCGTCTGCTGGCCCACAGCACCTATGACCTGCTGCTTTCCTCCGGTGGGGCGGTATATGAAGCCCTGAAGCAGGGCCGGGTGGACCCCGTGACGGAGGACTGCATCTGCGCCGCCCTCCAGCTCACGGGACTGATCTCCGCCATGGCCTGCGGCGGTAAACAGGCGGCCATTAGCCACTGCCTGTACAGCTACTTCTGCGCCTGCCGCCCGGAGATCCGCTCCCGGTTCCTCCACGGGGAGCTGGTGGGGGCCAGTCTGGTCTACCAGCTGGCCGTCAACGGCGCCCCCCGGACGGAGCAGGAGGCGCTGGACCGGTTCCTGCGGCGGTTTGAACTGCCCGCCTGTCTGGAGGAGCTGGGGCTGGCCGATTCCCCGGGGGAACGGGACAGTATCTTTGCCTTCCTGGCGAAACATATGCCTGTCACCGAACCGCAGGAACTGGAGCGGCTGCAGGCCCAGGCCTCCCTGCTCTTCCACGGCCTGAAATAACGCAAACCCATCTGCATCAATAAGGAGATCTTCTATGAAGCTTGATTTTGAATACGGCCACGGCCTGATGAGCGCCAACCTGCCCGACAACACCGACGTGTTCATCCCCGGCACCACCGTGCCCGATCCTGAGTGTCTGCCCCAGGACTGGGACAGCCTGTACAACGCCACCCTGGAGTCCATCCGCAACCCCATGGGTATGCCCGCACTGAAGGAGCTGGCCGGCCCCGGCAAGACCGTGGTCTTTGTCATCCCCGACATCGTAAAGGGCGGCTGCCAGCCCACCTCCCACCGGAAGGTGTCCATCCGGGCCTGCCTGGATGAGCTGTACGCCGCCGGCGCGGAGAAGAAGGACATCCTGTTCATGTTCTCCAACGGTCTGCATCCCCGTGCCACCGTGTCCGAGATGAAGCAGATCCTGGGCGAGGAGCTGTTCAACGAGTTCTACTGGACCAACCAGA